>PHCA01000010.1:16333-45833 GCA_002842085.1 Chloroflexi bacterium HGW-Chloroflexi-1
CCAGCGCCGCTGGCCGTTGTGGCCCGCTATCAGTTGGCAGACGAGTGGCAATTCGAGCGGCGTGACCCCAACGCGCTCACGCTGGACTACTGCCGCTACCGGCTGGGAGAAGCTGAGTGGAGCGAGCCGGGGCCGGTGTGGAAAGCGCAGCGGGCCGTCCGGGACCTGGGGGGCGTGGGGGCGCCTTTCGCCCTCCGCTACGTCTTCGACGTGGCCGATCTGCCTCGCGGGCCACTGACGCTGGTCGTGGAGAGGCCGGAGCGGTTCCGCATCACGGTCAACGGCCAGGTTGTGCAGCCCGGCGAGGGCTACTGGCGGGACATCAGCTTTCGCTGTGTGGATATCACCGGGGCGGCCAGGGCCGGGCGCAACCAGGTCGTCCTGGAATCCGTCTTCGGGACCGGGCTGGAGTTGGAGAGCCTGTACCTCATCGGCGACTTTGCTGTGACGGCCGAGTACGTCGGCCAGGCAGGGCATCTCCACGGACAGACTTTCGACTACTTCCGGGGGCCGTTCGTCCTGATAGCCGAGCCCCAGAGTCTGACCGGCGCCGATCTGACCCGCCAGGAGGGTTATCCCTTCTTTGCCGGTCGCATCGTCCTGCGCCAGACGGTGACGCTGGAAGATGTAGAGGGCCGGAGCTTCCTGGAGTTCGACGACCCTCACGCCATTGTCCTGAAGGTGCGCGTCGATGGGCGCCAGGCAGAGCCCTTGATTTTGCCGCCCTACCGGGTCGAGGTGACGGGCGCCTTGCGCGCCGGGGCCAACCAGGTGGAGGTCGAGATGGTGAGCAGTCTGCGCAATCTGCTGGGGCCGCACCACCTGCGTGGCGGCGATGGCGATGGGGTGGGCCCAGACCATTTCGAAAACGAAGCTTTGTGGACCGACGACTACACCCTGGTACCCTTCGGCCTGGGGAGGGTTAGTCTGGTCCGGCGCCAAAGTGGGCTCGTCCCACGTCCTATGACAGGGTAACTACGGACTCAAACCTTTATGAAAACATCTGATCCTTCCATCTTTGTCCGAAGTGGTCGGGCCATGCGGCGCTGGTGGCTTCTGACCAGGCGGACAGGGGAACAGATGCGGGAAGCGCTCGCCCCGCAGGAATTGGACATCCCCGAGCGCAACGCCCGCAATTTGAACAGCGAAGTCTTCTGGGCCGCGTTTCTATCGGCCGCGGCCGCCTTCAACGCCCCCTTCGCCATCCGATTGGGCGCCACCAACACCGAGATCGGCCTGCTGAGCTCGATCCCGGCCCTCCTGGCGTTGCTGGTGTCGATCCCGGCCGGGCAGTTCCTCAACCGGCGGGCGCGGCGGATGCCGCTGTTGATCCGGAGCCTGTTCGTCTACCGTCTGGGCTTTCTCCTGGCGGCGTTCATCCCCTGGTTACCAGTGGCGCAGAAGGGGACGGCGTTGATCTGGCTGCTGATTGCCTTCTCCATCCCGGCCCACTTCTTCGGCGTAGGCTGGAATTCCATGCTGGCCGACGTGATCCCCGAGACCAACCGGGCCCGGGTCTTTGCGATCCGCAACATCCTGGCGGCGGTGGCTGTGACGTCAGGCATCTTCCTGGCGGGCTGGTGGCTGGAACGCAGTGTGTTCCCACTCAACTACCAGGTGATGTACGTCATCGGCTTCACCGCCTCGCTGATCAGCATCTATTACATCCTCAAGTTGCAGGCGCCCGATTCGGTGGCGCCACCGGCGAGCCCGCGCCAGCCGGTTAGCTTTCGGTCGCTCTGGCGCGGTTTCCAGCAGATGACAACCCACCAGCCGGATTTCGTCCGCCTGGTGGTCAACACCCTGGCATATGGCGTCGGCCTCTGGATGATCGGCCCGCTGTACGTGCTGTATTTCATGCGGACGCTGGGGGCCGCTGAAGGGTGGCTGGGGCTCAATGGCATGCTGGGGAGCCTGGCGTCGGCTATCGGCTATTACCTGTGGCAGCGGGTCATTATCCGCTGGGGTGAGAACCGGGTGTTGAAGTGGACTATCAGCGTGATCGGCTTGTATCCTGTGCTGGTGGGCTTGTCGCCCAACCTGACGCTGATCCTGGTCTGGTCGGCGCTGAACAATCTGATTGCGCCGGGAGTGTCCCTCAGCCACTTCAACATGGTCCTGAAGATCTGCCCCGAGGCCGAGCGTCCGGTGTATCTGGGCATCTATACGACCATCATGAACGCCGGCGCCTTTGTGATGCCGCTACTGGGCGTCTATCTGGCCAACCGTTTCGGGCTGGCCCCCATGCTGGTAGCGGGTGGCGTCCTCTGTCTGGTCGGGTCCAGCCTGTTCCGGATCCGGCCCTGGCAGACCCCCGACAGCCTGGCGGCGCGCAGGGGTCTGTAATCTACCGTTACAAAAGGAGGAAAAACCATGTCACGACCCATCACACTTTTCACCGGGCAATGGGCCGATCTGCCCCTGGAAACGCTGGCCAAGAAAGCCAGTGAATGGGGATTCGCTGGCCTGGAACTGGCCTGCTGGGGTGACCACTTCGAGGTGGACAAGGCGCTCGAGGACGATACCTACATTAGAGCCAGGCGCGATCTCCTGGAGAAGCACGGGTTGAAGTGCTTCGCCATCAGCAACCATCTGGTCGGCCAGTGCGTCTGCGACGACCCCATTGACCAGCGGCATAAGGCCATTCTGCCACCGCGCATCTGGGGCGAAGGCGCCCCCGAAAGGGTGCGTCAACGGGCCGCCGAGGAGATGCAGAACACGGCGCGGGCCGCTAAGCTGTTTGGCGTGAACCTCGTCAACGGCTTCACCGGCAGCAGCGTGTGGTCCAATTTCTACTTCTTCCCACCCACCAGCCAGGCGGACATCGACGCTGGCTACCAAGATTTCGCGGCCCGCTGGCTCCCGATCCTGGATGTCTTCAAGGCAGCAGGGGTCAGATTTGCCCTGGAGGTGCACCCAACCGAAATCGCCTACGACATCATCACGGCCCGTCGCGCGCTGAACGCGGTGAACAGCCATCCGAACTTCGGCTTCAACCTCGACCCAAGCCATTTCGTGCACCAGTTCGTCAACCCCGTGTTCTTCATCGAGGAGTTCCCCGACCGGATCTTCCACGTGCACGTGAAGGACGCCCGGGTGCAGCTCAATGGGCGCAACAGCATCCTGTCGTCGCACCTGAACTTCGGCGATCCCCGCCGGGGCTGGGATTTCGTCTCACCGGGGCGGGGGGATGTCAGGTGGGACCCCCTCATCCGCGCCCTCGATAGAATCGGCTACCAGGGCCCGTTGTCCATTGAGTGGGAAGATAGCGGCATAGATCGAGAATGGGGCGCACGTGAGGCGTTGGCGCTGGTGCGCAGCCAGGACTTCACCCCCTCAGCCGCGGCGTTCGATGCGGCGTTCGCGAGTAAGTGATCAGGTATCAGGTATCAGGTATTGAGGAAATACCCAATACCCAATATCCAATATCGGGTCTACCATGAAAGGAGTCGAGCTAACAATGAGCGAACAATCCTTCACCGCCATGGCCGGACCGAAGGCCGAGGGAATCGCGCCGGAGATCGGGGTGGGGATGTTGGGCTACGCCTTTATGGGCAAGGCTCACACTAATGCCTATAAGAAAATCCCCTACATGATGTATCCACCCCCCGCCATCCCCCGGCTGGTGGCCATCTGTGGACGTAACGAGACAGCGGTGGCCGAAGCGGCGCACCGCTATGGCTATGAGGTCTACTACACCGACTGGGCCAGGATGCTGGAAGATGACCGTATCCAGCTCTTCGACAATGGCGGCCCTAACGATGCACACGCCGAACCGTGCATCGCCGCTGCCCAGGCAGGCAAGCACATCCTGTGCGAGAAGCCCCTGGCGCGTAACGCTGAGGAAGCCAGGCGTATGCTCGACGCCGTCACCAGGACGGATGTCAAGCACATGGTCGGCTTCTGCTACCGCTTCGTGCCCGCCATCCGTCAGGCACGCCACCTCATCGAAAGTGGCGCGTTGGGCCGCATCTACCACTATCGCGCCGTGTACTTGCAGGAGTGGCTCATGCCCCACTACGGCACACCCAGGATCTGGCGTGTGGACCAGGAAGCGGCCGGAAGCGGCGCGCTGGGCGACCTGGGCGCACACATCATTGACCTGGGCCGCTTCCTGGTGGGGGAGGTGAAGAGCGTGGGTGCTGTGACGCGCACCTTCGTTACGGAGCGCCCCCTGCCCGCCGGCAGCGGCGCCGGCAAGGTGGCTGTGGATGACGCCTTTGCCGCGGTGGTCGAGTTCGAGAACGGGGCCATCGGCACATTGGAGGCCACCCGCTTCGCCGCCGGCCGCAAGAACTACCAGGTACTGGAGATCAATGGCGAGAAGGGCAGCATTCGTTTCAACCTGGAACGCCTGAACGAATTGGAGGTGTTCTGGGTAGGCGAGGCGCCCAGAGAGACTCAGGGCTTCCACAACGTGCTGGTTACCGAAAGCTACCACCCGTGGTGGGGCAACTGGTGGCCGCACGGGCACATCATCGGCTGGGAGCATACCTTCGTGCACGAGATCACGCACCTTTTGGACTGCATCGTCGATGACAAAGATGTGGCCCCTTACGGCGCAACCTTCGAAGACGGCTACCGTGCGGCGGTCATCTGCGATGCCATCCTTGAAGCGGCTGCCACGAGGCGGCAGGTTGATATCAAATACTGACTTCATCATCACCCCTCACGCTCAGTAAGCACTACAGAAGGAGAGATCCATGACCCCTCAAATCAAGATCGGCATCATCGGTAGCGGCAACATCAGCCCGGCGTACATCAAGGGCTGCCGAGCGTTCGAAATCCTGGACCTGGTTGCCTGTGCCGACATCGACATGGCCCGAGCCCGGGATAGAGCTGCCGAGTTCGGCATCCCGGTAGCCTGCACAGTAGAGGAGCTGCTGGCCGACCCCGAGATCCGGATCGTTGTCAACCTCACTATCCCGAAAGCCCATACCGAGGTCAACCTGGCGGCCATTGCGGCCGGGAAGAACGTCCACTGCGAAAAACCCCTGGCCCTCACCCGGGCTGAAGGCCAACGGGTGCTGGCAGCAGCCAGGGAGCGCGGCGTACTGGTCGGCTGCGCGCCCGATACCTTCCTGGGCGGCGGCATCCAGACCTGCCGCAAGCTGATCGACGACGGCTGGATCGGCGAGCCCGTGGCTGCCACAGCCTTCATGACCTGCCATGGGCACGAGAGCTGGCATCCCGACCCGGCGTTCTACTACCAGGTGGGCGGCGGCCCGATGCTCGACATGGGCCCCTACTACCTCACCGCGTTGGTCAACCTGATTGGGTCGATCCGGCGGGTGACCGGCGCCACCCGGAGCACCTTCCCCGAGCGGCTGATCACCAGCCAGCCGAAGTACGGCGCCCGGGTCAAGGTAGAGGTCGCGACCCATGTGGCCGGGGTGATGGACTTCGCCAACGGGGCCATCGGTACCATCATCAACAGCTTCGACGTATGGGCAGCCAACCTGCCCCGCATCGAGATCTACGGCGCCGAAGGCTCGCTGAGCGTCCCCGATCCCAACGGCTTCACCGGCCCGGTGCGGATCTGCCGGGCCGGCGCATCAGAATGGAGCGAAATACCGCTGACCCACAACCCAGAGGTCGGTCGCGGCATCGGCGTGGCCGACATGGCCTATGCCCTGACCTCGGGCCGGCCACACCGCGCCAGCGGCGAACTGGCTTATCACGTATTGGACGTGATGCACGCCTTCGAGGACGCCTCACGCAGCGGCTGTCACGTCACCATCGCCAGCACCTGCGGCCGGCCGGCCGCCCTGCCCCTGGGACTGGCGCCCGGCAAGCTGGACGAATGAACATGCCGAAGCCGATCCCACACGCAACACGCCAGAAGGAAAAATTCACCATGAAACACGCCAGAAGGAGAAATTCACCATGAAACACGCTCTGATCACCTGGGGTGGCTGGGAAGGTCATGAGCCGAAACAGTGCGCTGAACTGTTCGCACCCATCCTCCAGGCGCACGGCTTCGAGGTAGAAGTTGCCAGCACCCTGGATGTCTATCTGGACCGGGACAAGATGCACGCCCTCAGCCTGATCGTCCCCATCCGGACCATGAGTACGATCACCCCGGAGCAGGAGCGGGGCCTGCTGGAGACGGTCAAGAGCGGAGTCGGCATCGCCGGCTGGCACGGGGGCATGGGCGATGCATTCCGTACCAATACCGAGTATCAGTGGATGGTCGGTGGCCAGTGGGTGGCTCACCCGGATGGCATTGTAGACTATGCGGTCGACATCGTTGACCACAATGACCCGATCACTCGCGGCATCCCTGACTTCAAGATGCACTCCGAACAGTACTACATGCATGTGGACCCATCCAACCATGTGCTGGCCACGACCACCTTCCACCCCTCCAGTGCGCCCTGGGTGGACGGCTGTGTCATGCCCGTGGCCTGGAAACGGCTGTGGGGGCAGGGGCGGGTGTTCTATGCCTCTCTGGGCCACGTGGCCAAGGACTTCGCCGTGCCGGAGGCCCGCGAAATCCAGGTGCGGGGCATGCTGTGGGCCAGCGAAGCGGCTGCCACGCGGAGGCAGGTTGATATCAAATGAGGAGAATATGGACATCATGACTACAACTCAACCCGTGCGGGTTGCTCTGATTGGGTGTGGCGGTATGGCCCGTTGGCACATCCACGACATGTTGCCGCAGTCAGACACGACGCACATCGCGGTGGTGTGTGAACCTGCGCCGGCGGCCTATACGGCCGCGGCCGAATTGTTCCGGCAGGCCGGGCTGGAACCCCAGCCCAACCAGCCGGACCTGGATCGCCTGCTGGCCGAGTACGCGGGCCGGCTGGATGCCGCCTTCATCATCACCCCTCACGCTTATCACCACGACCAGGCCAAAGCGTGCCTGGAGGCCGGGCTGGACGTGCTGCTGGAAAAGCCGATGGTGCTGAATGCCGCCGAAGCGCGCAGCCTGATCGAGACGCGCGACCGCACGGGCAGGCTGCTGGTGGTGGCCTTTCCCGGCAGCCTTTCGCCGCAGATCCGCACGGCGGTGCGCCTGCTGCGATCTGGCGAGCTGGGCGCGCTCCTGAGCATCAGCGCCACCGTCTGGCAGAACTGGGGGCCGACGCAGGTCGGCGCCTGGCGGCAGCAGCCGGAGATCTCCGGCGGCGGGTTCCTGTTCGACACGGGCGCGCACATGCTGAACACCGTCACCGACCTGGCCGGCGAGGACTTCGTCGAGGTGGCCGCCTGGCTGGACAACACCGGCCGGCCCGTGGATACCCGGGCCACGGTGATGGGCCGGCTGGCCTCCGGCGCGTTGGTCACCATGCACGGCTGCGGCGAAACCATCCCCTCCTGCGCCTCCGACGTGTGGGTGTTCTGTACCCAGGCCATCCTGCGCACCGGCATCTGGGGAGAGCGGCTGGAACTGCAGCGCCATGGCCACAAACGCCTGCGCAAAGTTCCGGCGCCGTCATCGTTGGGGGCGTGGAAGCAATTCCTGGCCGTGCGCAGCGGCCAGATGCCCAACCCTTGCCCGCCAGAGGTAGGGCTCCGCATGGCACGCCTGTGGGATGTGATCAAGATGTCGGCGGCGCAGGGCGGCGCGCCGGTGAAAATGTGATGCGCGTTTTGCATTGTATGAACTGAGGAGGAACCGATGACCAACTTACCCCGTGTCACTGTCTGGAACGAATATCGTCACGAGAAGCTTCACGCCGAGGTCGCGGCCATCTACCCCGCCGGCATCCATGAAGCGCTTGCCAGCCACCTGCGCAGCCAGGGGGTGGCCGTGTGCACGGCCACCCTTGACGAGCCGGAACATGGCCTGACGCAGGAGGCGCTGGCCGAGACCGACGTCCTGATCTGGTGGGGGCACATGGCGCACGCCGAAGTCCAGGATGAGATCGTGGACCGGGTATACCGGCGGGTGCTGGACGGCATGGGGCTGATCGTGCTCCATTCCGGGCACTTCTCCAAGATCTTCAGAAAATTGATGGGCGCCTCGTGCGATCTCAAATGGCGTGAGGTGGGCGAGCGGGAGCGCATCTGGGTCGTCGAGCCGGGGCACCCGATTGCCGAAGGCCTGGGCGAGTACTTCGAGATCCCGCACACCGAGATGTACGGCGAGCGCTTCGACATCCCCGCGCCCGATACGCTGGTCTTCATCAGTTGGTTCCAGGGCGGCGAGGTCTTCCGCAGCGGCTGTTGTTTCCACCGCGGCCGGGGGAAGATCTTCTACTTCCGTCCCGGCCACGAAACCTACCCCATCTATCATCAACCGGAGGTGCTACGGGTCATCACCAATGCAGTGCGCTGGGCCGCACCCGTCGCCGGCCCGCCGGTCAGGTTCGGACATGTCCCCAGGCCGCGGGAGCTTTTGAGGACCCCTTGACCGCGCGACCCGGCTAACTTGACCGATGCCCATTCTCGCCTATAATGGAGGCGCCCCCACCGGAAAGCGAGAGGGATCGGTCCTATGCGGGTGCGGCGCGCTCACATGCAAAGTGCTGCACAGCGAGAAGGAGGAATCAAAATGACTCAGACTTACGAGGCAGTGATCGACCGCACAGGCACACCTCGGCTTCTGACGCCGGCGTCGTTGCCTGCTCTGCGGCGTGCATAAGGAGGAAAAGACGTGACGGGCGTGCTGCGACCGGGGCGGAATATTCTACGCGTCGAGGTGACCAATACGCTGGTTTACGCGATGAAAGGCCAACTTTCGCGGCTTGGAGCCCAGGGTCCTTCCGGACTGATCGGGCCGGTGGAACTTCGATATGTCAGCTTGTCGGACGTGACGGCTGGAGCCTTGTCATGACCTTATTCATCACAAAGAGAGGATAACAAGAATGCCGCCCACATTCGTTACGAATGGGAATGGTGCAGGTCCGTCGGATGTCGGAATCTGGTATTGCACTTATTATGAAACTGATTGGGACCATGTCCTAATCGATCACGAACACAGAGGAGGAACATCGGGATATCCACCGTGTTTGTTTCGGCCTCTTTGCTCGAACGAGCCTGGAGACTATCGTACATATCGCGCCAACGATACCGCTGTCATTGATTTTCACCTGGAACAGATTGCTGCTGCGAAAATCGACTTTCTGCTGTTTGAGTTGACCCCCGGCGGATTGGGTGGTTACCGGCCGTCGTTCAATTATCTTGTTGATAATGCACGAGCAGTATGTCAGAGAATCAAAGTCTGGAACGACAATAACTCCTGGAGAATAAAATATGCCGTGGCTGCCGGAGCACATCCGGATGTCTACGGGAGTGGTTCGGTGGGCCTGTGCATGGAAAAGGAAGCCGAGGATGTATATGACAGTTTCTATAATAATCCAAGCTACGGCGGACCGGACAACTACTACCAGTTGAATGGGAAACCGCTTATCGTTTATTGGGGGCCTATCAGTTGGGGAGACGACTTGGTTTTCAGTTGGGACAGCTATGGGGAAGACCAGACGTATGGCAACTGCTTTACGATGAGATATGCCGCACACGTATTCAGCGGCACTTACGGCTGGAACATACTGCCTGGCGGCACGCAGCGTCATAATGAGGTAGAAGTAGTCAGCCCGGGCTGGGGCTTTTCGGGCACGAATCCGGTGCTCAGGAATTGCGGCGACTTCTACAGCGAATGCTGGAACTTTGTATTGCGTAATCCCAAACCTCGGATAGTAATGATCGCCGGGTTCAATGACTATTTGGAGCGCACCGCAGTGTTCACCACAGACACGAGCAATCTTATTATTGACGGGGAAAAATGGTATGGTCATAATGGACAATTACATCCTTCGATGTATTGGGATATGACGATAGACAATATAAACACTTTACGTGGAGGTTGCGGAAATGGGTGAGACGAAGTGCACAACGCAGAACGCGGTGACGGAATGGTCGTACACGTCGGGCAGATCCTACGCGGACCCATTCAACGAGATTGAACTGGACGTCGTGTTCACGGGCGCGGGCGGCGAGTGGCGCGTGCCGGCGTTCTGGGGTGGCGGAAACGAGTGGCGGGTTCGCTTTGCACCGCCGGCTCCGGGCACCTATCGGTTCAGGACGGCCTGCTCGGACAAGGCGAACGCGGACCTGCACGGCCGCGAGGGCACGCTCGAAGCGTCCGCCTACACCGGCGACAACCCGCTGCTCGCACACGGTGCGCCGAAGGTGGCGCAGGACCGCCGCCATTTCGAACACGCCGACGGCACGCCGTTCTTCTGGCTCGCCGATACCTGGTGGATGGGCCTCACCAAGCGGCTCGGCTGGCCGGACGATTTCCAACTGCTTGCCGCCGACCGCGTCGCAAAGGGCTTCAACGTCATCCAGATCGTCGCGGGGCTTTATCCTGACATGCCGCCGTTCGACGAGCGCGGCGCGAACGAGGCCGGCTTCCCCTGGGAACCGGACTACGCGCGCATCAACCCCGCGTACTTCGACATGGCCGACCTGCGCATCCAGTGGCTCGTGCGCTCGGGGCTCGTGCCCTGCATCGTCGGAAGCTGGAGTTACTTCGGCGTGTTCATGGGGGCGAAGAAGCTCAAGAAGCACTGGCGATATCTCGTCGCACGCTGGGGCGCCTATCCGGTCGTGTGGTGCCTGGCCGGAGAATGGACCATGCCGTATTACCTCTCCGAAGACAAGGATGGGGACGAGAAGCGCCTGAGGGAGACGTGGGCGGAGGTGGCTCGATACGTCAAGCGAATCGACGCGTTCCAGCGGTTGAGGTCCGTGCACGAGGGGCACAGCGGCAGGGAGATCGGAGAAGCTGGCCTCATCGACTTCCGGATGCTCCAGACGGGCCACGGCGGGCACCGGGACATTCCGAACACGCTCACGCGGGTCACGGAGTCCGTGGCGCAGCAGCCCAAGATGCCGGTCATCGACAGCGAGGTATCCTACGAGGGCATCGGCGGCGGGTGCTGGGAGGACGTGCAGCGATTCATGTTCTGGACGTGCCTGTTGAGCGGCGCGGCCGGGCACACCTACGGCGCCAACGGCATCTGGCAGATGAGCACGCCGCGCGAGCCGTACGGCCCGTCGCCGCACGGGCTGAGCTGGGGCAACACGCCGTGGGAGACCGCGTACCGCCTGCCCGGCTCGGAGCAGGTCGGGATCGGCAAGCGGCTGCTGGAGCGGTACGAGTGGTGGCGGCTCGAGCCGGACTTCGATGCGGTGCAGCCGCGTTGGTCGCCGCAGAACTACTACGGCCCCTACGCGGCCCGCATTCCCGGGCAGTGCCGCATCATCTTCCTGCCCACCCAGTGGATGTGTCCGGTCGTCCGGGGGCTTGACCGGAGCGCGCGCTACCGGGCGTTCTTGTTCGATCTGGCGACAGGACACGAGTACGACTGCGGCTGCTTCACGCCGGACAGCGAGGGCCAGTGGAGCACCGGCAAATCCCTGCCGATCGCCCATGACCTCGTGCTGGTGGTGGAGGAAGTCAAGTGATGACCTGCCGCGAGCGTTTCCGCGCCCTGATGAACTTCCAGCCCTGCGACCGGCTGCCGATCGTCGAGTGGGCCGGGTGGTGGGACCAGACCATCGCCCGCTGGCACACGGAGGGGCTGCCGGCGGACGTGGTCGACCGCTACGACATCTGCCGCCACTTCGGCCTGGACGTGTACATCCAGGGTTGGTTTTCCGAACGGCGGCCGGGCTGCCCGGAGCCGGCGCACCACGGCGCCGGCATCGTCGCCTCGATGAAGGACTATGAGAACATTCTTCCGTTCCTCTATCCGCGGCCGGCGATCAACGCTGACGACTGGGGCAGGTGGGCGGAGCAGCAGAAACGCGGCGACGTCGCGCTCTGGTTCAGCCTCGCCGGCTTCTTCTGGTTCCCGCGCACCCTCTTCGGCATCGAGCCGCACCTGTACGCGTTCTACGACCAGCCCGAGCTGATGCACCGCATGAACGCCGACCTGGTCGAATGGGAGCTCGGGGTCATCGACGAGGTCTGCTCGGTCTGCACGCCCGACTTCATGACTTTCGCGGAGGACATGAGCTACAATCACGGGCCGATGCTCTCGCAGAAGTTCTTCGATGAATTTATGAAACCGTACTATCAGAAGGTTGTGCCGCGCCTGGAGGAGCGCGGGATCACCACCATAGTCGATTCGGACGGCGACATCACCGTCCCGGCCGGCTGGTTCGAGGAGGCGGGGCTGGACGGGATTTTGCCGCTGGAGCGGCAGTCGGGGATTGACATCGCCGAGCTGCGCCGCGCGCATCCGCGCATGCGGTTCATCGGGGCCTACGACAAAATGGTGATGAACCGCGGCGAGGCGGCGCTGCGGGCCGAGTTCGAACGGCTCCTGCCGGTCGCCAAGCAGGGCGGCTTCATCATCAGTTGCGACCATCAGACCCCGCCGGGCGTGTCGTACCAGGACTACCAGTTATACCTCAAGCTGTTTCGCGAGTATGCAGCTCAGGTTTGATCCGCCGAAGCGCCTCGAGGCAAGTAGCCGCAGGCATGCGTCAATTTCTATTCCTACCGGCAGTTGGTGGTAGATCGGATTATCGCCGAAGATGCAAGCTGAAACTCCCCAGGGCCTGATCACCAACGTCCAGCGGTTTTCGATCCACGACGGGCCGGGCATCCGCACGACCGTGTTCCTCAAGGGTTGCCCGTTGCGCTGTTTCTGGTGCCACAATCCTGAGACGCAGCGCGCCGAGCCGGAGCTGGAGTTCTTCCCCGACCGCTGCATCGGCTGCCAGGAGTGCGTGCGCCGCTGCCCCGAGGGCGCGCAGGCGGTCGAGGACGGCCGGCGCGTCTACCGGCGGCCGCGCTGCCGGGGCTGCGGCCGCTGCACCGAGACCTGCTACGCGGAGGCGCTCGTCCTCGCCGGCCGCTGGTGGACGGCCGAGGAGCTGCTCGAGGAGCTGTTGCGCGACAAGCCGTTCTACGACCAATCGGGAGGCGGCGTGACCCTTTCGGGCGGAGAGCCGCTGCTCCAGGCCCGCTTCTCCGAGCGGGTGTTGCAGCTCTGCCAAGAGGCGGGCGTGCACACCGCGATCGAAACGTGCGCCCTGGGCCAGTGGGACAGGCTGGCCGGGCTGCTGCGCTGGACTGACCTGGTCATGGTTGACATCAAGCTGCTGGACGACGCGGCGCACCGGGCCGCGACCGGCGCTCCCGTCCGGCCCATCCTGGAGAACATCCGGCGGATGGCCGAAGATCGCCCTCCGGGGTGGGACGTCATTGCGAGCGGGCTGTGCGAAGCAATCTCAGTCGGAGATCGGCGACTGATCGTGCGCACGCCGGTCGTGCCGACCGTGAACGACACGCCGGCCGCGATTGGCGCGATCGCCGCCTTCGTCGCCGGCCTGCCGAAGGTGCAATACTACGAGCTGATGCCGTTCCACAAGCTGGCCGCGGGCAAATACCGCAGCCTGGGGCTGGAGTACCGGGCTGCGGCCCTGGAGCCGCCGGCGCGGGAGCAGTTGGCCGTCCTGGCCGAGGCCGCCCGCCGCGCCGGCGTCGCCGACGTGCGGGTGGCATCCTGACCCAAGTCGCCGGGGCACCCTGAGCGCATCGCACTCTCGGCGTTAGCGGTCATGCCTTTGCAATCAGAGCGTGGCGGGTTAACCGCGAGTTAACCGCCTTCGGCAATGGCAAGGAGGTCATAACGTATGAAAAGGAAAGATGTTCTTACCAAAATCCTGGCAATTGCAGGCACAGCGCTGGTGTGGTTCCCAATTCTGGCGCCAATCTTGCTCTCTGTGGTCGTCATCATCACCAATCACGTGTTCCGGTTCGATTATCTCATGCCAGCCGAACTATTCCTGTTTGCTCTTGTTGGTGGAGGGCTGCTCATCTGGGCCGCGCTGCGAGCACATTCGCGCCAGAGACTCATCGGCTGGGGACTTGGCATCGCAGCAGGCCTGCTCGTTGGAGGGCAAGCGCTGGCTGTCGTTACCGGTTTGGCATCGGGCGAAACAGAGCCTGTTGGTTGGCGGTGGGTACTCGTTCTCGCATTGCTCGTAGTTTTTTCACTCGCGTTGGTTGCCACGGGTGTCGGCGGTATATTATTATCGCGCGATCTATTCAAGAAGAACGGCGGCTAACACCGGCTACAGCGGACAGCGGCTGCAACGGGCCGTCTCCTGGCCAATTGGGGCCAAGTTGACAGCAAGATGGTTGTGCCCTATAATCAGTTTAGGGCTAAGGACGGCTAAGGCTTAATAACTTACTCATCTGCTCCGGCAAATGAAGGGGGGACTTGCGCAAGTTATTTAATTCTCAGTCCTTAGCGCCCGAAGGCACATCGTGAGCGTTGCAGTTTGTGGTTTTATTTCATCTCCAAGGAGGCATCCGCATGGCAGAACAAGACAAACCGTTGGAAGAACCAATGGCAAAACCACCCGAGGGTAACATCACCAGCGACGACAAACTCTGGGCTTTGCTGGCTTATGTTTTCTCGCCCATTATCCCCATCGTTGTGTTATTGTTGGAGGATAAAAAGGGTCGTCCGTTTATCAAAGCTCACAATGCCCAGGCGCTGGCGGCGGGCGTTGTAGCTATGGCCATTGTGATCGTGGTCGGCGTGATCCCGGTTGTCCAGTGCGTCACGCCGCTACTAGGGCTGGCCGCCTGGGTTCTCTTGATCTACTGGGGCATTCAGGCTTATAACGGGAACTATGTGACGATTCCGGTGATCACCGACTTCGTGAAGCAGCGAGGTTGGGCCTGAACACTGTGTGGCCGAGCGGGCCATAGATGTTCAGATAATGTTTCGTGGTAGGGGCGATCCCTTGCGGTCGCCCAGGGCAGGCGCAAGGCACTGCCCCTACGAATCTTTATCTGACTCACTACAGAAAGCAAACCCCTCCATCCCGGAGGGGTTTGCGCGTTAGCGAGGGCCGGCGTGACGGCATGGGCGCGCCATTGCCATTTTTGCGCCGAACGGCTATAATATTTCATCGCATTGCCAGACGACCAAATAGGGCAGTGGTGCTCGGATGTCTTATGAAACACTCTGATTACCGAAAAGGGTCGCATGAGCGCTGAACACGCCTGTCGTGAGCCCGGGCAGGTGGTCGATGCCGGCTATGTGCGGCAAGGAATAGTGCGCTATGTGGCGGAAGGCCGCGAGATCGTGGGGCGTAACGGGACGTATTTCAACAACCGCCCCCTGTACTGCGAGCCGCAGACCGAAGCGGTGGTCCTGGCCGGCGACCGGCCACTGGTTCGATTGATCGCCACACCGTACATCCATGGCGCCTTCGCGCTGGGAATCCTGCGCGGCGCTGACGGAAAATGGTTACACGACTATGAGGAGGTTGAATCCCGTTACCGGTGCGGGCGTATGACGTGGCGGGTCGCAGACCCTGCTTTGCAAGACGTCCAGGCGACGCTCGACGTCGTGCCATTGAAGCAGGTGGGGGGATGCGCCCTGCGGTTCCGGGCAACCGGATTGCGGGCGGGCGACCGACTGGTATGGACGTTCGGAGGCGCCAGGCCGGAGGATGACCTTCGCACCAGTTGGGACCCGGTCATGCGGGGGAATCCGGATGTGTGCAAGACCGGCGATCCCCGCAAGCCACAACTGAAGTGGGGCATGGTTCCGGAGTGGTGTCAGGACAACCAGATCCAGGTCGACGGGCACACGTTCCGGTTGCTGCCGACTGCATCCGTTGCGGACCGGTGGCCGATGGTGTGTGGAGTGCTCGACCTGCGCGCAGGAGCGGACGAGATTTTCTGGGCCATCGAAGTGGCATCCCCCCGAGCCGCGGCGGAAAGTGTGTCCGTCGCCAACCCCGCAAAAACCTTTGCGGATGGTGTGGCTTATTTGCATACAGTCGAACGCGTGCGGACGGAAACGCCCGATTCGCGATTGGACGCGGCGGTCGCGGCCGTTTGCCATCCCATCGACGCGAGCTGCGAGCGGAATCCCTTCATTTTTCGTCACGGCTGCATGGCGTTCAGCATCCGCTTTCTTGGCTGGCGGGTGATCTGCGGGGCGACGGCCTTGGGCTGGCATGAACGGGTGAAGGGCAACGCGGCTTATTACACGGCGCTCCAGGTAAAGACGGATGCAGAGCGAACGCACCCACAGTCGGACGCGGAACGTTGTGGTTGTCATGAGGGGAGCCAATCCCGTTTTTGGGGGCGCGGCCGCCTTTCGCCTTCTCCCGGACAAACGCACATGTACAACTCGCAGTCACAATTCTTCGATCAGACCATTCGCGATTGGCGCTGGACGGCTGATACGGAGCTGGAGGCCATCCTCCGCCCGGCCCTTGAACTGCACCTGGAATGGGCCAAAGACTGCTTCGACCCCGATGATGACGGACTCTATGAAAGTTATATCAACACCTTGCCGACCGATTCCGTCTGGTATAACGGCGGCGGCAGCGTAGAGGAATCCGCCTACGCCTGTTACGGCCACGTCGCGGCGATGGATATGGCCCGCCGGGCGGGGGACGTCGAGGCGGCGGCGCGGCATAAAGCCCGCGCGGCGAAGATCCGGCAAGCGTCGATGGACGTGCTGTGGCAGAAGGATCGCGGGCACTTTGGCCTGTACGTGGAGCAAGGAGGGCATCGGCGTGTGCATTCCGATGCCTGGGTCTACAGCGAGTTTCTGCCGATTGACGCGGGGATCGCCACGGCGGAAGAAGCGTTGCAGGCCCTCTACTTCACGGAATGGGGACTGGAACGCATCCGCTTGCCTTTCGGCGGCGTTCTGTGCCAGCCCTCCAATTGGGCGCCGTCGAAGTGGTCCGTACGCGACATGTTCGGAGGGGACCTGTGCCATCTGGCCCTGGCCTACTTCCAAACGGGGTTGGGCGATGAGGGATGGGAACTGCTGCTGGGCGCCACCCTGGAGAGCGCTTATGCCAGCGCGGCGCCCGGCGGATTCAGTCACATCGGCGCCGGTACCGATTTCGCGGATAACGCGCATATGTATGCCCGCGTCGTCGTGGAAGGATTGTTTGGCTTCAACCCGGACTATCCCAACGCCGTGGTGCACCTTCAACCCGCGTTCCCCTCCGCCTGGCCAAGGGCCTCCATCCGTACGCCTGATTACTCGCTGGACTACCGGCAAGAGGGGGACACGGATGCGTATCGGCTGACGCTCACGCGGGAGGCGGATGTGGATTTCCGTTTGCCGGTGCGCGCGGAAAAGGTGCGTCGCATCACACTGGACGGACAGGAAATACAATGGGATGCGGTGAGCGGATTCGGCTGCACCTGGGTGCGATTCCAAACGCCAAGGGTGACGACGGCTGAAGTGAAGATAGAGATTGCCAGGCGCTTGCCACAAGCCGCCGCCGTGATGGTGGAAGGCAAAGTCGGCGACGAAGTGTGTCTGAAGGTTCCGCGCGGCAGAATTATGGGTTGGCAGGATCTGCATCAAGTGTTGGTTGGCCCACAAACGGATGGTACGGCCATCCGCGGACGCTTGACACGGAAACCGGGATATCATCTTCTGCTGGCCGAGGTCACGACGGGAGAACTGTCGCACCGGCAAGTGTTCAAAGTGCACGTGACTGACCCCCGCGGAGAAGCGGAATGGGCGGCGAGAATACCGCGCGCAGCCCCCGCGGAGGCGTCTTGGGAGTGTTTGGATCTTGCGGAGCATTACAACGGCGATATTCGCACGATTTTCCAGCACCCATACCTTTCCCCCCGGCCAAAGACCTGCTCAGTGCGTCTTGGGGTGGACGGGTATTCGGCCTGGACGTTTCCTTACTGGGGGAATAAACCTCCGACGATTGATCTAAGCAACGTGCCGAACCTGGCGAAAGGCCAAGGCCGGATTATGACGCCTCAACGCGTGCCTTTTACCCGATTTCCCGACGAGAAAAACGTCGCTTTCACCTCATTGTGGGACAACTGGCCGCGTGCGGTGAGTGTGCCGGTGAACCGAACGGCGAAGGCTGTCTGGCTGCTGGTATGCGGCTCGACCTTTCCCATGCAATCGCGGATTGCCAACGCCGAGGTTCGTTTCAGATATGCCGATGGCCACGTGGAGACGCTGGATTTGACGCCGCCGCTGAATTTCTGGTCCCTGTGTCCGTGGGGTGGCGCCGATTACAGCTATGAAGTGGATGGGTTCTGCCTGCCCCGACAACCGCCACCGGCCGTGCAGTTGGGGAACAACTGTCGGGCCATGGTGTTGTCGTGGAACCTGCGGCGGGAGGTTGAACTGACGGATGTGACGCTGGAGACACTATCCCAGGATGTGGTGATTGGCCTGATGGGCGTGAGCCTGATGTTCAAGGAGCTGTGATGACCTCCAAACAACGATTCCTCCTGGCGCTTCAGGGCGGCAAGCCGGACCGGCTTCCCGTCACCACCCATTGGGTGCATGAGTATTTCCTCCGGAACGTGGCGCACATGGACGAGCAGAGGTTCTACGACCGTTTCGGCCTCGATCCGATCCTCTATCTTGCGCCGCACCGGCCCGACCCGGCCAAGGGCTGGTACTTCGATCCCGACCAGGGCGAGATCGGTTTCCTGGCAAGCCGCCGGATCGTTGCGGACAATTGGCGCATCCGCCGTGAAGAGATTCCTGGCCGTGAAAATCCCACAACCCGCTGGAGCATCGTCACGCCCAAAGGGGTCCTCACCATGGTGCTGGAGTCCGACAGCTACAGTTCCTGGGTGCTCGAGCCGCTCATCAAACGCAGGCGCGACATAGAACTCATCGGCGAGTACGCCACAGCGCCCTTGTGCGACGTGAGTGCTGTCAACCGGGCGGCGCGGGAGTACGGCGAGCGGGGTCTGGTGCGGTCGTATGTCTGCTGTTTCGACATCTTCGGGCAGCCCGGCACATGGCAGGACGCCACGTGCCTGGCCGGAACCGAGCCGATGATCATGGCCACCTATGACGATCCGCAATGGGTGCATGAGTTTCTCACGATCCTTCAGCAGAGAAAAGCGATCTACCTGGAATCCATGACCGGTGCGGCCTTCGACCTGCTCGAACTCGGCGGCGGCAGCGCTTCCTCGACGGTCATCTCCCCGCGGATCTTCGATGAGTTTGTCGCGCCCTACGATGCCGCATTGATCGACATCGCGCACCGCCGCGGCCAGCGGATCGCTTACCACACCTGCGGCGGCATGATGCCGCTGCTCGAGCGCATAGCCGCGCTGAAACCCGACGCCATGGAAACTTTCACGCCGCACGCGATGGGCGGAGACGCCGATCTGGCGCAAGCACGCCGGCGTATTCCGAGCAACATCTGCATGATCGGCGGATTCGACCAGTATCACTATTTCACCGGCTGCACGCCGGACGATACCCGCCGCGAAGTGCGGCGGTGTTTCGAACAGGCCGGCCGCGCCGGCGGCTACATCCTTTGTCCCTCAGACCAATTCTTCGAGGCCGACCTTCGTCTGATCGAGGCATTTGCGGATGAAGCCCACCGTTGCACCTATAGTATTACCCCGCGACATTTGCGTTGATCGCGAGAATCTTTAGCGGCGTCATTGCGAGCGGTTTTTGCGAAGCAATCGAGATTGCCGCAATCGAGATTGCCGCAATCGAGATTGCCGCAATCTCCTGGTCAGCGAGGGAGATTGCTTTGCGAGGGGGATTGCTTCGCTGCGCACCGCGAAAATCGTGCGGTGCTCCGCTCGCAATGACACGGCGGTTGAGTAGTTACTGTTTGGGAATGATACCAGGCAAACATGGAGAGAGAGCAAGCTGTGAATCCACAGATTAAGGAGATGAAAATGGGAAGGCAGAAGCAAGCCGAGACCGTGCGCGACCGCCTCTGGATATGGGGCCACCCGGCGGGGGCGTACAATGACAACTCCATCAAGGACCTGCCGCGAAAATCCACCGTCGAGCCGGTCGCCGCGGCGGACGACATGGGCATCCGAAACATGATCTTCGTGCTCTGGGAACACCGGCCCGCGCCGCCCTTCGGCGAATACTACCAACCGCTCAGGAAGCTCGACCGGGTCATCTGGTCGATCACGGGCGCGAGCGGCCTGACGTCGGCGGAAGAGCGCGAGCACGCCTACAAACTCGCGGCCGAGAACCCCAACATCGCGGGTTTCATACTGGACGACTTCTTCCACGGGCACGCCACCGACACTGCGGCCGACGTCGCCCCGACGGAGACCACGCCGTTCGAGGGGGCACTGACGCCGGACGAGCTGAAGGCGATCCGCGCGCGGCTCGTTATCGGCGGGAAGCGGCTCCCGCTGGTCGTGGTCGTCTACACCGGCCAGATCTCGCCCAGGGCGCTGAAACACCTGGAGCAGGTTGACCAGATCACGATGTGGACGTGGGATCCGGCGCACCTGAAAGACCTGGAATCAAACTTCGAACGGCTGGAGCAGCTCGCCCCCGGCAAGCCGATCTATCTGGGCTGTTACATGTATGACTTCCTGCACTCGCGTCCCATCCCGATGGACCTGATGCAGAGACAGTGCCAGGTGGGGTTCAAGTGGCTCATGGAGGGGCGGATCGAGGGGATGATTTTCCTGGCGACGCCCCTGTGTGACGTCGGGCTCGAGGCGGTCGAGTGGGCTCGGGGCTGGATCGCCGAAGTCGGCGCTGAGGCAGCCAGGTGAAGATTGCTGGCCAACCAGGGAGGACTTCAACCATGTCCAGGATCGAACGTTTGCGGGCCCACGCCCTGGCGCAACTGGCGGCCCCGGCGCCCCAGGAGCCGGAGCTGCTGCACGCCCGGGCCTGGCTGACCTCGGCCGGCGAGCCGTGGACCGTCGTGCGTCACGGCCGCGTGACCGCCGGCATCCTGGCCGGCCTGACGCCGGTCATCGAGCCGGACGAGCTGATCGTCGGCAAGTTCTGCCGCCGGTCGCTCGCGGCCGACGAAACGGAAGAGTTGCGGCGCTTCCGGCAGGACGTCGAGCCGGCCCTGCCGCCGATCTGGGGCCAGCGCGCCCACATGGCGATTGACTTCGACAAACTGCTCCGCCTGGGGATCGCCGGGCTGCGCGAGCAGATCGCGGACTACCGCGACCGGCTCGACCTGGCGCGGGCCGAAGACCTCGAAAAGGACGCCTTCTACCGCGCCTGCCGGCTGACCCTGGACGCGGTCGTGGCCTACGCCGGCCGCTACGCCGACCTGGCCGAACGACAGGCCGGCGCCGAGCCGGACCCCGGCCGGTCGGCCGAGCTGCGTGAGATCGCCGCGGTCTGCCGCCGCGTCCCCGAGCTCCCGGCCCGCACCTTCCGCCAGGCGGTCCAGGCGGCCCACTTCGTCACGTTCTGCCTCTGCGCGGGCCAGCGCATGTCGCTCTTTCAGTTGGGCCGGCCCGACCGCTACCTGCTGCCCTTCTACCGCCGCGACTTAGCGGCGGGCCGCATCACCCCCCAGGCCGCGCTCGAGCTGATTGACTGCCTGGCGCTCATGCTGTCCGAGTACACGCCGGCCGGGCTGGCGGTCGGCTGGATGCTCGGCGGCCGTGATGCCTCGAGCGCGGACGTCGGCAACGAGCTGACCGAACTTTTCCTGGAAAGCATCGGCCACGTGCGCCTGTCCTACCCGTCGGTGGGGCTGTGCTGGACGGCCGATACGCCGCGGCCGATCGTGGAGCAGGCCGGGCGGCTGTTGGCCCAGGGTCTCTCGCACCCGGCGCTGTTCAACGACGACGTGATCACCGCCGGGCTGATCGCGCTCGGCCTGCCGCCGGCCGAAGCGTGCCTCTACCAGAACAGCACCTGCGTCGAGATCACGCCCATCGGCTCGTCCAACGTGTATGTGGCCAGCCCGTACATCAACCTGGTGCAATTGCTGCACGACGAGTTGGGCCTGTCGCCCCTGGCCGGGCCTGGCCAGGCAAGCGTCGCTGGTGTACTGCCCGGCGGTAGCGCACTGGCCGGGGAGGACCTGCCCGCGCGCCGGCTGCCTGGGACCTTCGACGATCTCCTGGCCCGCTACCGCGCCCGGCTGAATGCCGCGATCCGCGCCGCGGTCATCGCCGATAACGTCAACCAGGCCACGCGGCGCTACAACGGCGGCTTTCCGCTGCTCTCGTGTTTCGTCAACGATTGTCTGGCCCGCGGCCGCGACATCGATCACGGCGGCGCGCGCTATAACTGGATCGAGCCTTCGTTCGTGGGCCTCGCCAACCTGGCCGACGCGCTGGCGGCCATCCGCAGGTTCGTCTACGAGGAGCGCGTGCTGTCCCTGGACGACCTGGTACAGGCGCTGGCGAGCGACTTCGCCGGGCGCGAGAACCTGCGCCTGATGCTGCTGCACCGGGCGCCGAAGTACGGGAACGATGACGAGGGCGTGGACGCGCTGGCGGTCCAGGTGACCGGCTGGATTGGCGACGAGGTGCGGCTCTACAACACCTACCTGGGGGGCCGCTTCGTTTCGGGCTTCTTTTGCTGGATCATGCACGAGCAGTTGGGCCGGGCAACCTGCGCCTCGGCCGACGGCCGGCGGGCCGGCTTCCCGCTGGGCGACGGCTCCGGCCCGGCCCAGGGCCGCGAGCGCCGCGGCCCCACCGCGGCGTTACTCTCTGCCACGAAGTGGGACCATACGCCGCACCTGGGCGGCATCGCCGTCAACCTGAAGTTCAACCGGCCGCGGGACGGCGAGGCATTGGCGCCCAGGCTGCTGGACCTGCTGGAGACTTACCTGAAACGCGGCGGCTTCGAGGTCCAGGTCAACGTCGTGGACAAGGCGACCCTGCTGGCGGCCCGCCAGCACCCGGAGCACTACCGCGACCTGGTGGTGCGCATCGGCGGCTACAGCGACTACTTTGTCGGCCTGTCGGCCGAGATGCAGGAAGAAATCATCATGCGGGCCGAGCATGAGATGTGATGAGGGCATCTGTCGGCGTAACTACTCAGCTTGTCATTGCGAGGAGGCGTTTTTTGCCGACGAAGCAATGACAAGCTGAGTAGTTACGAGAAACAACAAATACGCTGGGTTATAATTTTACTTTCAGATGTTCGAGCAAAACCGGCCCTACCTGTCGCAGTTCAAACACTGCCAGACATAAAAAGGAGCGAAAAGCTATGGCAACCCATACCATCACCCCTCACGAGCGTGTGCGCCTGGCACTGGCTCACCAGGAGGCGGATCGCATCCCAATCCACGACAGCCCTTGGACCGCCACCGTCACCCGCTGGCGGCGGGAAGGACTGCCGGATGACATCACGCCGGAAGAATATTTCGGCTTTGAGATCCGTTTCTTCGGCGTTGACCTGAGCCCCCAATACCCCGTGCGCGTGCTGGAGCGGTCCGAGGAGTACATCCTCGAGACCACACCCTATGGCGGGATGCGCAAGAACCACCGGGACTACTCTACCACCCCTGAGCTGGTTGACTACGGCGTCAAGCGCCGGGAAGACTGGGAAGCTGCCAGGCGGCGCCTGCAGCCCTCTCACACCCGCGTGGATTGGGTGACGCTGAAACAGAACTACGAACGCGCCCAGAGCGAGAACCTCTACCTCACGTTCTCGGCCGTCACCGGTTACGACCTCTGCCAGGCCTATATCCGCTCCGATATTCTGCTGCCTCTGCTGATCACCGACCCGGATTGGATCCGCGACATCGCCGAGACGCAGGCGGATATGGTCATCGAGATGGCCAAGATCGTTATGCAAGAAGGCTACCGCTTCGACGCAGCCTTTCTCTTCGACGACATGGGGTATCGCAACGGGCCGCTCTTCTCTCCGCGCACCTATCGGCAAATCTTCAAGCCGGCCGACCGGCGGATGTTCGACTTCTTCCACAGCCACGACATGAAGATCATCCTCCACTCCTGTGGCAACGTCAAGATGTTTATCCCCGACCTGTTGGACATCGGCCTCGACTGCCTGCAGCCACTGGAGGTCAAGGCCGGCATGGATCTGCCGGAACTGAAACGCACGTACGGCAAGGACCTGGCCTTCATGGGCGGGATTGATGTGCGGGCCATGAACGATCCGGACCCGGCCGTGCTCGAACGGGAGATCGCCACAAAGGTGAGCGCGGCCAAGGTCGGCGGTGGCTATATCTACCATTCCGACCACTCGATCCCGAACGACGTATCGCTTCAGCAGTACTGCCGCGTCCTGGAACTTGTGCACCAGTACGGCCAATACTGAGCCTCATAAATGATTTTTCGGCTCGAAAGTGGGCGACTTTGCGTCATTTGAATCTTGCAGCTATCCGTGGCCTGGCTTGAGGTGTTGTGGTTACAATCTCCCTGGCGCGGCCTCCTGCCGCAACCAAACCCCTTTCAACGAAAGGCCCTTACTGAGTACCTTGCCCAAACGCCGTGAAGGCCTCAAAATGGTTCTGGTTGGGGCATTCAGAAGCCATTCTTGAGGAAGACGCTGCTGCGACATGGTCGCGGCCACTACACAAATCCGGAAGCAAGCAAATCTCTTTGAGCTGAAGGTGGGCGAAGGTTCTTTGTTAGTTTGTACCATGAATTTGGATTTGTCCGACCCGGCAACAGTTTATCTCCTTGACCATCTGATAGTTTACGCAGGAAGTAACCGATTTTGTCCTCGGACGATTGCTCACCCGGAAACGCTGAAACGATTGATGAAGGGAGGGAGATGATGTCTCCTAAAATTAGTTTGCCGTTAGAAAACCCAAACCCGAATATAAAAAGGTTTTGTGACGTTATTACAGGTAGGACCATTCCGAAGAAACCACCTTTAGTAGAATTAGTTATCAACCAGGAAATTGTGCAGGAAATAACCGAGACAAAACTGAACGCGAAGTGGATTTCCCCCGAAGATATTGAGACCTCCAAAGCATACCTTAAAAACTTAATTAATTGCTGGTATCGTTTGGGTTACGATTATGTAAGACTTGGTGGAAGTATTAGTAGAGCTGCTGGGGGTGGGTTGGACTATCCCGAGAAGGAGAGATTGGCTGACGATACTGCTTCTCTTACTTATGGTAAGAGACAGTGGGTTGAGGAAGGAATAGGAATAATTTCTTCCTGGGAGGATTTTGAAAAATATCCCTGGCCTTCTCCCCAAGAAGTGAGTCTTTTTCCCTATGAATTTGCAAGTGGAAATTTGCCCGAAGGAATGGGAATGTTTGTCTGCCCAGCCTGTGGTGTGCTAGAGGTAGTGGCGAATAACTTACTTGGCTACGAGGGTTTATCCTATGCTATTTATGACCAGCCGGACTTAGTGGAAGCGGTTTTTCACCGTGTAGGAGAAAATCTTTTAGGATTTTATGAAAGAATAGTAGGGCTGAAGAATCTTTATGGTTTTTTTCAAGGTGATGATATGGGGTTTAAGACATCTACTTTAGTTTCTCCCAAAATTTTAAGGAAATATGTTCTCCCCTGGCATAAACGGATTGCCTCTTTGGCTCATAAAAATGGATTGCTTTATCTTTTCCATTCCTGCGGTAATTTAGAAAGCATAACGGAGGACCTTATCGAGGATGTCAAAATAGATGCCAAGCATTCTTTTGAGGACTTAATTATGCCGGTTACAGTTTTTAAGAAGAAATACGGAAATCGGATTGGGGTTTTAGGAGGGGTTGATGTTGATGTACTTACTCGCTCTTCCGAGAAAGAATTGCGTAAATATGTTCGCAATATCCTTGATGCTTGTATGCCGGGAGGAAGATATGCCCTGGGTTCGGGGAATTCCATCGCCAATTATGTGCCAGTTAAAAATTATTTTATTATGCTTGAGGAAGGGCTCAACTGGGAAGAATAATGGCAAGGTATTTGTTGACTAACGATACGGTAAGTTGTATACTTGACGTATGGAAATAAGATTACATAAAAACGCTACTACGACATAGAAGAAATAATTTTTACCCTGGATATAAGATTCCTAATCTATATCCTATGAAGATATACCGGTGTCTTCGCAGATATGGTTTAGAAATGCTTCCTTCAGAATTTATATCCGCAGCAAGGAAGATTAAGAAATTTCGTAGATATAGCATTGGGTATTTGCATAAGTCTGCAAGAGACTACGTAAAAGTTAAATCTTAACACTTTAAAAGGAGGAGTAGAAATGCTTAATTTGATAAGTAAAAAACGGGTTCATTCTGACGGGAGGCATAATGCTTTCACCGATATAGTATTTTTCAAGGATAAATACTACCTTGTTTTCAGAAACGGTACCCATCATGTCTCTGCTGACGGCAAGATAATGATTATGACTTCGGAGCAAGCCCACTTTGTTACCGATACTGGAAATGGATATGAGAGACCCAAAACTTCTTGTCTACCAGGAAAAACTTTGGTGTCTATTTCCGGCGGCTTGGGTTGCGGAAGGAAAAGCAAGAAGGTCGATATTTTCTGCGGTGTGTGTCAGTGATGATGGTCAGAACTGGTCAAATCCCTGGCCAATTTCTGTTGAAGGTTCTGTGGTCTGGCGACCTAAACTGTATAAAGGCAGATTATATGTAGCTTTTATGACGAAGGGCTTCCTGGAAGTTGACCTGATGGCTTCCGATGATGGATTTTTGTGGAGAGAGGTTTCTCCCATTTATAAAGGGCAAAGCGCTGATGAGACAGACATCCATTTCTTTGAAGATGGAGGGTTGATGGCGGTAATTAGAAGAGAGGAACAAAACAGTATCATAGCTTTTTCTCAACCTCCCTATCTTCAATGGCGGTATGACGAGATGGATATTCAGCTCCATTGTCCCTGTCTTTAGTTGGAAGTATTGGACCCAAGACAGGGTTGTGGTTCTGGAATGGGACGGAAAAAAATTCTGTAATTCTCTTGAATTGGACTTCCGTGATGGTGGCGACTCAGGATATCAGGGTATTCAGCCCGTTCCCAACAAAAAGGGAGAGGCTTTAGTTTCCTATTACAAAGGGGTGGGAGAGAAGGTAGGGTATCAGGCTGACATCTATGTAGCCAGGATTGGAGTGAAATAGGTGGCGGTAAATTCGAGGTGGTATACAAGATGTTTAATTGTGAAACCTTGACTGGTACTCACTACGAAATGGGGTTGCGGGAAGGCCGTATCTTCCGACATCTGATTCGCTGGAATGTGCACACGTATGCTATGAGGCACACTTTCCAGGGCTCGGACCCCGAATTGGGTGCTGGTCTGGAGCGGATGCGACAAATTTATCGGACACTGGCTCCCTGGGTGTTTGAAGAACTCCAGGGTATTGCCGAAGGCAGTGGGGTGGACTATATTTGGATAGAGCGAATGCACTTACGGGTGTGGAACCTTGTGCCCAATAAGTCATTGAGTCCGGGGGGATGCACTGCCATTGGGATGGTCACCGAAGGGCATGGCGTGGTGGTGGGTGGCACATTGGATGATCCCCGGCAAAGCTATGCCCTTGTCCGGCGTGTACCCAAAGAAGGTATCCCCCATATTCAGGTTATCTGGCCGGGAACCACGCCGATATAAGCTTCTATTCCACATCGGCGCCGCAATCGTGGCTGCGGGGTTTACATTCGCGGTCATGGAGGCGCTCCCCTACTATCCACCCGGCTGGCAAGCGAGATCGCCTGTCTGACCCAGGAGCAACAGGGCGCGTTTCAAGTTGTTATTGAAGTAACGGGCGGCCACCACCGCTGGCTTTCTTGGCCAAATCGACTCCGGAGAAAGCCGGAGTACAACGCTATTGGAGGAATAAATGATGAGATTGAATGCCAGCACCGGTCAACTATACTCCCCGGCGATGAAAACCGAGTTTGCTGACAGGCCATACCACTATGCATTGTTTGGTGGTATTGGCGGAGGGGAAAGATTCAGTGACATCGGCCTGGTAGAGAAAAACTGCCAGCAAAAGCAGGACGAAATAATCGTTACCGGGCGCTTTGCGCACTCCCAAATCCTGCTCACGCAGGTCTTCCGCCAGGTAGGAAAGCATTGGGAGGAGACCATAACCCTTAAGAACACTCATACCCAGGCAGTGACCCTGGATCGCATCGAAATCGGCTTCGTGGCTGACTTGAAGCGCCGGCCTGACTGGCGGCTGTGTGCGATCCCCTTTCGCGTACAACTGGACGGCAGCGTGCACGATTATTCAACCGAGGCGTTGGTCAAAGGTGAGTTCCGCAACGCCGTCTATGCCGACAAAACACGCCCCGAACCTCCCCTGATGGAACACGGCTGCCTGCATTCGGAGGCGTGGGCGTGGGGAACAGGCGATCGGGGATTGGTTGCCATCAAGTACAATCACACGGCTATCGAACTTGCTGTGGCCTGCCCGTGGAATCAAGATGGTGAGTCCGCGTTGCGTTTTGGCGGAGCCGGCTTCTGCCTGTACGGTGAACCTTCGACGGCACGCTACCTGGCCCCGGGAGATGAGGTTGCCTTTGGAACAACCCTGTATGTGCCCTTCGAAGGCGGGCTGAATCAGGCATTTGCACGTTATCGAGACTTCCTGGACTCCAAGGGGCACACATTTTCGGAAGACTACAACCCACCGGTGAACTGGAATGTGCTGTACGACGTGGGTTGGTACCATTCTGATGCCGAAGAATTGAAGAAGCATTACACGCGCGAAACCATCCTCCAGGAAGCCGAAAAGGCGCAGGAATGCGGTTGCGAGCTGCTCTATCTGGACCCCGGTTGGGAGGTGGTGGAAGGCGCCACCCTCTGGGATGAATCCCGACTGGGAACTGTCTCTGATTTGGTGAAGATATTGAAGAAGGAATATGGCCTGGACCTCGGCTATCGGACGATACTGCGCTGCTACCGGGACCATTGGCCACACGAGTATCTGATCAAGCACCACCCCGATCGGGATGTCGGCGCCGTGCCGTATGGTGGGTCGCCACTGTCGCAACTATGGGAATTGTGTTTGTGCAATCCACAGTTCTGGCAAGAGAAGCTCGGGCGCATTCTCGATATCTCTCGACACGGCGTTCGCTTCATGATGATCGATGAAATGGACTGGCGTGGGCCCTGCTATGATGCTCAGCACGGTCACTCGGTGCCAACAACCCCGTTGGATCACATACGTGCCGTGTACAGCCTCTGCAAAGAGATCCGCGCGCGCTGTCCCGGGCTCACGATAGAAGCCCACGACCCGGTCTGGCCCTGGTCTACCTCGATCTACGTGCCCACGTACTTTCAGCAAGGTTTTGGGGACAAGGGCGCCTACGACGAGAATTGGGGCTTCGAGTATATGTGGAACTGCATCGACGACCTGAAATCGGGCAAGGCCCTGGCGCTCTATTACTACAATCTTGGCTGCAATGTCCCCCTCTATCTTCACATCACTATGGCTGCGGATAACGACAACTGTCTGTTTTTCTGGTGGACGGCCTCTACCGTCAGACACCTGGGCATCGGCGGGAAATACAGCCACCCGTCAGTGGAGCCGGCAGGCGGCCTTCCGCCGTACGACCCGGAAAAACGATTTGCCGCCTATCAAGAGCAGATGCGGCTCTATCAGCGCCTCAAGCCGTACTTCGTGAGAGGACGTTTCCATGGACTGGCCGAAAACATTCACCTGCACACCCTGCCAGCGGCAAAGGGAGGAGTGGTTGTGGCCTTCAACCTTACGGATGCTGAGCAGGATTTCCGGTTCCATATCCCGATTGACTTGCTCGGAGGCGATTCGCAGATGCCCGTAGAGGGCGCGGAGGCCGAGTGGACTGCGAAGGGTGTAGAGCTTCAGTTGAGGCTCGGGGCGATGTCT
>PHCA01000010.1:45900-52494 GCA_002842085.1 Chloroflexi bacterium HGW-Chloroflexi-1
CCGTTATGCCCAAGTAGGGATCGGCGCGCGTTCGTTTATGTATTCCGAGGCCATTGTCGAGCAGTATCGTGAAACCAACGAGCTGGTCGCGTTGTGCGACAACAACCTGGGCCGACTGCGGATGCGCGCCGAGTGGGCGGCCGGCCGCGGCGTCGAGGCGCCAACCTATCTCGACACCGAGTTCGACCGCATGATCGCGGAAACGAAGCCGGACGTGGTGATCGTCACCTCGAAGGACGCCACGCACGACCAGTACATCTGCCGGGCGCTGGAGCTGGGCTGTGACGTGATCACCGAGAAGCCGATGACCATAGACGAGCACAAGTGCCAGCGCATCCTCGACACGCAGCAGTGCACCGGCCGCAAGTGCACCGTCACCTTCAACTACCGCTACTCCCCGCCGCGCACGCAGATGAAGGAACTGCTGCTGTCGGGCATCATCGGCGACATCGTCTCGGTGGATTTCCACTGGCTGCTCGACACGAGCCACGGCGCCGATTACTTCCGCCGCTGGCACCGCAACAAGCGCAACTCCGGTGGCCTGCTGGTGCACAAGGCGACACACCACTTCGATCTGATCAACTGGTGGCTCTCGACCGTGCCGGAGCATGTCTACGCCGAGGGGGCGCGCAACTTCTACCTGCCGGCGACCGCCCAGCGTTACGGCCTGACCCGGCGCAGCGAACGGTGTCTCGACTGCCTGGAGGCGGCGAAATGTCCGTTCTACCTCGATCTGCGCGCCTATCCCGATCTGGTCGAAATCTATCTGAAAAACGAGCAGTTTGACGGCTACTTCCGCGACCGCTGTGTCTTCAGCGACGAAATTGACATCGAGGATACCGCGCACCTGGTCGTCCGCTACCGCAGCGGCGTGACGATGAGCTACTCCTTGCACGCGTTCATGCCCTGGGAGGGCTACATCGTGAGCCTCAACGGCACGCAGGGTCGGCTGGAGCACATCACGCAGGAGACGGTCTACATCAGCGGCGACGGCACGACGCCCGGCGAGACCAGGCCCGGCGAGACGCGCATCCGGGTCTTCCCGCACTTTCAGTCCCCCTACGAAGTGGATGTCTGGCCGAGCAGCGGCGGGCACGGGGGGGCGGATCCGGTCATGCTCGGCGTCCTCTTCGACCCGACGACCGGGCCGGACCAGTACCTGCGCGCCGCAGATCAACGGGCGGCCGCGTGGTCCATCATGACCGGCATCACCGCGAACCGCTCCATGGAGCGGGGCCGGCCGGTGCGGATTGACGAGCTGGTGCACGGGCTGGAGCTGCCCGATTACGCCGTTCCAGAAAAATAGATGTCGGGCTGGTTAGCCCCGTAATCGCCGGTTTCCCTGGGGATCTCGGGGAGGGGATGGGATGAGTATTTTTCTGGAACTAATTTACCCGCCCATGCCCGATCCGACCGAACGGAAGCAACGATGAACAACACCTATCAACATCTCGGCATTTTCAGCGATTGGGTGGATGAAGCGCGGCGACAAGCGCCGCTCTACCCCCTGGCAGCGCCCGGCCGGGAGACGCGGGCGCGTCTCCGAGAAGTACTCGGCTTCTGCCACGGCCCGGAGACGCCGCTAAACGTCCGCATTGAGGCGCGCTGGGAGAAGGACGGGCTGGCCGGCGAGGAGATCTCCTGGTCGGTTGGCTACGGGCCGCGCACGCACGCCTGGCTGCTGAAGCCTGCGGGTGCTACTGGCCCGCTGCCCGGCATCGTCGCGCTGCATGACCACGGCGGCTTCAAGTTCTACGGCAAAGAAAAGATCGCTGAAGGCCCGGACGCGCCGCCGCCGGTTATCAGGGAATTCTGGGCGCAGTGCTACGGCGGCCGGCCGTGGGCCAATGCGCTGGCGAAGGCAGAATTCGTCGTCCTGATTCACGACACCTTCCTGTGGGGCAGCCGGCGCTTCCCGCTGGAGACGATGCCGGAAGCCACGCGGAACCTGGTGGATGCGGCGTGCAGCCTTTGGTCGCCGGGCAACGCGGCGGCGGACGAGATCGCTCGCTAAGGATCGCATCGCGCTGAGCTACCTGCGCTCGCGGCCAGAGATAGACCCGGCGCGGGTGGGCTGCGGCGGCCTTTCCGGCGGCGGCAACCGCGCGGCGCTGCTGCTGGCAACCCACGACGGCATCGCGGCCGCGGTAATCGTCGGGCTGATGAGCACCTACGAGGGTCTGCTCGATCACAACGTCGAGAGCCACACCTGGATGCTCTTCCCGCACGGCTGGTCGCGCTACGGCGACTGGGCCGACATCGCCGCGTCCCGCGCGCCGCTGCCGCTGCTGGTGCAATACGACAACGAGGATGATCTGTTCACGCCGGCCGGAATGCACGCCGCCCACGATCGGCTGGCCGCGCATTATGCGAGCGTGGGTCAGGGCACAGCGTACACCGGCCAGTTCTACCCCGGCCCGCACAAGTTCGACCTGGCGATGCAGGAGGCGGCGTTTGAGTGGCTGGGGAGACAGCCTGGCATTTGACGGAAAACAAATACGCTGGGGTATAATTACTTTGTAGCTAAACCACCACAAACCGGAGGAAAATGTTATGTGCACCTGTACGACACCGACGCCGTTTCCCTGCCCGGAAGAGAAAATTCCCCATTACACGGCCTACCGCATCGATGAACCTCTGCAGATCGATGGGCGCCTGGATGAGCCCGCCTGGCAGATGGCCCCTCGCTCTCCCCGCTTCGTGGATCTGATTAACGGGCAGCCGACCATTCACGACACACGCGCGGCCATGCTGTGGGATGATGACTACCTCTACATGGGCGTCTGGGTCGAAGAGCCGCTCGTAACGGCGACACTCACCGAGCGTGATGCCCCCATCTACACAAATAACGACATCGAGGTGTTCATTGCCGGCCGGGATGCCTACTACGAGTTCGAGATCAATGCTCTGGGCACCATTTACGAAGTGTTTTTCATCTGGGAGGAGGTGTACGAACGGGACGGTTACAGCAAGATCCCCGAATTTCGGCGCACAAATCCCGGCGCCCAGCCCTTTAACGGAGTTGGATTCAGCAACCATCCGCGGGGACCGCGCTTAGGGTTCTGGAACTGGGATTTTCCCGGCCTCAAGAGCGCCGTGTACGTGGACGGGACACTCAACCAGGACGAGGACCGGGACCGCGGCTGGATGGTCGAGCTGGCGCTCCCCTGGCGCGGGATGAAGTGGTTGGCTCGAGCGGACGGGCGCTCGCTGCCACCGCAAGATGGGGATGTCTGGCGCGTGAATTTTATGCGTTTCAATCAGTACAAAGAAGCGCCTCCCAGCCATGATTCCGGCGGCTGGGCGTGGAGTGCTCACGGGGCCTGGGATTCCCATATGCCGGAGTGTTTCCCCTACATCCATTTCTCAACCGGGCTTGTGGGGAGAGTAGGCAAATGACTAAGATCGCTTTCATCGGCGCCGGCAGTTTGGGTTTCACGCGCGGGCTGGCGCGGGATATCCTCACCTTTCCGTTGCTGAAAGACGCGACCATTTCCCTGATGGACATCGACTCCGAACGCCTGGATTTCGCGTATCGCGCGGTCCGCCGCATTGTCGAGATGGGCCACTATCCCGCCAAGGTCGAGGCGACGCTGAACCGCGCGGAGGCGCTCGCCGGCGCTGACGCGGTGATGGTCACAATTCTGGCCGGGAGCACGGATGTCTGGCAGTACGACATCCTGATCCCCAAGGAGTTCGGTGTCGACATCAACATCGGCGACACGCGCGGGCCGTCCGGCATCTTCCGGGCCCTGCGCACCATCCCGGTGATGCTGGGGATCGCGCGTGACATGGAGCGCCTCTGCCCGGACGCCACCATGCTGAACTACACCAACCCGATGGCCATGCTCTGCCGGGCGATGCAGCGGGAAACCCACATCAAGCTCACCGGCCTGTGCCACAGTGTCCAGGGCACGGCCATGATGCTGGCCCGTTGGATCGGCGCGCCGGATGAGGAGATCACCTACACCTGCGCCGGCATCAACCACATGGCGTGGTTCATCAAATTCGAGTGGCAGGGGCAGGACGCCTACCCGCTGATCCGCAAAGCGATCACTGAGCGGCCAGAGGTCTACAACGAGGAAATCGTGCGCAACGAGGTGTTCCTGCACCTGGACTACTATGTCACCGAGTCCAGTGGTCACAACTCTGAGTACAACTGGTGGTTCCGCAAGCGCCCGGACTTGATCGAGAAGTACTGCACCCACGGCGCCGGCTGGAATCCAGGGGAATATGCCTACATTCTCAAGGAATACCGGAAGGTGGGGCAAACCTGGAAAGACGAGGAGCGCAAATGGCTTGCATCCGACACTCCCATCTCGTTAGAGCGCGGCCATGAATACGCGGCCTGCATCATCGACGCGCTGCTGGGTGGCGAACCGTTCAAGTTCAACGGCAATGTGCCGAACACGAACCTGATCACCAATTTGCCGCAGAACGCCTGTGTGGAGGCGCCGGTTTGGGTTAGCCGAAATGGCATCGAGCCGGTGCAGGTTGGGGCGCTGCCGCCCCAATGCGCGCTGCTGACCAACCTGAGTGCCAGCATCGAGGAGATGGCGGTGGAAGCCGCCCTGACCGGAAACCCACGCCTGGTCTTCCAGGCCATCGCCCACGACCCGTTGACCGCGGCCGTGCTGTCCCTGGCCGAGATCAAACAAATGGTCAACCAGATGTTCGAGCAAAACCGGCCCTACCTGCCGCAGTTCGAACACTGCCAGGTTTGAGCAAAAGGAGGAACGGATGACCCCCCGCGACCGTTTCATCGCTGCCCTGGAGCGCCGGCTGCCGACCCCTGGCCGGACGCCGCACTTTGAGCTGGTCTTCTACCTGACCATGGAGGCCTGCGGCAAGGTTCACCCAGCACACCGCAACTACAGCCAATGGGATCAGATGGAGGAGAAGGAGCGCCAACTCCAGCGGGAGGACATGGCCAACATTTACATCGCCACAGCCGAACGGTTCGAGCACAGCGCGATCTTCATCGCCCCCAACCCTGACAATGAGCTGGAGACCAGGCGGCTGATCGAGCTGATCCGAGAGAAGAGCGGCGATCGTTACTTCCTCATGCGCCACGGCGACGCCACCTTCAGTATCCCAAACGGCAACGAGATGGCAGCCTTTTCCTACCGGTTGGTGGACGAGCCGGAGCAGGTGAAGGCCGAGGCCCAGGCCATGGTAGACCACGCTCTGGAGAGCGCCGAGCACTTGCGGCGGCATGCCGACTCCCTGGGCGGCCCGGGCCTTGACGGCTTTGCCCTTTGTTCCGACTACTGCTTCAACACCGGTCCCTTCCTTAGCCCACGCAAGTTTAGCGAGTTCGTGACCCCGTATCTGGCCAGGCTGATCCAGGGCTACCGTGACCTGGGCTTCTACGTCATCAAGCACACCGACGGCAACATCATGCCGATCATCGACCAATTGGTACAGGCTAATCCACACGCCCTGCACTCCCTGGATCCCCAGGCCGGCGTGGACATGGCCGAGGTCAAGCGACGCTATGGTGATCGGGTCTGCCTGATCGGCAATGTGAGCTGTGGCTTGCTCGACACCGGCACGGATGAAGAGGTGATCGAGTCAGCGCGCTACGCGCTGCGGCACGGCATGCCGGGGGGTGGGTACATCTTTTCCACGAGCAACTGTATCTATACCGGCATGAGATTAGCGCGCTATGAACTGATGCTGGATGTGTGGCGCAAGGAAGGGAATTATGCAGAAGGAACGTAATGCAATGACGCCCAAACCGCGCCGTGGAAGTAGCCCTGCGGGGCGAGATGCCAGACGCGGCGCCCTTCACCGTCTATGAATCCTTGCTGCCCAAGAGTGAAGCCGATAAACCCGCCCATGCAAGGGTTTAGGTCGCGTTCAAAAATAACCTGGTTGGTAGCCTCTCAATCATCCGGGGTGGCTGTGGCCGGTCTCCTGACCGAGCCACCGTGGGAGAAAGCGTATATGCACAACAACACTGCTCTCGTGATTATAGATGTCCAGTTAGGAATGTTTGACGACAGCGACCCCGTGTATAATGGGAACGAACTACTCGCCACAATTGGCGCTCTAATCAGCCGAGCACGCACATCTGGCATTTCTGTCATCTATATCCAACACGACGGAGGAGACAATCATCCACTCCGACCAGATAAACCTGGCTGGCCGATTCATGCCGCCATTGCTCCGACTAAAGATGATTTGGTCATCCGCAAGCGTCATCCCGACTCGTTTCAGGAAACTAGCTTCCAACGCGAATTAGAGACACGCGGAATCAAACATCTCATTGTGGCCGGCATCCAAACTGAGTGTTGTATTGATACCACTTGTCGTCGTGCCTACAGTCTCGGCTACGACGTAACCCTGGTGCAGGATGCACATAGCACTTGGGACACCGAGTACCTCAAAGCATCGCAGATTATTGCCCATCATAATCAGGTCTTGGGTGGTTGGTTTGTCACAGTGAAAACAGCTACCGAGATTCAATTCGGTAAGCATCAGTCATAAGCATTGGGCAAATGCGCCTAACCCGCGCATGGAGCCAACGTGTTACGCGCGCCGCACTCACGCCATTACTTGCCTGTTTGTCGTTTTGGTTAACGTAGCGTC
>PHCA01000292.1:0-2384 GCA_002842085.1 Chloroflexi bacterium HGW-Chloroflexi-1
CTCGTCCACGCCGGCGTGACCTACCGCGACTACTTCCGCGTCTGGGGACCGGCGCCGGCGACGTTCGATGCGTTCGAGGGGGACATAACGTCCGCCTGGCAGTGGCTGGAAACCCACGAGCCGGCCGGCCACGTCTACTTGTCGTCTGACATCTACCGCCACCCGACCTTCATGCTGCTGGCCGAGCGCGCCACAGTGCAGACCTACTTCCAGCATCGGAATCCCAATCTGAGCTGGTTCGACGCCCGCGGCGCGCTGCCACTGCCTCCGGCCGGCGAACGCGCCACTTACCTGATCGCGGCCAGCTCGCAACCGGCCGGACCGGCCGCGGCCTTCCTGGCCTACCACAGCGTCGAGCAGGACCTGTTACTGGCTCCCGATGGCACGCCCGCCCTGACAGCATTCGGCCTGCCCGCCAACGCAGATCCCCGGGTTTTCGGTGCGACCGGGAACATCGCCGCGGCCTTCACCGAACGGCTCCGCCTGACCGCCGCGGCCTGGCGCGCCGGGCCGGATGGCCTGCCGGTGCTTCAGCTCCTCTGGCGCACGGCCGGCCCAGATCAGGAGAACCCGGCCGGCTATCGCCTGGAGATCGCGGCCGGGGACTGGCAAACCGGTGTGCCCTTCGACGCGTTCCGCCCGCCCGAATGGGTGCCAGACGGACGATTCGTCACCTGGCACCGGCTAGAAACGCCCGGTGATCCGCCCTATCAACTCCGCCTCCGCCTCATCGACGTCCGGGACGGAGAACCCGTGATCAGTCCTGCCGCGCCGGATGGGTGGCACGCGGTGATCGTGTCCCAGTAGAAGACTTGCAGCAGCGTTCTTGCCTCGAAACGCGGCGTGTGGTACCATCGCACCATGACCGACAACACAGCGACATCCCCCGAGAAAAGCGCAAGCGGACGCCGCGCGCGCTGGGTCATCCTCGGCATCTTCAGTGTGTTGACCCTGGCACTGAGCTGGCCGGTGATCGCCAACCTGAGCAGCCGCATCCCCGGCACCGCGACGTGGGCGTTCGACGAGTCCACCTTCGTCTGGAACATCTGGTACTTCAAGCACGCGCTGCTCGACCTGCACGTCAGCCCGTTGCACTCGGAGCTGATCTGGTTCCCGCTGGGCATCGACCTCATTCTCTACACCTTCAACTTCTTCAACGCGCTGATCGCCCTGCCGCTGCAGGTAGCCATCAACCTGCCGCTGGCGAGCAACGTGACCCTGCTCCTTGCCACACTTTTCAGCGGCTTTGGGGCCTACTTGCTTGCGTTTTACGTTTTACGTTTTACGTTTCACGCAACCCGCCACTCGCAACCCGCAACCCGCAATACCCAATACCCAATACCCAATACGATCTTACACCTGGCGGCTCTTCTCGGTGGAGTCATTTACGCGTTCGCCTCCAACCGGGCCATCTACGCCGCGCTGGGCCACTACGACATGGTGACGACCCAGTGGCTGCCGTTCTACGCGCTCTACCTGCTGAAAACGCTGCGCGAGCCGAAGCTGAAGAACGCGATCTTGGCCGGACTTTTCTTCGCGCTGGCCAGCCTGGCGGAAATGATCTTCGCGTCGTTCCTGGCGCTGCTGACGGTGGTGGTCTTGTTGGCAAGTTGGCGCGCTGGCCGTAATGTACCGCAAGCCGCTGGCTTGCGTTTGTGGCGCCGCCCGCGGCAATCCGGCGGATTGCGCTACAGGGCGATTCTCAGGGCAGGCTGGCCGGCGGTTTTGGGCCGGTTGGCGCTGGCCGGCGCGGTTGCCCTGCTGATCTGGTCACCGGTCCTCATCCCGATCGCCCGCGAGTTCCTGACCGCCGATTACGCGTTGACCGGCTGGGGCGAGAGCGTCAAGCTCAGCGCGGACGTCGTCGGCCTGGTGACACCGACCGACCTGAATCCCGTAGGGGCGATCCCTCCGTGGTCGCCCCGGCCGGGCGGGCACGGAGACACCGCCCCTACCGATTCATTGGGCCGGTGGACGGCCGCCTTGCGGGCAGTCGAGGAAGGCAAGGGGCGCTTCGGCGACATCAACACGGTTTTTGTTGGCTATGTCACGTTGGGGCTGGCATTGTTGGGCGCATGGCGCGGCCGGGGCCGGGTCAAGGTTTGGACGTGGAGCGCGCTCGCGTTTGGGGTGCTCGTCTTGGGCCCGCTCTTGCAGATCAACGGCCGCTACCGCTTCAGCCTGGCCGGCCTGCTGCCCGAAGGCGTGACGGTGCCGCTGCCCTTCACGCTGCTCCACTTCATCCCTTTCATCAATGCCAACCGCGCGCCCAACCGCAACAGCGTGATCCTGATGCTGGCGTTGGCCATGTTGGCCGCGTATGGAGCGGCGTGGCTGTTGGGGAAAATCAGCGAATCAGCAAATCAGCGAATCAACGAATCAGC
>PHCA01000292.1:2587-3693 GCA_002842085.1 Chloroflexi bacterium HGW-Chloroflexi-1
TGGCGCAACAGCTTCGGCGTGCTGGGCAGCGAGCAGACGCAGCTTCAATACTTCCAGACCGTCCACGGCAAGCCGATGATCGGCGGCAATATCAGCCGGGCGCCGGCCTTCAAGATGGACTATTTCCGGCGCATCCCGCTCTTCCGGGCGCTGACCGATCTCGAAATGTACCGGGTCGTCACGCCGGAGACCGACGCAGCCGCCCGCAGCCAGGCCGCCAGCCTGATGGCGCTCTACGACGTGCGCTATTTCATCACCACGCCCTCCATTCCGGGGCGCTATCCGTATCAGGATACCTGGCAGCGGACCGAGGAGTATGCGCTCAACGTGCTGCCGCTGGAGCAGCCGGCGTTTTGGGAGGCGGACGGCTATCGGGCCTACCGCGTGATCCAGCCGGCGACGCCGTTCCCGTTCCGGCTGGACCTGGGCACGACCGGCATCGAGCCGTACATCGGCGACGGCTGGGACACGGGATTTCAGATTTCGGATTTCGGATTTCGGATTGACCAGGCTTCGGCGCTCTGGGCCACGGAGCGGGAAGCCGAGTTGTACCTGCCGCTGGCCGAAGCCCGCGAGGTCACCTTGCGGATGGCCGTGGCGCCGTTGACCTACGCCGGCGCGCCTGGCCAGACCGTCGCGATCAACGTCAACGGGACGACCGTGCTGCAAAAGCGCCCCCTGGCCCCCGGCTGGCAGACCGTCGAGGCGGCCGTGCCCGTCACCGCGATGCGCCGCGGCCCCAACCGCGTCACGCTGACCTTCGCCTGGGCCAAAAGCCCGCGCCAGGTCTTCCCCGACCCGGCCAGCCGCGCCATGATCGGCGCCACCGGCGCGGTCAGCCCGGTCAACCTGGACGTGCACAGCTTCGGCGAGGCGTTCATCAGCGCGTTCGCGGCCGACGGGAGCGAGACAAAGGCATCGGCCGGCCGGCGGGGCTACAACGTCGCCGTGTTCGATCCGCGCACCGGGGCGCTGCTGGACAGTCGCGGCTTCGACACCACGGCCAACAGCTACGAGGCGGACGCACTGGCCGCGTATCTGTCCGGCATCCGCCCGGGCCGGATCGTCGTCCTGGCGACCAGGGGCGACGCCACCGTCCACCTGAC
>PHCA01000293.1 GCA_002842085.1 Chloroflexi bacterium HGW-Chloroflexi-1
GGGGCGCGTGCCACTTCCGACCTGGAACGGGAGGTAGACGCCCTGATCGCGGCGGCGCAGCGGGATGATGTGGAGACGGTGCGCCGGTTGCTCAGCGAGCTGGTGCCGGAGTACCGAGGGGGCAGCGGATAGAAGCGGATAAGCGGATGCAGCCCTTCGGCGTTGCCCAGGACGCGGCGCTGCGGAAGCTGTGGAAGCTGTGGAACACACAACACACAACACGGGGCCTCCAATCCGAAACCTGTGGTGAGCACAGTCGAAGTATCCGAAACCTGTACTGAGCCCAGTCGAAGTATCCGAAATGCATCGATGGGCTGGTGGCGGCGGCGCAGCGGGGGGAGGCGGGGGAGGTGGCGCCGGAGTATCGGGCGACGGATGGCGGGTAGCAAAGGGCAACTCACAGGTCACAGGTGGAAGGCGCGGCCCTCTGGAGCGGGTTCCAGGGGCCGTTGTGTTTTTCGAGGTCCCTCCTCAGAGGGGGGACGGGCGTTCTCACGTTTGTTTTTTGGCGCGAGGTGGTGTATGATGCTGTAGGAGTCGTTGCGAGCGAGGAGGTGTGGTGACATGGAAACTCAGATCAGGCCGACGGTGATCGAACGGCGGAGTATCGCGCCGCGGCGGGTCAGACTACCCGCGGCCGCGGGAGTTGAAGCGCGCGTCCCCCCCCTGGAGGCTGGCGACCGCCTGACGCGCGCCGAGTTCGAGCGCCGTTACGACGCCATGCCCCAGCTCAAGAAAGCTGAATTGATCGAAGGAGTAGTTTACATGCCGTCACCCATTCGACATCGGAGACATGGGAAACCCCATGCGCAAATGATGACTTGGTTGGGTTTATACAGCGCGGCAACTCCGGGTATAGATTTGAGTGACAACGTGTCAGTGCGGTTAGACCGCGTTAACGAACTGCAGCCGGATGCGTTGTTACGGTTGGAAACAGCGGCGGGCGGCGCCTCCCGGATCAGCGCGGACGACTACATCGAAGGCCCGCCGGAGCTGGTGGTCGAGATTGCCTCCAGCAGCGTGTCGTACGATCTGCACGCCAAGCTGCGCGTTTACCGGCGACATGGGGTGCAGGAGTACCTGGCCTGGCGGGTGCAGGATCAGGGGATAGATTGGTTCCGGCTCGAAGGGGGGCAATACGTGGCGCTCACCGCGGACGAGGATCGCATCGTGCGCAGCCGGGTCTTTCCGGGCCTGTGGCTGGATGTGCCGGCGTTGCTGGCGGGTGATTTGGCGGCCGTGCTGGCGGTGCTGAACCAAGGGTTGGCGACGGCCGAGCACGCGGCGTTCGTCGCACGGCTGGCCGGCAGCGGAGTTGAGGAAAGTTGACATCTGAAAGATGTTCTGCCGGTGCGGTTGGCCGAGCTGGCGGCCGACCTGGGCCGGGTGGCGTCTTCGGCCCGTCATGCCACCGGCAGCGAAGCGGTGGCGGCGCTGCTGGAGGAAAGCCAATATTTCATCGAATGGGCGGCCGCCGGAGCGCCGGTCGAAGTGGCCGAGGAGCTGGGCCTGCCCGGCCTGGTGGCATGGTTGGTCCTGCTGCTCCTGGTCATCCTGGCTTCGTGGCGGGTCTACCGGCAGGGACAAAGAGTGGGCGACCGCTGGCTGGTCGGGCTGGGGGCGGGCCTGCTATGCAGTCAGGTCGCCCTGGTCATCCACGGCCTGACCGACGCCGTCACCTGGGGCACGCGCCCGGCGGTGGTCGTGTGGGCGGTGTGGGGAGTGGCGATGGCGACCGGGAATCAGTTGATCGCAAAACAAGCGGTGTTGGAATGTAGTGGTCAACGTGATCCTGCATCGAAGACAAGCCGCGGATTGACGCGGATGCACGCAGATCAGAAGGGAAATCCGTGTTCATCTGCCGAGCGCTAAGCCCACCTTGCGCCTGCCCGCCTGGGCGACCGCAAGGGTGCGCCCCTACAAACTGAGAAGATACTGCTTGTCCGGCACACGCGCCAGTTGTGCGAGCACGACCAATCAGGAATCGCACCCCGGCGTTTATTCGCATTTGATCTTTTGCCCTGCCTGATGTAGAATGTCTAGAAGATTTAATAGAGCTTTTCTGAAGCCTACCACGCCCTTTTGTAAATGGGCAATGACCTGCTGGACTTGGAAAAGCTTCACGCAAAGGCGCAAAGGGCGCAAAGAATCAATATGGGGTGTCTTTGCGTTCCTTGCGTCTTGGCATGAGATGCGAGCTAAAGACTGAGAAGTAAATAACTTGCGCAAGTCCCCCCTTCATTTGCCGGAGCAGATGAGTAAGTTATTTAGTTCTTAGCCCTAATCGCCAGGAGTGACAGATGGTTGACACCGGCAAACAAAAAGCGTTGGACACAACTCTGGCCAATCTGAAGAAACGCTTCGGCGAAGGCACCGTGATGAAGTTGGGCGAGGCCGAGCGCTTGAAGGTGGAGGCGATCCCCACCGGCTCGATCTCGTTGGATCTCGCATTGGGCATTGGCGGCGTCCCGCGCGGCCGGATCACCGAGATCTACGGTCCCGAAGCGTCCGGCAAGACGACGATCTGCCAACACATCATCGCCGAAGCGCAGAAGATGGGTGGCATCGCGGCGTTCGTCGATGTGGAGCACACCCTGGATCCCATCTATGCGGCCAAGTGCGGCGTCAACGTGGACGAGTTGTACATCTCCCAGCCGGACACCGGCGAACAGGCGTTGGAAATCGTCGAGGCGCTGATCCGCTCCGGCGCGGTAGACGTCGTGGTCCTCGACTCGGTGGCGGCGTTGGTGCCGCGCGCCGAGATCGAAGGGGAGATGGGCGACAGCCACATGGGCTTGCAAGCCCGGCTGATGTCCCAGGCGCTCCGCAAGCTGGTCGGCGCGATCAAAACCAGTAACACGGCGCTGATCTTCACCAATCAATTGCGGCAGAAGATCGGCGTGATGTTCGGAAATCCTGAAACCACCTCTGGCGGGATGGCGCTCAAGTTCTACGCCAGCGTGCGGCTGGACGTGCGCCGGATTTCGAGCATCAAACAAGGCGGCGACAACGTGGGCAACCGCACACGCGTCACCGTCAAGAAGAACAAGGTCGCGCCGCCATTCCGCCAGGCCGAGTTCGACATCATGTACAACCAGGGGATCAGCAAGGCCGGCGACCTCCTCGATCAGGGGGTCAACACAGGCATTATCGACAAGCGCGGTTCCTTCTACGGTTTTGGGGACTTGCGTTTGGGCCAGGGACGCGAGAATGCGAAGGAGTTCCTGGAGGTGACACCAGAGGTCGTCCAGGAGATCGAGCATGCCGTGCGCGCAGCGGTGGCGCTGGCGCCCCTGCCTGTCGTGACGACCCGTGACGACGAGGACACCGACGATTTTCAGGACGCATAAGCGTCAGCCCTTGACACCCCATCCCGAACCCAGGCGCCGCAACGCGTTGGCGGCTGGGCCGGCGGTCAGAAGATCGGTTTCGGGGTGGGTCATACAGCCACAGCTTAGATATGTGAGACCGGTACGCCACTCGACGGCGTTGGCGCCAGAAGTTCGCGGGAGTGAATCGCGTTAACCGAACGACCGGTTACCTGAAGGCGACGACGGGAATGACAGGTGCTTTGGTCGCCCGATCCTGATGTGCGCTTCGTGTTGGATTTAACAGATCTTTATCTGACTGACTACCCAGTGACAAGGTGATGCCGATGCTGCGCATCGGACAACCTCACTTTATGACCGTGGCGAGTATATACTGAACGGAAATCAAACGAGTGCATTGGAGTCGAGGCTTCAGCCGGTTTTTGCGGCTAATGCCCAGCTAAAGCCTCGACTCCGATTGCATTGAATCCATTTCCGATCAGTATATAGCCAGGCGCATCAGGTTTGGCGCCTGTAGATACGGATACGGCCAGGTTGAGTTCTCGTTGTAGAATTAGCCCAACCGAACGACACACCCGGCAGAGTCCGGTGCTCTCCGTGAAGGAACATGGTGTGCTTTCGCCGTTGAATCGGTGAGAGCGCAGGCTGCCGCGTGCGGCAGGCTAACGCGTGCGGCAAGCTAACGCGTGCGGCACGTTGTGCTTGGACAAGAGCTGTGGTGCGAAATCCCTATCAAGGGGATCGCGCGGCCACGGCTCTTTTTTGTACTCAGAGATAACATGGCCGGCAAAATCACCAGCTTGCGTTTTCAGAAGCGCACGCCAGACCGCGTCAACGTTTACCTGGATGGCGCATTTGCATTCGGGCTGCCGGCCATCGAGGCGGCTCGACTGCGGATCGGCCAGGAGCTCAGCGCCGCGGACATCCAACGGCTGCAAGCGCTCGATGCCATTCAGAAGGCGTACGATCGGGCCGTGCGATTCTTGAGTTACCGCCCGCGCAGCGAGGCTGAGGTCCGGCGCAGACTGGCCGAGGCGGCCATCGATGAGACCGTGATCGACGCGGTGGTCGAGCGGCTGACCGGCCAGGGCTACCTGGATGATGCCGAATTCGCCCGTTTCTGGGTGGAAAATCGCCACCGTTTCAAGCCAAAGGGAGGCCGGGCGTTGCGCCAGGAGTTGCGGCAAAAAGGGCTGGATGCCCCCATCATAGAGGCAGCCATCGCCGATCTGGACCCGCTGGCCGCGGCCTACGAGGCCGCGCGGGTCAAAGCTGCCCGTCTGGCGCACCTGATCCAGGATGACCCGGCGGCCTTTCGCCGCAAGTTGGGTGCATTCCTGATGCGCCGCGGGTTCGACTACGAAATCGTGGCCGAGGTCGTAGCGCGTTTGATAGAGGAATTGTCGGAAATCGCCTCTGAGTAGCACCTCCATACGCTGGGGCCGGTCGTGCCCCCTGGCTCGGTCGCAGACCGGCCAGAGCACCCGTGGAGAGCAGATACTCGAAGTATACTCATCACGGTCATAAGGTGAGGTTGTCCGATGCGTAGCATCGGCGTCACCCTGTCACCGTGTCACCCTGTCACCGTGTCAAGTATAGCACCCGGTCTGGAATTATCGTGCTGCTGGCAATCGCCAGCGCTGATTCATAACCCGATTATGCTTATCTGAAAGTGAGGAACCATCATGCAGAGCCCAGAGCGTCTCTTGATCTGGACGCTGGTGGACTTTCTGCTGGCTGGTGTGGCAGGCGCGGTGATCGGCTATCTGATCGCCAAATCGCGCATGTTGAAGGCCGAATCCAAGGCCGAGGCGTTGCTCCAAAGTGCCCGCGCCGAATCCGATCGGATCACAACTAAAGCCGAAAGTCAGGCCAAAAGCATTGAGCTCGCCGCCCAAGAACGCAGAGTCCAGATCATCGAGGAAGCAGAGGCGGAAATCCAACGCCGGCGCCGAGAACTGGAACGTTCGGAGGAACGAATTCAACGGCGTCAGGAAACGATCGACAGCAAGCTGGAACAGTTGGAGGCGCGTGATCGCAAGATGAATCAGCGCCAGAGCAAGCTCGATAAATGGGAGAACGATCTGAGCGAGCTCAAAGAACAGCACACGGCCGAACTGGAACGGATCGCGAACATAAGTCGCGACGATGCCAAACAGGAGCTGTTGATCGCGGTCGAACAGCGCGCGCGCCAGGACATGGCCCGCAAGATCAGAGAAGTCGAGGCGGAAACGCTGGCGATGGCCGACGAACGCGCCCGCGAGATCATTACCCAGGTAATGGAGCGCGTGGCCTCGGACCACATCTCCGAGACCACAGTCTCCAGTGTACCGTTGCCCAACGATGAGATGAAAGGGCGGATCATCGGCCGGCAGGGCCGCAACATCCGGGCCATCGAGATGGCCACCGGTGTGGACCTGGTCGTGGATGATACGCCGGAGGCCGTCATCATCTCCAGCTTTGACCCGATCCGCCGCGAGGTGGCGCGCCTGACCTTGAGTCGCCTGGTCCAAGATGGCCGCATGGGAACAGGCTGTGATCGAAACCGGCTTGCAGGGGCTACATCCGGAGATCGTGAAACTGCTGGGGCGGCTCAAATATCGCACCAGCTACGGCCAAAACCAGCTCTCCCATGCCATCGAGGCTACCCACATCGCCAGCATGTTGGCAGCGGAGCTGGGCGCCAACGTCCAGATTTCCAAGATGGGCGCGCTGCTCCACGACCTCGGCAAGGCGGTCAGCCACGAGGTGGATGGCCCGCACGCCCAGATCGGCGCCGACATCGCCAAACGCTACGGGGTACCGGATACGGTCGTCAACATTATCGCATCGCACCATCACGAGGTCGAACAGCAGACGGTGGAGGCCGTGATAGCAGCCATCGCCGACGCCATCTCCGGCTCCCGGCCGGGGGCGCGCCGCGAAGCGCTGGAAACCTACGTCAAGCGCATCAAGGCGCTGGAAGATCTGGGCAATTCCTTCTCGGGCGTGGCCCAGACCTACGCGATCCAGGCCGGCCGCGAGATCCGCATCATCGTCAAACCGGAGGACATCGACGACCTGGCCTCGCTCACCCTGGCCAAGGAGATTGCCAAGAAGATCGAGGATAACCTGGAATACCCGGGTCAGATCAAGGTCACCGTCGTTCGGGAAACCCGGGCCGTCGAGGTCGCCAAATAG
>PHCA01000294.1:0-1623 GCA_002842085.1 Chloroflexi bacterium HGW-Chloroflexi-1
ATTTGCTATTTGCAGTTTGCCATTTGCCATTTGCTATTTGCAGTTTGCAGTTTGCAAGCGGACGATCTGGCGACACAGCTCCGAGCCGATGGAGCCGCCCGCGCCGGTGACGAGCACGCGCTTGCCCCGCAACATGCCGCGCACCGCGCTGACGTCGGTGCGCACCGGCTCGCGGCGCAGCAGATCCTCGATCCGAGACGCGCGACCGTCTCAAGACCACCTAAGCGTAGGCGTATTCAAACATCAAGGGCGCCGGCACGGGTTGACCCCGCAGCCGGTATGTCTCGAGCAAAAGGCCCAAAACTTCCTGGCCGTTCCTGACGGCTTCCTCATACATCGCACCATGTGTATGGCATGTGGAGAACTCGGGGAAAGTCACCACGTAGACCTGGTCTTCGTCTGACCATTGGACCAACATGCTATTTCGCTGATCACTGAGCTTGCCGAAGCGACAGGGCTGCATTGGCTGCCGCCACGCGTGGTCGGCGCCCTTCAGAGCTTCAACATCCGGCGCATCATCACGTCAAGTTGATCTGCGTAGTCTGGCTCCAGCTTGCCGATTACCCGCACCACGCGTCGCTTGTCAATCACCTGCATCTGAAACAACAGGACGATGGAAGGCATGGTCAGGCCGTTCGCGGTGGTTGGCTCAACCCGCAGTGTGAATGGGAACCTCCGAGCCTCAAGTTGTGACGTCACCGGCAATACCAACACCGTCGGGAGATGGGTCAGCTCATCTTGAACGGCTATGGCAGGGCGGCGTCCCGTCTGCTCCCGTCCTGCGCCACCAAGCGGCGACGGCAGCTCCACAAACAGGACATCATTGCGCTGGATCATCTAAAGTGGCCTCGAAAGACAGCAATGCCTCGCCGGCGGCGGCTTGCCAGCTTTCCAACTCCCGCGCCAATTCGAAGCCGAACACCTCCGCAAGGGCCAGTCGCTCACGCACAACCCACTGCGCCGGACGTGGCAATGCCTGAAATGCTAGCCAGAATACCTCTGCTTGTGCGTCGAACACACGGGTATCTTCAACTACCTTAGGCCGAAGTGCTGTATCCATTTCCTGTATCTCCGCCTGCAACGCATGAACGATATGTAACTCGAGACAACTCCATAGCCCTCATCACCGCCGCCACTTTACCCAATGATACCCCATCAAACCGCAAAGCGCAAACCGCCGCGGCCCCGCACCGGCCCAAAAAACAACGAAGCCGTCGCCCGCCCTGCAGACGGGAGAGAGGGTGAGAAGCGGAGAAGCGGAGAAGATGAGAAGAGGAGAGGGGGAGATTAGAAGCAGAAGGTATCGGCTTTGCGTTCCATGTTGTTGAGCTTACCCAGGTGGGAGAAGGTGAGAAGTTGGGAGGTTGAGAAGGTGAGAGGTTGGGAGGTTGAGAGGCTGAGAGGTTGAGAGGTTGAGAGGTTGAGAGGTTGAGAGGTTGAGGAGTATTCCTGCTCGCCTTCTCCGGCTCTCCCCTTCTCCCGCTCTCCCGCTCTCCCGCTCTCCCGCTCTCCCCTTCTCCCCTTCTCCCCCTCTCCCCTTCTCCCGCGGTCGGGTTGACCGCCTTGTCGGTCGAGATCATCACGAAGCGTTCGACGCCGCTCGCCTCGGCTGCGGCCAGCAGG
>PHCA01000294.1:1670-4878 GCA_002842085.1 Chloroflexi bacterium HGW-Chloroflexi-1
ATTTGCTATTTGCAGTTTGCCATTTGCCATTTGCTATTTGCAGTTTGCAGTTTGCAAGCGGACGATCTGGCGACACAGCTCCGAGCCGATGGAGCCGCCGCCGCCCGTGACGAGCACCCGTTGGCCCCGCAGAAGCTCCTGCACCGCCGCGATGTCGGTCTTCACCGGGTCGCGACGCAGCAGATCCTCGATCCGCACGTCCCGCACCTGCTTGACGCTGACGCTGCCGTCCAACAGCTCGTAGATGCCGGGGATGACACCTGCACTGCACCTGCGGGTGTGTGTGCCTGGCGAAGCCAGGTATGCAAGTGTGCGCGCCGGCACGCCCGCCTCGTCGCAGATGCGCACGATTTGAGATTGCGGATTGCGGATTGCGGATTGCGGATTGCGATTCGTTATTTGCGATTCGTTGATTCGCCCATTCGCTGATTCGTTGATTCGCCCAAGAAGCGATGAGGAGAAAGTGACCAAAAACACGTCCTGAGGGTAATCAAAGGATCAACTATTCGGTGATTCGCCCATTCGCAAATTCGTCGTCGCTATTCAGTTGTAAAAGTACGTGTGCCTCTGGCCCTTAAACGTGCCCTTCAGCAAGTCGGATTGCAGATGGATGATTTCGGATTGCCGCGTAGCCACCTCTCCGCCTTGGTGATGATTGACAAACCGCGATAAAGATTGTATGATGGTGGTGTAACGCACAGAACGTCCGAACCAGTGAAACCCCCGCAGGGGGCCGCTAACACTATGAGGCTACATTGTGGACATAGACCCCGAACTCAAAACTGCACTGCGGGAATTGCTTCAGGCCTGCCAAGAAATGCAGATCACACCCCGGCTTATCGGTGGTCTGGCCGTCCGGGGCTACACTCGCCGCAAACGGTATACCCATGACATTGATCTCGCCATTAGGGCTAAGGACTAAACAACTTACCGACCTGCCCCGTAAAAAGGCAGGATTCTGCCGCAAGTTATTTAATTCTCAGTCCTTAGCAAGCGAGACAAGGCCAACCTGATCACCATCCTCAAGCGGATGGGCTTTGACTACCAGGACGAGACCGCCTTTGAAGGGGTAAAGGCTACCAGGCGAGTTGATGACGTGACGGTTGAAATCCACATCTCCGTAGAAAAACTGTGGGACATGCGCTCAGGCCAGGAGTACGTTTGGTCCCCACTGGTGACCGAGATTCTGGTTGACGACCAAGGCTCCCTCTCAGCGCCAGCGGCATCAGTGGAAGAGTTACTGATCTTGAAGTTGCTCCCACTGCGCGATCGGGATATGGTGGATGCGATTGGACTGATTCTGGATAACCCGGACATGGACCTGGCTGCCTTCTGGCAGAACTGCGAGCGAACCGGCAACACAACTCACGTCGCAAAAAGGCTCCACGAGTTGGAACAGAAGCTCAGTAGTGGAGCTTTTCGCGATGTGTGGCAGGTGGAGTATGGTGACCCGCTCAGTCTAACGGAGGTTCGCTTGGTGCTGGAGCAGGTGCGAAAGTTGAAGTTAACAAGGACGAAACGATGAAACGCAATCTGATAGCCACTGACACGGTGACCTGTCCTTTTTGTGGCAACAAAAACGACATCCCTCGCCCGAAAGGCAACACGATAGATGTGCCTCTGGTCTGCATGTCTTGTGGACGTAGTTTCGTCCCCAGGTTCTACTGTCCCGATCGTGATGCCAGTCGTCGTCATGTCTTTGAAGGCCGGACGCTCTATCTGGATAACCTGCACGGACTCTACACCTTCTGCCCGGAGCATACTTACACGACCTATGATATCGTGACCCCGGACGGATGCGATACACAAATGGCGAGGGCTGTCAAAGCGATCCTGGACCGGGTGGCCGTGATGCAGACGGCCGTAAGTGCGCTATCATTTCGTGTGGCTCTGGCACTTGATGGGATCAGACACCGGCTTGCCCCGAACGTTGGACGTTAGAACGTGACACGCAGTGCGTGCAACGTGAAACGCCCCGTCTCCGCGTCTCCGCGTCAGCGTACAGGTAGTCCACACCACCCAGTTCGCGCCAATAGCGAAGTGTCCCTGTCCACAGAAACACGATCACCGGGCTGCCCGCATCAAGGCGCTGACGCAGTGCCTCTGCGGTCCCATCATGGCCAGGCCTCAAAACCGAGCTCTCGCAATCGCAGCAAGCTGACCGGGTGTGTCCCGGCATAGGGTTTGGTCTTGAGAAGTCGGCGGATTTCACCTTCGCTGACAGCCACTTGCCAGTGCGCCAGAACCATCACGACGCAAGCGGCCAGGCAACTGGTGCCCTGCTCTTGTCTATGATGCCGCAAGTGAATGATAGATGGCTTCGGCATGGCGTTCCATTCGAATTTCGAATTGCGACCAGCGCCCTCAGAAACACAAAAGCCCCCTGAAAAACCTCTCCAGAGGGCCGCGCTCGTAAGCCATTCACCTTCATCACACCCCACGACTGGAGAAGGGGAGAGGGGGAGAAGGGGAGAGGGGGAGAAGGGGAGAAGGTGGGAGACACAAAACCCATCGGACGCAGATTTACGCAGGCTGCGCACGCAGATAGCATGAACAGGGGTCAGGGGTCAGGGGTCAGGGGTCAGGGGTCAGGGGTCAGGGGTCAGGGGTCAGGAGAAAATAAAGAGAAAAAAATCTGCCGAGCGCCGCAGCGCCATCTGCCGAGCGCCTCAGCGCCATCTGCGTCCAAAAAAAAGAGAAAGGGGTAAAATCTGCGTTCATCTGCCGAGCGCCAAGCCCGCCGCAGCGCCATCTGCGTCCTAAAAAAGGGGTCCCGCGTTCATCTGCGTCCCATCTCCATCAACCGCCGCCTGACCTCCTCCGCGTCCCCCGCCCGCGCCGCCTCTCCCAGTCCATCAACAAAATCCGAAATCGCAAATCGCAAATCCGAAATCTCGTGCCCGTTCCTGCACACAAAAATCTTCTCATGCCCCGTGCGGACGTAGTCCTCCCCCGCGGCGAACAACTCCTCGAACAGCTTCTCCCCCGGCCGCAGCCCCGTGTACACCACATCAATATCCCGCCCCGGCTCCAGCCCCGACAGCCGGATCAGGTCACGGGCCAGGTCCGCGATCCGCACCGGCTCGCCCATGTCCAGCACGAAGACCTCGCCGCCCTGCCCCAGCGCAGCCGCCTGCAATACGAGCTGCACCGCCTCGAGGATGGTCATGAAGTAGCGCTTCACCTCCGGATGCGTGACCGTGACCGG
>PHCA01000295.1 GCA_002842085.1 Chloroflexi bacterium HGW-Chloroflexi-1
AACGAATAGGAAAGGGACAAAAGATCTCTGCCGTCGTCTTTGCCAATGAGGCGGATAACCTGTTTTACGGGTTGGATGTGGAGGCCTGGATAAAGGAAGGCCTGGTAGACATCATCATTCCTTATCCCTGGCCCGAGTATTTCGAGATCGACATGGAGTTCTTCGAGCGGATCACCAAGAACAGCAAGTGCGAGATGTATCCCAACGTGATGCCGCGGCAGATGTCGCCGAACGAGTATCTCGAAAAGGCACGGCGCTACTACGAACACGGCGCGGACGGGCTGGCCTTCTGGGACTGCAACGGCCGGTATCCCCTCTTGAATCAGTGGCAGGCGGTGCGCGAATTGGGGCATCAAGAAGAACTGGGAAAATGGCTGGAGACGGAGCGCTTTCCGCGTCGGTTTTCGCTGCTAAGGCGGGTGGCTGACTATACGGTGGATAGATATTGGCCCGGATCGGGGGGCTAATCGCAAATCTCATTATAAGGAGGATTGTATGGCTCGGGAAATTGGCCAAAACAAAGTTTTTTTCATTGACTGGTCGCCGGTGTACGCAGGATGGCTTCGCTACGAGGCGGGCAGTGGTGGGTTCAGCTCGTTCGCTATGCCTCAAGGAGTTCGGTTAGTGGTGGAGCGGCCTGAGAAGTCACCGGCCTGGCTGAAAAGCGAGCTGCCCTGGGAAGACCGCAGTATCCATGCTTACTTTACCGTCATCCACGATGGCGGGCGCTATCGGCTCTGGTACGAGGCGCTCGGCTCGTACTTCGAGAAGGAAAGCGACGACTATGGCGTGCGGCTGTGCTACGCCGAGTCGGACGACGGCTACCACTGGACCAGGCCGCGCCTCGGGGTTGTCTCGTACCGCGGCAGCAAGGACAACAACGTCGTGTTCGACGGCTATGTCGGGCACAAGTTCGGCTACGCCGGCGGCACGGTCTTCATTGACCCCGTGGCCCCGGCGGAAGAGCGCTACAAGCTCATCTACACCGGGTCGGTTTCGAGCATCCAGAAGGCCATGATCCGCGGGGCGACCTCGCCGGACGGCATCCATTGGAACGCGTTCAAGGAGCCCCTCTTCGACGACTATTGCAGCGATACCCAAACGACCGCTCACTACGACCCGCGCCTGCGCTGCTATGTGGGCTATTTCCGCCAGTGGAGCGAGGATGGCCGACGAGGCATCGCGCGGGCGACCACCAAAGATTTTCGGATCTGGCCGCGGCCGGTGATGATGCTGCTGCTGGACGGACCGCAGGACCATCCGTGCCACGACCTGTACACCAACGCCCACGTGCTCTATCAGTCGGCCGGACCTGATGAGCCCGCCGATCCTGAGAATCCTTCCAACGAGGGAGCTGCGATATTGCCGTTTCACACGGACGTGCACCTGATGTTTCCCGCCCAGTACACGCGCGAAAAGGATTCCCTGGAAGTGTATTTGGCGACCAGCCGTGACGGCATCCGCTGGCACTACTGGGCGGACGACCCGCTGGTTGTTCCGGAGCAGCGAGGCGAGGGGCGGGAGGGCTCCTTCTACGCGGCGTGCGGCATGGTTCCGATGGGCAAAGACAAGATGGCGATAGCGTACGTGCGATCTGGGAAAAAGACCGCCTGGTCGCAATCGAGGCGGCGGGCGAGGGGTCATTCAGCACGCTGGAGTTGAAGCTCCTCGGGCGGCGGCTGATGATGAACCTGCGCACCGAAGTGGCCGGTGAAGTCCGCGTGCAACTGCACCGCGCTTACAAGGATGACGTTATTCCGGGGCATACTTTTGCTGACTGTGACCCCATCCGGGGCGATCAACCTTGTGCGACGGTCACCTGGCGCGGCAAGCCCGATTTGACCGATATCACAGGCCAACCCATGCAGGTGGAATTGCGAATGCGCGCGGCCAGGCTGTACACCTTTTGGGCGGAATAAGAATAGAAGAGGAGGAAGGATGATGAAAGTCTTGTCCAGAGAACGCTTCTTGCATTATGATGAAAATGGGCGACCGGACAAGCCAATTCTGATGCACTGCTCCGGACGCCAGGACTACTCGGATGGCTACGACGAGTATGCGGTGATGAAGAGCTACGACAACGGCCGCACCTGGACGCGACCCGAAATGTTCTTGAAGAGCTACCCGGTTGAAGGTGGCAAGATGCGCTACGCCGAGCCAGCGGCATTCTTTGATCCCGACACGCAGAAGCTCCTGGTCATCAGTGACCGGGCTCTGTATCCCAACGACACGTTGGACCTGGACGCTGTCTATAGCCTTGTGCTGGACGTTTATAACCCCATCACCGACACATGGCAGCCCAGGCAGGAGCTGGACGTGTCGCCAGCTCGTGCGATTGTGGTGAGCTTCACCTTCCCCATCAAGACCTCACGGGGCCGGATACTGGTTCCGGCCGAGCAGCAAGTACCTGGCGCCGATGGCCGGCCGCTTCACTACAAGGGTTGCAGTTCGCCGGTTTACCAACCGGTGACGCTTATCGGCGAGTACGAGCCTGATAGTTCGATTCGCTGGCGGCCTGGCCGGCCGGTCGCCGTAGACCCTGAAGTATCCTCGCGCGGGCTGGACGAGAACACGCTGGCCGAACTGCCCGACGGCCGCATCGTCATGGTCATTCGCGGCGACAACAGCATGTTCCCCGAAAAGCCGGGCTACAAATGGCTATGTGTCTCAGAGGACGGGGGTATGACCTGGTCGGACCCGGTTCCTTTGCCCTGCGACAAAGGCGAGCCGATCGAGTCTGGCGCGAATGGCTCGGCATTCTTCCGCTCGATCAAGACCGGCAAGTTATACTGGATGGGCAACCTGTGCATTCATGGCGTGCGGCCCAACGGTAACTGGCCCCGGACTCCGCTCGTGATTGTGGAGGTAGAGGAGCGTTTGGGTGCCACCCCTCCGGTCGTCCTCAAACGCGATACCATCACCGTCATTGACCAGCGTCGCCCGACCGAGCCGGAACAGGTGCAGCACTCCAACTTCCGCTTCTATCAAGACCGCGAGAACGGCGATCTCGTGCTCTTCTTGACCCGCTACGGGGAGCGCAGCGCCGAGCAGTGGATGCTGGCCGACTACTATCGGTATCGGGTGGAGATTGATTAGAAGGAGATTGACATGATGACCAGGTGGTATGAGAAACCCCTCCGAATCGCGGATCTCGGCGCGATGCCCTTCAAGTTCGGGACCGTCCAGGAGGCGGTAAAGATGGTGGAGAGGAAGAAGGACCTCCACTTCAACGCCGAGCACTTCGGCCCCTTCGCCTATGAGGGAGGGGAGCGGGGAGTGTTCTACTTCGCCTCTGCGGTTGCCGACCGTGTCCCCCTCGACCTCCTCGGCCCGTACCTGGCGGAGGCACACAGGGCTGGCATCAAGGTGCTCATCTATTTCAACGTCCACTGGCTCGCCCTCGATTTCGGCCGCCGGCACCCAGATTGGCTCCAGCTCAAGCGGGATGGAACCCCCATTGACGATGTCTACGGCCTGGGCATGTCGCCCTGCGTGAACAGCCCGGGCTACCGCTCCTGGTCCTGCCAGGTCATCAGAGACCTGGCTCGCTACGAGATTGACGGCATCTTCCTCGATGGCCCGATTTTCATCGCCAGCGGTTGCTATTGCAGCGCCTGCCGGGACAAGTTCCGCGCCTCTTTCGGCAGGGACTTGCCGGCTCAGGAGGACTGGGAGGACCAGGGCTGGCGGGATTTTATCGAGTTCAGGTACCGGAGCATCACGGAGTACATGCGGGATAGCCGTGCCGCGCTGAAGGAGACAAGACCCGAGGCCATCATCTACATGAACGGCCAGGGGCTGTGGCCGAGCTGGCCCAACGGAAGGGACAACAGGAGACTCGCCGAGTACCAGGACCTGGTCGGCGCCGAGGGTGGCTTCATCGGTGGGGACCTCACCCGGGAGTCCCTCTGGAAGCCCGCCATGTCTGCCAAGCTCCTCGAGACCCAGGCCGGGGGTAAGCCGACCGTGGTCTTCATGGCGGGCAAGAACTGCGGCTGGAACCATTACCTCCTCACGCCGGTGGAGACAGAGCTCCTCTACGCCGATACCATCGCCCACGGCGCATCTCCCTGGTACGGGATCTTCTACGAGAACTCCACGGGCGAGGGCACGCAGGCGGCCGGCCGGATGAACGAGCTCATCGAGAAAAGTTCGGAGTACCTGGAGCGGACATCCTCCATCGCCAGGGTCGGGCTTATGTGGGCCAGGCGCGGGCTGGCGACCACTTCAAGGGGTTCAGCGGTTACTTCGAGGCCCTCACCCGGAGGCACCTCCCCTTCGACGTGCTGGACGAGCAGGCTATTGAGGAGAAGCCTGGCAACTATGAGGTTCTCATCCTGCCCAATGTGGCGTGCATGTCCGATGCGGCGGCCCGCCGCATCATCGCCTGGGTGCGGGACGGGGGTACCCTCGTAGCCAGTTTCGAAACATCTTGCTATGACGAATGGGGGAACAGGCGGCAGAAACCCGCCCTCGAGGAAATCCTGGGGTGCCAGTTCTGCGGTATTGAAGGTCCCTGCAACATAGACTACTTTGACCGAGGCGTGGGACCTCTGTTCGAGGGGATCGGTGAGCCGCACATCCCTTCACCCCGCTTCAGAAGCCTGGTGGCCACGACCACGGGGAAGGCTCTCGCTTTCTACCGCGGGAAGTTTCCCGCTAACTACCAACCGATGCCTCCGCTTTCGCCAAACCCAGCGCTTGTGGAGCATACGGTAGATAAGGGCAAGGTGATTTATTTCTGTGGGAATATCGAAGAATCCTACTTCGAGTACCACTTACCCGAGCACGAGCACCTTATGACTGAGCCTGTGAGACGTGCTTCGACAGCACTACTCGAGACCGATGCGCCGTCGAGTGTTGAAATCAGCCTGCGCCTACAGCAAGAGCAGAACAGGCTCATTGTGCACCTGGTTAATTTCACCGGAGAGATGACCCGGCCGATCCAAAGCGTCATCCCACTTTCGGACATCACCATCAGGCTGCCGTGGGTGAAAAATGCCTGCCGTGCGTTCACGCTGCGGGGGAGGAAGGAGTTGGAGTGGAAGATGGAGCGAGGGTTTGAAGTGCGGATTCCCGTCCTTGGCAGCTACGATGCGGTTGTGATTGAAGGGGTGGCATCAAGCTGAGCGGGCAAGAAAGTTTCGCACCACGTAGCCTTTGAGGAGGGTTTAATGGAGAATGAAGAGGTCATTCGGCTTGGCGAGGAGAGGCTCTTGCGGAGCGACTTCGGACCCGTATCATTCGGATGGGTCTCGAGCGGTTCCGTCGTCTCCTGGTCAGGTCAGGACGCTAACGACCTCCTGGTCGGACGGATAGGTGAGGGGTTTTTTCTGTATCCGTCGAAGACCCTGAGCGACGAGGAGCTTGCCGCCGCTCCAATACAGGTCTGGCCCGGGCCCGGCAAGCCAGTGACGACGATGACATCCTACGTCGAAGCCGCAGCCCCGGCTGACTGGAACAGGGATGGCGCAGACGACCTCATCGTCGGCGGCACTGAGGGATTCTTGAACCTGCTCGAGCGGAAGGGCCGGTTTCCAGACCTCTCCTTCGAGTTCGCCGGGCTGGTCAAGGACGCGGACACCGGCCTGCCGTTCAACGTGCCGTATGACAATCCTAACCACCCCGTCATGGACAACCTCGGTGGGTATTTCGACACGTCGTTCTTCAGTGGTCTTATGCCCGTCAGGTATCCTTCTGGCGACGGGA
>PHCA01000296.1 GCA_002842085.1 Chloroflexi bacterium HGW-Chloroflexi-1
TATAGCGTGTTCGAGGGAGTGAGCCGATGACAGACGAGAACCGGATCGCAGAAGCGAGCGTGGCTTATGGCAGCGCCGTGGCCGACTTGCAGCGGCCGCTCATCCTGGAGCGTGAGGGCCAACCGTTGGCGGTGCTGATTTCTTTCGAAGCGTATCGGCGACTGTGCGCGATCGAGTCTGATGACGAAGCGCGCCGGCGGGCCAATTGGTCCAGACTGTCCGAGTTGTTGGCGGAGGTTTCCAGCCGTCCAAGCAGTTACACGCCGGCGGAGATCGAAGCCGAGATCACGGCTGCTAGAGCCGAAGTCCGCCAGGAACACCGTGGCCGTCAGCGCAGTCGTTGACACGAACGTTTGGGTGTCGGCGTTTCTGACGCCGCACGGTTTCCCGGCGCGCTTGATCGGCGCTGGGAGAGCCGGACGTTTCACGGTGGTCAGTTCTTTGCCACTCCTGGAGGAGTTGTTGGAAGTACTGCGCCGTCCCCGGATTATGAAGGTGCGCCAGGCCACGGTGGATGACGCTGAAGCCTACGTGCGCGGTGTGGCCGCTGTGGCCCGGCTGGTTCCGGTTTCAGGTACGCTGCACCTGTGTCGCGATCCTGACGATGATTGGGTGTTGGAGACGGCAGTGGCTGGCGGAGCGACCCACGTGGTCAGCCGTGATGAGGATGTGACGCGTGACCAGGAGTTGCAGGGGCAACTGGAGATACGGGGGATTGCGACGATTACGGTGAGTCGGTTATTCGCTGTGCTGGATGAGGGAGAGCCGGAATCCGCGCCGAGGGTTGGTAATTGACCCTTCGCACGAAAAACGAAAGCTTAGTGAAAATTCGTGTAATTCGTGGCAAAGAGGAAGTTGATTTCCGCCACGAATTGCACGAATTGACACGCAGAAAACCTTAGTGAAAATTTGTGCAATTCGTGGCAAAGAATCGTACCAGAGCACTCGATGAAAGACCAACTTCTTGCCGAGATTCATGATCACACCGCGGTCGTGGCCGTCGTGGGCCTGGGCTACGTGGGCTTGTCCCTCGCCGTGGCCTTCGCTGAGAAGGGCTTTCCCGTGGTCGGCATTGACGTGGACGGCCGCAAGGTGGATGCGTTGAACTGGACGCGGCCGATTGCGCAGTGGTGACACATCATGCGAGCTACCGTTGGGCGGCGATCCGGCAGCGCGCCAAGTGGTAGTTGCGGTAGGATAGCAATAACGGGAGCCTCCAGCCTTGAAGCGAAATCAACTTCTTAAGCATCTGGTGGCATACGGGGCCTTGCTGATACGGGAAGGCCGCAGACACAGCATCTATCAGCGGGGACAGCGCAAGACGGAAGTCCCGCGGCATACTGAGATTGTAGACGACTTGGTGCGCAAGATCTGCAAGGATTTGGACATCCCTTTTGTGAGGTAGGCCATGAAATATCGGGCGATTATTAAGCAAAGTGACGGGTGGTGGATCGGTTGGTTGGTTGATTTGCCCGGCGTAAACGCGCAGGAACGGACAAAACAGAAGGTGATTGAGTCGCTCCAGATCGGCGCACAGGACATGTTGGCCACCCACGTGCCTTTTGAGCCAGAGACTCGCATGGCGCTTATCGAGGTGCCTGACTCAGTTTGGGACGGTGGCCTGGGGCTGAGGCCTCAAGCCGCATGAGCATGGCCGTTCCGGATCGAAGTGGTGAAGCAGGATTTCGCTACGGATTGACACGAAGAATTCTCGCCACGAATGGTACGAATTGACATGAAAAACTTTAGTGCAAATTCGTGTAATTCGTGGCAAAACGGAGTTCTCGCCACGAATCCTTCGACTGCGCTCAGAGCTTGCCCTGAGGCACGAAGGGACAGGTTGCACGAATTGACACGATGAAAACCTTAGTGAAAACTCGTGTAATTCGTGGCAAAACAACGGGTGTGGATGCGTGGCGAATTTGAGGCGGAGAGAGTGCATGGATCGCGGCGCCTGGCCGGATGGCGTTGCATTACGGAACAACCAGCGCGTGAGAACGCCCCCTGGCCCCCCAACTGTGGGGGAAGTTGGCGCCCCCCTGGCCCCCCAACTGTGGGGGGAAGTTGGCGCCCGCCCCCCTGGCCCCCCAACTGTGGGGGGAAGTTGGCGCCCCCCTGGCCCCCCAACTGTGGGGGGAAGTTGGCGCCCCCCTGGCCCTCCAACTGTGGGGGGAAGTTGGCGCCCCTCTGGCCCCCCAACTGTGGGGGGAAGTTGGCGCCCCCCTGGCCCCCCAACTGTGAGGGGAAGTTGGCGCCCCCCTGGCCCCCCAACTGTGGGGGGAAGTTGGCGCCCCTCTGGCCCCCCAACTGTGGGGTTGGCGCCCCCCGAAGTCGGGGGGCTGGGGGGCCGTTGTTCGACAGGATCGCAAGTTGGGGTGATAATCCGTGCCATTCATCGCAAGACAGAACTGCAGCGGTCGCCAGCCATGCAAGACCCACATGCCTGAACTCCTCAATCCGCACGACAAGTTCTTCAAGGAGGCGCTGACGCAGCCGGAAGCGGCGCGCGACTTCCTGCGCTACTACCTGCCGGCCGAGGTGGCGGCACTGCTGGACCTGACCGACCTGCGCCTGGTGAAGGACTCATTCGTGGACGAGACGCTGCAGGAGCACTTCGCGGACCTGCTCTACGAGGTGCGGCTGCTGGATGGGCGGGACGCGTACATCTACGTGTTGTTCGAGCACAAGAGCTACGCGGATCCGCTGGTGGCCTTCCAGGTGTTGCGCTACATGGTGCGGGTGTGGGACTATGGGCTGCGGCAGCGGGCGCGACTGTGGCCGATCATGCCGGTGGTGGTGTATCACGGGGCGGCGCGCTGGTCGGTTGCATTGGACTTTCACGCGTTGTTCGACGTATCGGCGGCGGTCAAGCCGTTTGTGCCGGATTTTCAGTACTGGCTGTGCGATCTGTCGCAGTATAGCGATGCGGAGCTCGCACGCGCGGCGGTAGGGGGGGCTGAGTTGTTGCTGCTGAAGCACATCTTCCGGCCGGACCTGCCGGCGCGCCTGCCGGACGTGTTGAGGTTGTGGTATACTATGGCGCAGCAGGAGACCGCGCTGGGCTACCTGGAGGCGATGTTGCGGTACGTGGTGACGGCGGCAGAAGGGATCACGGCGGAGGACGTGCAGGCGGCGCTAGAGGAAACTATCCCGCAGGGAGGTGCAATTATGACTACGATTGCGCAGCAATGGATAAAGGTAGGTGAGCAGCGAGGTGAGCAGCGAGGTGAGCAGCGGGGTGAGCAGCGGGGCGAGCAGCGCGGCTTGCGCCAGGGTCTGCTGGCGGGCATCCGGTTAGGCTTGAAGCTGAAGTTCGGCGCGGAGGGCGCGGCCTTGCTGCCGGAGATCTACCATATCGAGGATGTGGCGCTGCTACAAGCACTGCAGGACGCGCTGGAGACGGTCAGCACGCCACCCGAACTGCGCCGTCTGTATCAAAGGACGAACTGACGCGCGCCAGCGCAATGTTTGATGGTTGGGGTTGAGATGCACTTGCCTGAGGGACCGCCCGTTGAGAATCCAGGTGGGGCGACTGGGGTTGATCTGGCACGGCAAGAGGCTCACGCCCGGTTCTTCGTGGCCATTGTGCGGTACGTGGTTACGGCGGCCGAGACGATAACCGAACGTGATCTGCAGGAAGCGATCGAGGCGATAATTCCTGGGGGAGGTGTGCTTGTGTCCACGATCGCTCAGCAGTGGATTGCGCAGGGTTTTCAGCAGGGGCTGCAGCAAGGACTCCAACAGGGATTGCAGCAGGGCATCCAGCAAGGGCAGCAGCAGGGTTTGCGCCAGGGGTTATTCGACGGGATCACGCTCGGCCTGGAGCTCAAGTGGGGCGCTGATGGGCTCCACCTGCTGCCAGAGATCGGCCGGATCGAAGACGTGTACCTGTTGCGCGCGATCCACGAGGGGCTGAAGCGGGTGGGCACGTCCGAGGAGCTGCGGCGGATTTACCAGCGGACGACCTGAGGGAAGGCCTCGCCACGAATCCTTCGACTGCGCTCAGAGCTTGCCCTGAGGCACGAAGGGACAGGTTCCACGAATTGACACGAAAAACCAGAAGACCTTCGTGCAAATTCGTACAATTCGTGGCAAAGAAAAACCTTAGTGCAAATTCGT
>PHCA01000297.1 GCA_002842085.1 Chloroflexi bacterium HGW-Chloroflexi-1
CCAGCCAGCGCATCCGCACCGGGCGTCACCAGGGCATGGAGAAACGAAACGGCCTCCCAGGAGTCACTCCCAGAGGGCCGCGCTTGCCTCTTGTTATTTATCATTCTTGAGACGCATCATACACCCGCGGACACTAAAGCGCAAGCCGCCGCTGCCCCGCGTCGGCCCCCAAAAACAGGAAGCCGTCGCCGCCCCGCGGACAACAGCTTCGCCTGTCACCCTGTCACCCCGTCACCCCGTCACCGTGTCACCCTGTCACCCCGTCACCGTGTCACCGTGTCACCGTGTCACCGTGTCACCCGATACTCCGGCGCCAACTCGCTGAGCAACCGGCGCACCGTCTCCACATCATCCCGCTGCGCCGCCGCGATCAGGGCGTCTATCCCCCGTTCCAGGTCGGAAGCTCCCCGCCTCTAGCCAGCAGGGGCAAAAGCGCGGGCCAGCAATTGCCCCGGTTCACCGACCACCCTGGGAGACGCTTTGAGTTGGTCAAGATACCACCACCAATGTGAACGGGGGCTTTGGCGTTGGAACCGGGCATGACGCAGCTCTCGTCCGCCAATCACTTGTAAGAAGACATCTCTTTCCCGCCAGAATACGTCATCCAACTGATACACCTGGTTGTACAAGCGCTGCGGCAACACGCTTTCGGGCGTACTTTGCTCCAAGAGAAGCTGAATCTGATCCCGAATGGCGAGCAAATCCAGGATCTCAACCCCCGTTCCCTCCAAGTCAGCAACATAGCCATAGTACTTGCGCAACAAGCGCTCAAGTTGCTCTGTTGTACTCATATTGCCCACTCCTGACGGTCAACCCGGTACGCGGAAAGTTGTCCCGCAAAGAAACGCGTCCCCTCGACCGGCTTGAAGACCGTAGCAATCAGATCCGCTTCGTCATCGTACACCACCGCGATGCCCAGCGAAGAACGGAAGAAACCCCATTGCAGGCGCGGCGGGTCGGTGCGATAATACCCATAACACCAGATTTCTGTGTCGTCCGCCTGAATCGTGGCCCTGGCATCGGCGTTCAGTTGATCCAGTGTCGTATCGGCCGGCCAATCCTGGTCAACGCAGATGCGCTTCAGCAGATGCCAGAGTGCTGTCGGAACGAGCGTGCCGCGGTGATACACCCGGCCGGCATGGGTGACATCGAAGTAACGCCAACGCAACAAATGAGCGCCCCAGTTGACCGCGCTGGCCTTCCGGATCACCTGACGAACGATCTCCGGCGTAATCAGGCGCCCAAGCAACTCAACGGCGTTACGATCCCCACCGCTCTGAGCGTCTAACTCATCAGCACTCACTCTCATGTTGGCTATGATACACCACCAGATCACAAAACACAAGCCGCCGCGCCGCCGCCGCCCTGCCCCGGTCCAAAAAACAACGAAGCCGTCGCCGCGCCGCGGGCAACAGCTTCGCCCGTCACCCCATCACCGTGTCACCCTATCCGCACGATCAGCCCCAGGTCGCGCCATGCGTTGCGCCGCGCCAGATACGCCAGGCCGGCGCATAAAAACCGGGGGGGATGGCCGCGGATCACACGGATGTGTCGGATTTTCTCAGCGTCATCCGCGTCGTGCCCGAAACAACAGGGCAGGCTCTCCGCGGCCCGTTTTCGGGTCAGCGAGCTTGATCCAGCGTATCTTCTCAGTATTTCGGGGCTTGCAGGTCGGGCTCCCACGCCCGACGCCGGCGGCATGGGAGCCGCCTCCGCTATTCTCAGGATAGCGATGGGAAGGGTAACGCGACGGTCGCTATCGTCGCACGCCCCGCATGACCGCCACCACCCGCTCGATATCCGCTTCGGTGAGCGCCGTGCCCGACGGCACGCAGAGGCCAGCGCGGAATAACGCCTCGGCCCCCCCAGCCCCCCAATCTTGGGGGGAGAAAGACGGGTTCCCCCAGAGTTGGGGGGAGGGGGGCGGTGCATCGGCTTCCAAACGGGACGAACTTTGAAGTTCCCCGCCTCCAGGGCCAAACGAATAGCCTCTCGGTCAACGCCGAGCTGGGCCGGATCGCGGAATGAGAAAACCGATGAAGGGGCGAGCACCATGCGCACACAGGCTGGCAAACACGCCTCGGGAGACTTCTGCCTGTAATGAGGAACGCTGAGCACGAGTTCTATTGATCTCCCATGATCTCAATGGCGCGATGGCGCATGGTCTCCAGTGGAGTCGAAGGCTTCTCAAGAAAATCGCCAGCCAAATCGTAGCTCAGTTCGCCGATCGGCCTCAAACTACCCGACGCGAAAACGGTCACTCGCCATGCGCCTTCACGTTGTCGCGCTTCGATGGTCACCGCATCGCCCAGGT
>PHCA01000298.1 GCA_002842085.1 Chloroflexi bacterium HGW-Chloroflexi-1
TGCCATCAGAAAATTCTTGTCTGTCGTGCAAGGATTTAACTGGTTAGGCCCTATCGCCAAATATCAACAGAAGTTTGCTGGAAGGAGCAACACAATCATGTCCGAACGAGTTCAGGGCACCGTCAAGTGGTTCAATGCAGGAAAAGGCTACGGCTTCATTGCGCGCGAGGGCGGCGAAGATGTCTTTGTCCACTACTCGGCGCTGCAGTCTGAAGGGTATCGCTCGCTGAATGAAGGCCAGCGTGTCGAGTTCACCGTCGAGCAAGGCCCCAAAGGGTTGCAGGCCAGTAACGTCGTGGATCTGCAGGGAGAGAACTATGAATAAGCGTCTTTATGTTGGCAATCTGAGCTATTCCACGACCGAGGATGAGCTGCATAAGCTGTTTTCCGAGGTGGGACCAGTTGCCTCGGTCTCCCTGGTGATCGACCGGGCGACCGGCCAGTCGAAAGGGTTCGCCTTTGTCGAGATGGAAACCACCGAAGCCGCAGAAACGGCCGTCCAGCGTCTGAACGACCATGAGGTCGATCAGCGAAATCTCACGGTGAGCGAAGCACGGCCGCGTCGCGAGCAAACCTATGGCGGTGGTGGCGGTCGTCGCTACTAGATCTTTCCCGAAGACATCTGACGGTTAAGTGTAACCGCGCAGAGGATTCTCTGCGCGGTTTGTTGTTAATGGCAGTTCATGGCGCGCGTTGGAACTCACACGACGCGCGCTGCCGTCTGTGATACGGCTGGCACGCCATCAGCTTTTCTCTTGTCGGCCCCAAACAGGAACCGCCGCGCGGCCAGCCGCCGCCGCGTCCACGCGGACTCGTGGTGGACCAAGAAATGCCTGGCGCCTCCAAGGCGTCGGGCGCTTGGCGCAGCCGCGCAGATCGACCGCTTACCGCTTGCCCGAGCCTGCCTTGCGTTTGGCTTGAATCCGTTCGAGCGCGGCGCGATCGTTCGCCAGGTCGGGATGGCCGACCGCCTCGTCCAGCGCAACGACGATCGCCAATTGTTCTTCGGCCTTCGCCAGGTCGCCGAGCGCCTCATAGACCATTCCTATGTTGAAGCGCGTGATACTTTCCCCCCACCGGTCGCCCACCTGGCGCCTCAGCGGCAGCGCCTGCTCGAAGTACGCCAGCGCCTTGCCCTTTTCCCCCAGGTCGGAGTGCACCCCGCCGATGTTGGTGAGGGTCCTCGCCTCGCCCTCCCGGTCCCCCACCTGCCGCGTAAGCTCCAGCGCCTGCTCGAAGTACGCCAGCGCCTCGCGCTTCTTCCCCAGGGCGAAGTACACCATGCCGATGTTGTTAAGGGTCGTCGCCTCGCCGCCCCGATCCCCCACCTGCCGCCGCAGAGGCAACGCCTGCTCGTAGTAGTCCAGCGCCTTGCGCTTCTCCCCCAGAGCAAAGTACACCCCGCCGATGTTGTTGAGGGTCGCCGCCTCGCCCCCCGGGTTTCCCACCTGCCACGTGAGCTCTAGCGCCTGCTCGTAGTACGCCAGCGCCTGGCGCTTGTCCCCCAGGGCGGAGTACACCAAGCCGATGTTGTTGAGCGTCGTTGCCTCGCCCCCTCGGTCCCCCACCTGCCGCTGAAGGAGCAGCGCCTGCTCGTAGTACGCCAGCGCCTTCCGCTTCTCCCACAGGGCGGAGTACACCAAGCCGATGTTGTTGTGCGTCGTCGCCTCGCCCCCCCGGTCCCCCACCTGGCGATAGAGTTCTAACGCGCGTTGGTAATAGGCTATAGCCTGGCTGTGGTCCTGCGAGGTGGCACAAACGTTGCCGAGGTCGCTAAGGATGTTAGCTCGTTCCCTGGTTACTCGCGGGTCATCGGGGAGATTTCGGTAGTCATCCAGCAGGCTTTCCAGTTGGCGGCGACGCAGCAACCGGGCTTCAGGAGTCAGGTTGGTGAGGACGCTCCAGGGCCGGTCTCCCGTGAATTGCTCCAGATCTGCACTGCGCTCCGCCTCGCTCGTCTCGAACTCGAACACCCCGCTGCGCCAGGCCCAGAAATCGGGCGCATAGTGTGCCACGGCGGTCACTGCGTAGTCCGGCAGCCAGATCACCAGCGAGTGGGGCGCGTCGCGAGGGAACAGGTCACGGCCCAGGTTGAGCTCTGCCAGGATGCGTGTGTTGGGCTGGTCGTAGGGGATGCCGTATTCCAGGCCGGTGACGAAGACCGCGCGTTTTGGGGAGGCTCCGTAGGTCGGGGGCGCCTCGGCGATAGCCACGAGGTCAGGCGCAGCCTCAGGCACGTGCCAGGCACTTTCGGAAGTGCCTGGCGCGTTCGCCGCCAACAGCGCCGAACGCAGGCGCGCAAGGCAGGAACGTTGCAGCGGGCGAAGAACAGCGTGAAGCCCTCGGCCATGTCGATGCTGTGCACCAGCCGGTCGAGGGTGATCGCGTTCTCCGGGGAAAGGCCGGCCGCGCCGGCGCTCGCTCGATCAGACATCGCTCAACGCGCCCCGGTACTTGGCCAGCCGCTGCACAGACGGGTGCACGTCGTGCCACGGTTCCAGGCCGTTCATGTATTCCAGCACGATCAGGTTATGCAGCATGTCGCGGTACGCGTCGTCGTTGTCGCACTTCTTGGCGCGGGACACCCTGGCCAGCAGCGGGAAGTACTCTTCCGGCACCGAGCGGCTGTACTCGCTGGTGAAACGGGCGATGGCACGGTCGACCGCGTTGGCGTCTATCGGCTGGGGATAGCGGTTGGCCGCGTACTCGCAGGCGTAGCGCACCAGCGTCATGAGGATGCGCGGATGCCCGCCGCTCTCCGCGCACAAGGTCTCCAACGCCTGCTCCTCGAAGACTTCGTCGAGGTCGATCCGCTTAGCCAGGATCCGGCGCAGGGTCGCCAGGCCCTCCGGCCAGGGCTGATTTTGCGGCGTGTGGGTCTTGATCATCGGTAGAACGCGACAGTCGGGGAAGATGCTGGTCAGCACCTTGACGTTCTTGGAGTAGAGGCTGGCGATGGGCACGGTGTAGACCAGGCGGCAACGCAGGCTGCGCAGTTGCTCGCCATGCTCGATGTAAAGCGCATCGTGGTTGCTGCGCGCGCCATCCAGCTTGCGGAAGGGGATGCGGTCCAGGTTGTCCACGATGATGACCAACCCTTCTTTACCCTGCTTGCGCAGGCTGCCGATGCCCCGCTGGATCAGCAGGTTGATACGCTCGATCAGGAGCGCGATCTGCGGGTCGAGTCAGCTGCGGATTTGCTGCCGCGATTCCACGCCGGTCTTCAGTTGGCCGGTGATCTTCGCCAGTAGTTGCGCCAGCGGGAGGAGCAACTTGGGCGTGCCCAGCGAAAACTCGGCCGCCAGTTCGGCCTGGAACTCTTTGGTGTTCGCCTTCTCGTAGACGACCTCCGCGAACCACTTGAAGATGTCATCGAGCAGATCATCGTCGAGCTTCACGCTGAGCGCGTGCAGCCCGCTGAAGACCTGCTGGGCAATCGCCACCAACACGTCGCTGTAAATCACATCCTCGACGTCGATCGCCTCATCAGCCCCGAAGTAGATCACAGCATAGCCTGCGACCTCCAGCCGTTTCTGCAGGCGGAAGAGCTCGGTGGATTTGCCGCAGCCGCGATGCCCCGTGAACAGTTGCGCGGTCGCCGGCTGATCCGACCAAGTGATCGCGTTGAACATTTGCGTCACCGCGTCCTCATTCCCGCGCACCGCTGTGCAGT
>PHCA01000299.1 GCA_002842085.1 Chloroflexi bacterium HGW-Chloroflexi-1
GGTTCACCTGGTAGCTTACCATCTGCCCTACGGCAAAACCCACCTCACTTTCACCCTGCCCGACGACCTGCACGTCCAACTGTTGGCCCCGCGCAACGCAGCCGGCGCGGCCGACCCGCTGGCGGCCGTGGGTGGCAATACGATTTCCGCCTGCATCGGCTGGATCGGCAGGGAGACGACATCCAGGCCATCACCTACGACCAGAAGAAGCTAGCCCTGGCTATCGAGAGCGGCCTGGAGGTGCGGTGATGCTTCCGTCCGGTCTGCAAGTCCCCCAGGCGTCCAGCCCCATCACCTATTCCAGGCTGCTGATCGGTGGGTCAACTCAAGGGGTTTCTGAAGTCATTGTAGCAACCGCGCATTTGGGGAGATTCCTGCACGAGATAGGTAAAGTTTGGCGACTTTCTTATTCTGTGTTACAATACCAACGTGTCGCGGCGGTATCGTTACAGAGATTAAGATATGAATGCTTTACCTGGCCCGGTAAGAACCCTGGGAGAACGTGAATCGTGTGTGCTGAGCACCTTGGCTGCGCTGGGATGCACAACGTTCACGGTCGAAGATGCTTACGGCGCGCTCCGGTTCGGCGGGGATGAGGTGAATCGCATCCTGCAGCGTCTCGTCGCCAAGCAGTGGCTACGCCGGCTGGAACGCGGCAAGTACCAGATCATCCCGCTGGAAGCCGGCCCCGCAATTCACTGGGCCGAGCATGAATACCTGGTGGCAGCCACCCTGACGCAACCGTACTACCTGGCGTTCGCGACCGCGCTGCACTACTATGGCTACAGCGAGCGCCTGGCGCGGCCGATCTGGATCGCTACCCCCCGTCGCAAGCGGATGGTGACAGTCAACGACAACACCTATCGCTTCGTTACGCTGAATGCTCGCAAGTTCTTCGGTTACACCACCGTGACCCTGCTCGGCGCGCCGGTGCACATCGCCGAGCGCGAGAAAGCGATTGCCGATGGCTTCGATCACTCGAGATACTGCGGCGGCGCGCTCGAGCCAGCCAAGGGCCTATGGTTTGGCAGCGACGAGCTAGATTTGGCGCGCCTGGTAGACTATAGCCATCGCCTGGGCAACCTGGCGGCCATGCGTCGCCTGGGTTTCTGGTTGGAACGATTTGGGATGGGCGAGGCAACGCTCCTGGATGGCCTGAACGCACCTGCTGACCGCAACTATCATTTGCTCGATCCTGACGGCCCCGCAGATGGGCCGCGCGACGCGCGCTGGCGATTGGTCGTCAACGTGCCGGAACGCCAGCTTTTGGAATGGCAAGAGCACTGACGTGATCACCGAACGCACTCTGCGCCGGATCGCCGGCCGGGCCAGGTTGGGTGTGGGGCAAACAGAGCACGAGTACGTCGTGGTCTGCGCCCTGGACGCCTTGACCCACACTCCGCTGCTGGCCGACACCTTTTGCCTCAAAGGCGGCACTGCCCTGCGTCAACTCTATTTCCAGGACTGGCGCTATTCCGTAGACCTCGACTTCAGCGTGTTGCCGGCGTTCCCGGCCGAAGCATTGCGGCCCGGTTTAGAAACCTGGTTTGGACTGGTCGGCGCGCGACATGGGGTTCAGGTGACACTGACCGACTTCCACCGCGCCAATGGCGCTGCCAGGTTGCGGGCGCGCTGTGTCGGCCCGTTGCAGCATCCGCGTCCCTTGTTACTCGACGTGACACTGGACGAACCCATCGTCTTATCCCCGCCGCGCCGCGGCGTGGTCACCGGGCTGTTTCCTGAACCTGATCCCAAGGTGTTGTGCTATGCCCTGGAGGAGATCGTCGCCGAGAAACTGCGCAGCATCCTGCAACGGGGCAAGGCGCGCGACTACTACGATGTGTGGCGCTTATTGAAAGAGAAATCCACAGCGTTCGACAACCAGGTCGCCTGGCAGGTGTTCCGTGCGAAATGCCGGCACAAGGGCCTCCCCGATCCCGCGCCGGCTGACTTCTGCGATCCGGCCGCGCTGGAAGAAGCGGGCCTGTACTGGAACCAGGAGCTTGCGGCGCAATTGATAGGAGCGCCATCGCCGGCCTGGGACATGGTTATGATGGAGCTTGGCGGTTTACTGACCCGCTTTCTCGCCTGACGGAAGTTGCGCGTGAATGTCGTTCCATCACCTGCTGCGCGAAAAGGTGAACTGATCCGCATGAACACATCCTTGATCCACAACCCTCACCTCTTATGAGCCCCATCGGGGTAGGATCTACCTCGAGGGGGAGCCGGTGAGGGTTCGATTCGAGGAGGACTGCTTTCATGTTCTGAAGCGGAAAGAATAACC
>PHCA01000011.1:0-20389 GCA_002842085.1 Chloroflexi bacterium HGW-Chloroflexi-1
CGCACCCGTGATCATGTTCTTGATGTAGTCCGCATGCCCAGGACAGTCCACGTGCGCATAGTGCCGCTGCGCGGTCTGGTATTCCACGTGCGCAATCGCGATCGTGATCCCGCGCGCCTTCTCTTCCGGCGCATTGTCGATCGAATCAAACGCCCGAAAACTCGCCCAGCCCTTCATCGCCAGGACTTTCGTGATCGCCGCCGTCAGCGTCGTCTTCCCGTGATCGATATGCCCAATCGTCCCCACATTCACATGGGGCTTGGTGCGCTCAAATATTGCCTTGGCCATGAAAACTCCTCTCGATTGCGGATTGCGGATCTCGGATTCCGCAATCCGCAATCCGCAATTAAAAAGGACTGCCCCGTTCTGATTCATGGGCCTATCACCCAGAGATGCTGACGAGGCAGAGACAGACCCGAAGGGTTTCGCGAGTTCTCGCGCACCTCTCGCTGTACGAAAAAACCCTTCGGGTCTATAAAGACTGCTCTGCGTCGGCGCCTCATCTCACTACGGGCGAGGCGCCTCATGCCCATCCGAGTCTACGATGCCCATGATAGGGCATATCCTGCAATCGGCGGCAACTCTCCTATTCTACGGATAAAGCCGTCTTTTGGCAAATTTCGGCCCTATAGAATATAAAACGCTACTCAACCTGGCTGTGGCCGGTCTCCGCCCTGGCTGTGGCCGGTCTCCGCGCTTGCTGTGGCCGGTCTCCGCGCTTGCTGTGGCCGGTCTCCGCGCTTGCTGTGGCCGGTCTCCGCGCTTGCTGTGGCCGGAGCTATCCAGGCAATCCCAGAATCTGGCGGGCGCGCTCCGCCAGCACAACGTCGTAATGAGCGAATTCCATCGTGAACGTGCCGCGGCCCTGGGTCGCTGAGCGCAGGCTCGTGGCGTAGCCAAACATCTCGGCCAACGGCACAGTGCCTTTCACCGCTTGCATACCTGCCGAGTGCAACTCCAGGCCACTGATCTGGCCGCGCCGCGCGACCAGATCCCCGATCACGTCGCCGGTGGATTGCTCCGGCGCCACCACCTCAACGCGCATCACCGGTTCGAGCAGGACCGGCGCGGCCTTCTGCACCCCCTCGCGCAACGCCATCGACCCGGCAATCTTGAACGCCATGTCCGAACTGTCCACCTCGTGGAAGGAGCCGCCCAACAGCGTGGCCTGGATGTCGACCAGCGGATAGCCACCCAACACGCCGTTATCCAGCGACTCGCGCATGCCCTGAGCCACCGCCGGAATGAACTCCCTGGGGATTGCGCCGCCGGTAACCTTATCCACAAACTCAAAGCCCTTGCCCGACTCCAACGGGGCAAACTCCACGATCACGTGGGCAAACTGGCCCCGGCCGCCGGTCTGGCGGACAAAGCGCGTCTCCACCGTCACCTTCCTGGTAATCGTCTCACGATAGGCCACCTGGTGCCGCCCCACGTGCGCTTGAACGCCGAATTCACGCTGCATGCGATCGACCAGCACTTCCAGGTGCAACTCGCCCATGCCGCTGATCAAAGTCTGCCCAGTCTGCTCATCAACCTTAACGCGGAAGGTCGGGTCTTCCTCCGCCAGGCGCTGCAGGGCGTTTGCCAGCTTGTCCTGGTCAGCCTTGGTCTTCGGTTCCACCGCCACTGAGATGACCGGCTTGGGGAATTCGATCGCTTCCAGGATGATTGGCGCCGAGGGATCGCACAACGTCTCCCCGGTGGACGACTGTTTGATCCCGATGATCGCGCCGATGTCTCCGGCGCGCAACTCGTTGAGCTCCACGCGCTTCTCCGCGTAGACCTGCACCAGGCGCCCGATGCGCTCCTTACGGTCCTTGTTGGCGTTGTGCATCATCTGGCCGGTCTGTAAGACCCCGGAATACACGCGCAGATACGCCAGCCGCCCGATGTAGGGGTCAGCCTGGATTTTGAAGACCAGCGCCGCGGCGGGCGCGTTCGGGTCGGCCGGACGCGCTTCTTCCTCCTCGCTGATGGGGTTGATGCCCCGCACAGCCGGGATGTCCAACGGCGAAGGCAGATAGTCGATCACCGCGTCCAGCAACGCCTGCACACCCTTGGTGCGCAGCGCCGTTCCACACAGGACCGGCACTAACTCGCCAGAAATAGTCGCCGTTCGCAGCGCTGCGTGCAGCTCGTCCTCGCTGATCGGCTCCCCGCCGAGGAACTTGAGAGTCAATTCCTCGTCAGTCTCGGCGATCCTCTCGACCAGGATTTCCCGAGATTTCTCGACCTGTTCGAACAGCGCATCCGGGATCGGTACCTCTTCCGGGTTGGCGCCCAATGCCTCGGGGAAGTTCCATGCCTTCCGGTCGATCAGATCCACCATGCCCTGGAACAGGTCCTCGGACCCAATGGGTACCTGGATCGCCACCGGGTTGGCCCCCAACCGATCACGGATCATCTTGATCGTCCGCCAAAAGTCCGCGCCGGTGCGGTCCATCTTGTTGACGAAGCAAATGCGCGGCACACCATAGTGATTGGCCTGCCGCCACACCGTCTCCGATTGCGGCTCAACCCCCGCGACCGCGTCGAAGACCACCACACCGCCATCCAAAACGCGCAGACTGCGCTGTACCTCGGCCGTAAAGTCGATGTGTCCAGGGGTATCGATCAAGTTGATCTGGTACCCGCGCCATTCGCTGGTGATGGCCGCGGACTGGATGGTGATGCCGCGCTCCCGCTCTTGCGCCATCCAATCAGTCACCGTCGTGCCTTCATCTACGTTACCCATGCGGTATGTCTTGCCGGTATAGTACAGGATGCGCTCAGTGGTTGTAGTTTTGCCCGCGTCGATGTGCGCGATGATGCCGATGTTGCGCAAATGCCGCAGACGGATTTCATCGGAGTCAGATACCGCTGTTGGTTTTACTGTCGCTGCCATAAAAAACCCTTGCCTTACCACAAACTCGCGCCCTCGCACCCTCACGCCCAAACTATAGTGAGTCAGATAAAGATTCGTAGGGGCAGCCTGCCCTGGGCGACCGCAAGGGATCGCCCCTACCACGAAACATTATCTGAACTTCTATAGCTTGACATTGTTAGATTTCCCCTGTCATTGCGAGGAGCGGTGTGTGCGGTTGCGAGGCACGAAGCAAAGCAATCTCCGCCTTTGTCGCAGGAGATTGCGGCGCAGCTTGCGCGGCGCAGCTTGCGCGGCGCAGCTTGCGCGGCGCAAACAGCGCTCGCAATGACAGCGGAAGCCTGGCGATCAAAGGCTCTCCTCCATCGACGTCTGAAGGAGAGCCGACAGAAACCCGGCATCCAAAAACTGAGATGCCGGGTCAAGAGTATCATCTCAAGCGACAGCCATAATCCGGGGCGGCCACAGCGCTTCCCCCAAGCATTGAGAAGATCCGGTCAAGAATCAAGAACAAACGGGGGTTCGGGGAGTTGGTCGACCTGGCCCAGATACAGCCCCGGGGTTACCACCGATAGTGCGCAAAGGCCCGGTTGGCCTCGGCCATCTTGTGGGTGTCTTCCTTCTTCTTGATCGTGTTGCCCTGATTGTTGTAGGTGTCCATCAATTCGGCGGACAATTTGTCGATCATGCTCTTGCCCGGGCGCTTGCGCGCGTTTTGGAGCAACCAGCGCAGCGCCAACGCCAAACGGCGGTCTTCCCGGATCTCCATGGGCACCTGATAGGTCGCACCGCCAACCCGGCGTGGCTTGACCTCAATGATCGGCGTCGCGTTGCGGACAGCCTGCTCCAACACTTCGAGGGCCGGCTTCTTGGCGCGGGCCTCCGACGCGGCCATCGCGCCGTAGACGATCCGCTCCGCCGTGGCCTTCTTGCCGTTCACCATCAGCCGGTTGACCAGACGCGACACCAATGCATTGTTGTAGCGCGGATCGGGTATGATTTCTCGCTTTTCCGGACGATTACGTCGAGACATGACTCACCCCATCTTGGATTGCAGATTGCAGATTGCGGATTGCGGATTGTGGCACGAAACTACTCCGCAATCCGAAATCCCAGATCTGAAATCACTTCTTGGCTCCCTTGGCCTTCTTGGGCCGCTTTGCCCCATACTTGGAGCGGGCCCGCTTGCGGTTGTCCACCCCGGTGCTGTCCAGCGCGCCGCGCACGATATGGTAGCGGACGCCAGGCAGATCCTTCACACGGCCGCCACGCACCAACACCACCGAGTGCTCCTGCAACGTATGGCCTTCGCCCGGGATGTAAGCGGTGACCTCGATGCCGTTGGTCAGGCGCACACGCGCGATCTTGCGCAAGGCCGAGTTGGGTTTTTTGGGCGTCATGGTCCGCACCTGGGTACACACCCCCCGCTTGAAGGGATTCCCCTTGTCCATCCGCCGCGAGCGGCCAGAAATCGCGTTATGCGTGAACTGCAGCGCTGGAGCTTTTTCCTTCTTGGCGATCCGCTTGCGTCCCTTACGAACAAGCTGATTAATGGTCGGCAAAATGTCCTCCACTTCTTCACGTAAAATCGTAACAAGCAAAACCCGAGCCATCGACGTACCCGCCAGGCGCCCGATAGGCGCCCGATAGCCTGCGTTTGCCGTCTTCACACCGGATACCGCCCTGGACAGGCATGATACCCTGAAGCAGGCGCCGCGAAAGCCGGCTGGGGTTGAACCAACCCACGAACATTTAGTTTAGCACAGGACAGGGTACGGGTCAAATTGCCCGTCTGCTAATTTCAGCAGCACTCCGGCGAGGCCAGCATGAAACCGACCCCGCCAGGAATGCGCTCGATCAAGCCGCCTCCGCGTCGATCAGGCCCAAATCCTCGGCCAGGTCCGCTTCACTCACCCGCGTGTCGTCGTCGAGGCCCAAATCCTCGGCCAGGTCCGCTTCACTCACCCGCGTGTCGTCGTCGAGGCCCAGTTCTGCGCCGTCGTCATCGAGGACAAGTTCTGCCTCGTCGTCGTCTTCGCCGTACAGGATATCCTCCGCCATGGTGGTCGCGTCCTGCGCGATGATAACGGCCTCCACGACTTTGCGGCGGGTCTCGAACCCCGTGCCCACGGGGATCAGCTTGCCGATGATGACGTTCTCCTTCAAGCCGCGCAGGACATCCCTGGCACCACGCACCGCGGCATCGGTCAGGACCCGCGTGGTCTCCTGGAAGGAAGCCGCCGCCAGGAAGCTATCGGTGTTCAACGACGCCTTGGTTACACCGAGCAAGATCGGTTCGCCGCGCGCCGGCTCACCGCCCGCCGCGACGATCGCGGCGTTAGCCTCGTCGAACTCGAAGCGGTCTATCAGCTCGCCGATCAACATGTCGGTGTCACCACTGCGCAACACGCGCACCCGGCGCAACATCTGGCGGATGATGACCTCGATGTGCTTGTCGTGGATGTTCACGCCCTGGGAGCGGTACACCTTCTGCACCTCGTCGAGCATGTAATTCTGCACCGTTTCGCGGCCCTGGATCCGCAACACCTCGCGCGGGTTCTTGGAGCCTTCGGTGAGCTGCTCACCCACCTCCACCCGGTCGCCCTTATCCACCCGCAAGCGGGCCGAAGCCAGGATGTCGCTGATCCATTCCTCGACGTCCTCACGCCGGATGATCGCCCGGTAACCACCGTTTTCTTCCGATTCGATGTAGATGTGCCCATCCATGACCGCCAGGAATTCCTGCGGCTCCGCCGTGGGATCCAGAGCCCGCGCGATGGAGGTGTTGGCCTGGACCCGGTCGTCGCTTTCGACAAGCATCTCATAGCCGGCCGGGATGTGATGAGTCTTGCGGCGCAAGCGGGAGTTAGTCACCTTCAGCTTGCGGACGTCGTCGTCCCAGTAAACATCCACGATCCCGCCGATTTCGCTGATGGCCGCCTCGCCCTTGGGCGTGCGGGCCTCAAAGAGCTCTTCGACGCGTGGCAAACCCTGGGTGATGTCTTCGGCGCCGGCCACACCGCCAGTGTGGAACGTGCGCAGGGTCAACTGTGTGCCGGGTTCGCCGATGGACTGCGCCGCGATGATGCCTACGGCCTCACCCATCTTCGCCATCCCGCCCTTGGCCAGGTCGCTACCATAGCACAACCGGCACAGGCCGAAACGATTCTCGCACGTCATGGGAGAGCGGACAAACACCTTGTCAACGCCCGCCCGGTCGATGACCCGCAACGCCAGATCATCGATGATTTGGTTGCGTTCGACCAGGATCTCGCCGGTCTTAGGATCGGCCACCGGCGCGGCCGAGATCCGCCCGACGATCCGCTCGCCGAGCTTCTCGCCGACGGCGATGGCGTCCCCTTTGCCAAACCAGACGCCGGCCTGCGTCCCACAATCCTCCGAGGTGATGATGACGTCCTGGGCCACGTCGACCAGCCGCCGGGTCAGATAGCCGGCGTCCGCCGTGCGCAACGCGGTGTCGGCCAGGCCCTTGCGCGCGCCATGCGTGCTCAGGAAGTACTCCAACGCCGTGAGGCCCTCGCGGAAGTTCGAACGGATCGGCAAGGCGATGATGCGGCCCGAGGGGTCGGCCATCAAGCCGCGCATACCGGCCAACTGGCGGATCGGCTGGATGCCGCCCTTGGTCGCGCCGGAAGTCGCCATCGCGCCCAGGCCCGATTGCGGATCCAACAGGTTCTTCACCGCCTGGGTGATGTCATCCGTGGCGCGCGACCACAGCTCCACGACCTTGTTGTACTGCTCTTCCTCGGTGATCAGACCGCGGCGGTACTGGCGCTCGGCTTCCTCGACCCGCGCCGTCGTCTCATCGAGCACGGCCTGCTTGCTCTCAGGCACAGTGATATCACTCACGGCGATAGTCATGCCCGAGATCGTGGCGTAGGTGAAGCCCAGACGCTTGATCTCGTCGACCGCCTCGGCGGTCACTTCTGGCCCCATCAGCTCATAACAAACGCCGACGAACTCGTTCAGCCGCTTCTTGTCCATGACCTCGTCGATGAATTGCAAAGGCCGGGGCAAGGACACGTTGAAGAGCACGCGCCCCACGGTGGTAGAGATGAGCCCGGTCTGGGGCAGCTTGTCCGGCGACACGCGCTGCGCGATCAGGCGCTCACGGAGATAGTCCAGGGTCAGGACATTGTCCCCCAGATCGTGCAGCAACATCTGCCGTTTGGTGAGCAAGATGCGCACCAGATCGCCGGCAGTGCGCAGGCCATGCCCAGACAGCACCGCGGCCACGTCCGGTTGTAGATCGAGCTGCTCCAACAGCACATCATCGGCCCAATCGGTGAAGCGCATCTTGATGGGTGCACGCAGGTCGACGACTCCCAGATCATAAGCCAGGCGCACCTCGTCGGAATCGACGAAGCTCTTGCCGGCCCCCTTGGCGTTGGGCGTCTCCACGGTGAGGTAGTAGCAGCCCAAAACCATGTCTTTGGACGGCCCCACGATCGGCTCACCCGAAGAGGGTTTGAGCAAATTGTGTGAGCTGAGCATCAATTCCCGGGCCTCGCGCACCGCCTCTTTCGACAACGGCACGTGGACGGCCATCTGATCGCCGTCGAAGTCGGCGTTGAACGCCACACAGACCAGGGGATGGATCTGGATCGCGCTGCCATCGATCAGGGTCACCTCAAAGGCCTGGATGCCCAGGCGGTGCAATGTCGGTGCGCGGTTCAACAGCACCGGGCGATCTTTGGTGACCTCTTCCAGGACATCCCAGACCTCGGGACTCTCCCGGTCTACCAGGCGCTTGGCGCTCTTGATGTTGTGGGCGAAGTTGTACTCGACCAACCGGCGCATCACGAACGGCTTATACAACTCCAACGCCATCTTCTTCGGTAAGCCACACTGGTCCAGCTTGAGTTCCGGACCGATGACTATCACGGAGCGGCCGGAGTAGTCGACGCGCTTGCCCAACAGGTTACGCCGGAAGCGTCCCTGTTTACCTTTGAGCAGGTCGGAGAGGCTCTTGAGCTTGCGTTTCCCGCTGCGGCTGACCGCGCGGCCCCGGCGGCCGTTGTCGATGAGGCTATCCACGGCCTCTTGAAGCATGCGCTTCTCATTGCGCACGATCACGTCCGGCGCGCCCAGTTCCAACAGCCGCTTGAGGCGGTTGTTGCGATTGATCACGCGGCGGTAGAGGTCGTTCAGGTCGGACGTGGCAAACCGGCCGCCATCCAACTGCACCATCGGCCGCAGATCGGGCGGGAGGACCGGCAGCAGGGTCATGACCATCCACTCGGGGCGATTGCCGCTCTTTCGGAATGACTCGGCGACGCGCAGGCGCTTGGCGGCCTTCTTCTTGCGCTGCTTGGACTGCGTGGTCTGAATCTCGTTGCGCAACTCCTTGACCAACTGGTCCAGGTTGATCTTGGCCACCAGCTCACGGATCGCCTCGGCGCCCATCGCCGCGCGGAAGACGTTGCCCCACCGATCTTGCAGGTCGCGGTACTGGCTTTCGGTCAACAACTCCCGCTCGCTCAACTCCTTCAGCTCGACCAACGCATCGTCAAGATCAGAGCGCATCCGCGCCTTCTGGGTTTCGACCTGCGCGCGCTGCTCGTCGACCGCTTGCTCGATCTCACGCTGGACGACCTCGCGCCGGGCGGCCATCAGGTCACGAACCGCCGCGCGTTCGCTGTTGATCGTTTCTTCGATTTCGCTCAGGCGGTTTTGGAGGGCCTCGTTGAACGCGTCCATCTGGGCGCGCGTCACCACCGTGCCACGCGGCGCCAGCACATCGCCCTCAGCCGCCCACGGCAGGCGCACGTCCGATCCGGCCGGCTTGCCCTGGAAACCGTCCAACAACTGCTGCAAGCGCTGGCCCGCCGCGATCACTTCGCCGGACTCAGCCGCCAGACGCTCGGCCAGGGTTGCCAGTTCGTGCTCCTCCTGCCGGTCCAGATCAGCCAGGCGCGTCTCCCGGTTCGCCTCGCTCTCGCTGACGCGGGCCTGAATCTCGCCTTCCTGCCGGGCCAGGCGCATGTTCAACTCCCGTTCGGCGCGGGCGATGGTGCGACTGCGGGCGTCCTCGTCGACGTTGGTGATCACATATTGGGCGAAGTAAAGGATGCGCTCCAGGTTGCGCGGGCTGATGTTCAGCAGCAAACCCAGGCGGCTGGGGACACCCTTGACGTACCAGATATGGCTGACCGGGCTGGCCAACTTGATGTGCCCCATCCGCTCGCGCCGCACGCGACTATGGGCCACCTCAACGCCGCACTTGTCGCACACGATGCCTTTGTAGCGAATGCGCTTGTACTTGCCGCACGCGCACTCCCAATCCTTGGTGGGGCCGAAAATCCGTTCGCAGAAAAGGCCATCGCGTTCCGGGCGCAATGTCCGATAGTTGATCGTCTCAGGCTTGGTCACCTCACCGTGCGACCAGTTCAAGATCTGATCCGGCGAAGCCAACGAGACCCGGATAGCATCGAATTCACTAACTTCCACACTTCCTCCATTTCGGATTGCGGATTGCGGATTGCGGAATCCTGGCAATCAATGTGAGCTCTTCTTTAGCCTGGCTGTCTGAATGGACGAGACAGTGATTGCAACAAGTTCATCAGCTTCCTGCATCGAAGCCGCAACCTGCTCCGCCTTGAGAAGACCAGCTTCTACTAACAATTCTATCCAGTACTGCGATTCGTCGGCCTCTTCTTCCACCGTTCCCATTTTGGAAATGAAATCAGCAGTTGACTTCGCCCGACATGCCGCTCGATAGTTGGCTCCCACCGCAGTGCCCGCACGCAACAACTGCTGGCCGATAGTTGCCGATACAGAGTCTCTGGGCAACGACTGGACTAGCCGAATGACGCTTAACGCAAACTGCTTCGTCCTGCGCTTCAACTCCGTCTGATCTACCACACACCTCCGTTCGGAATTGCGGATTGCAGATTATGGAATTGCGGATTGCAGATTATGGAATTGCGGATTGCAGATTTCGGACTTCGGAATCATTCCCCATTCCGCATTCCGCAATCAAAATATTCCGCAATCATTCCAGCCCCTTGCTCATCGGCCCGGGCAGGCTCAAGCTGAAGCCCAGGTTGGGCAACCTCTCTTCGATATCTTCGCGGCCGAACTGGATCACTTCTTCTTTGGCATCGACAACTTCGACCGCCAGGCCCAACGATTGTAGCTCCTTGACCAGGACGCGGAGGCTCTCGGGCACGCCGGGTGACTCAATCGGCTCGCCCTTGACGATAGCCTCGTAGGTCTTCACGCGGCCGGTGACGTCATCCGACTTCACGGTAAGCATCTCCTGGAGGGTGTGCGCTGCGCCGTAGGCCTCCAACGCCCACACCTCCATCTCGCCGAAACGTTGGCCGCCGAACTGCGCCTTGCCGCCCAACGGCTGCTGGGTCACCAGGCTGTACGGGCCGGTGGAGCGCGCATGAACCTTATCCTCGACCAGGTGGTGCAGCTTCATCATGTGGATGATCCCCACCGTCACAGGCTGATCGAACGGTTGGCCGGTCTTGCCGTTGTACAACACGGTTTTGCCCCACGTGGGCAACGGCTGATTTTCCGCGCGGCTGATGCGTAACGCCTCTGCCACCACCTCTTCCGGCGACAACGCCGAGATGCGCTCCATTTCCGCATAGATCGCTTGCCGCTCGGCTTCGGATTCGGGGATCTCGATATAAGCGGTATCGGCGGCATCGCCGCCGGCATCGGCGGCCTGCCCGCCAGCGGTCTCGGGTTCAATCGCGACCGGCGCCAACGTGACCGCGCGCATCCGCTCGCGCACGACCCACTTCAGCCATTCGCGCAAACATACGACACGGGCCATCTCGTCGGCAGCTTCGCGCACCGCCAACGGCCGGTCGTCGCCCGGGAACGACAACAACGTGTCCGGGTCGTAACCTTGGGGCGCCTCGACCAGCCATTCACGCAACATCGCCTGGCGCGCATAAACCACATCCCGATAAGCTCGTTCAGGGTCATAACCGCGCTCGCCTAACCAACCGGCCAGGTACAGGGCGCGCACCTCGTCATCGTCCTGGAAATCCTCCTCCTCGTAGCCTTGCTCTAGCGCCCAATCCCAGGCCCGCCTGGTCGCCTTCTCCCAGGCCCGGTCGACCAACCAGGCGCGGGCCAATTCGGCCTCGATCTCATGCTCGCGGGCGCCGTCGAAGACCGGGGTCTCCACCCGGAAGCCCAGACGCTGGGCAGCCCACCCCAGGTGGGTCTCCAGGATCTGGCCGATGTTCATCCGGGCGGGCACCCCCAACGGGTTCAGGATGATGTCGACCGGCGTGCCGTCGGGCAGGAAGGGCATGTCCTCTACCGGCACGATCCGGGAGATGACGCCTTTGTTCCCGTGACGTCCCGCCATCTTATCGCCTTCCATCAACTTGCGGCGCTGCGCCACGCTCACCCGCACCATGCGTTCCACACCCGCCGGCAGATCGCGGTGCGCGTCGCGACTGAACTCCTTGATGTCCACGACCTTGCCGTACTCGCCATGGGGCAGTCGCAAGCTGGAATCCTTCACCTCGCGCGCTTTCTCGCCGAAGATGGCCCGCAGGAGCTTCTCCTCGGGGCTCAGCTCAGTCTCGCCCTTGGGTGTGATCTTGCCGACCAGGATATCGCCCGGCGCCACCACCGCGCCGACCCGCACCACGCCTTTTTCGTCCAGATCCTTCAATGCGTCCTCGCCGACGTTGGGGATATCACGAGTGATCTCTTCCAGCCCCAGCTTGGTGTCCCGGGCTTCGATCTCGTGCTTCTCGATGTGGATCGACGTGAACTTGTCCTCCTGGATCAGGCGCTCACTAATCAAGATCGCATCTTCGTAGTTGCCGCCTTCCCAGCTCAAGAACGCCACCAACACGTTTTCACCCAGAGCCATCTCACCCATCTCGGTAGAGCTGGAATCGGCCAGCACCTGGCCTTTCTCAACCTGATCGCCCTTCGCCACCACGACGCGTTGATCAATGCAGGTGCTCTGGTTCGAGCGCTGATACTTGCGCAGCCGGTACACGCGCCGGGCGCTGGTGTCCTCCAGCACCACGATCTCGTCGCTGCACGCCTTGACCACCTCGCCGGGGTTCAAAGCCACGATCACCTGGCCCGAGTCCACCGCCGCCTGGCGTTCGATCCCGGTGCCCACGATCGGCGCGTTAGGGCGCAACAACGGCACGGCCTGGCGCTGCATGTTCGAGCCCATCAGCGCGCGGTTGGCGTCGTCGTGCTCCAAGAACGGGATCAGCGCCGCGGACACCGACACGATCTGCTTGGGCGACACATCCATGTAGTCGATGTGCTCAGGTAACTCTAACAGAAACTCCTGGTTGCGCCGGACAGACACGCGCAACTCGGTGAGATGGCGCTCGCCGTCGGTCGGCGCGTTCGCCTGGGCGATCGCGTGGCGGTCCTCCTCGTCGGCCGAGAGAAACTCGATCTCCTCGGTCAACTCCGGGACGATCCGCAACTCAGGCAGCACATCGCCCAACTCGGCGATCCGCCTGGCCAGATCCTCGTCCACCGTGGTACCTGGCTCCGCCAACAACGTGCCATCCGGCAGCGAGACCCGCTCGCGCAAAATCTTGCCCGTCAGCACGGCGGGGCGATTGGGCACGCGGTTGAGCACCCGGCGATAGGGTGTCTCGATGAAGCCGAACTCGTTGATCCGGCCGTAGCTCGCCAACGAGCCGATCAGACCGATGTTCGGCCCTTCGGGGGTCTCGATGGGACAAATGCGGCCGTAGTGGCTGTTATGCACGTCGCGCACGTCGAAACCGGCGCGCTCGCGGCGCAGACCACCCGGCCCCAACGCGCTGAGGCGGCGCTTGTGCGTCAACTCCGCCAGCGGGTTGGTCTGATCCATGAACTGGCTGAGCTGTGAGCCCCCGAAAAACTCGCGGATGGCGGCCACCACGGGCCGGATGTTGATCAACGACAGGGGCGTCGTCAAATCCGCATCGCGGATCGACATACGCTCGCGGACCACCCGCTCCATGCGCAACAGGCCGATGCGCAGTTGATTTTGGATCAGCTCGCCCACTGTCTTGACCCGCCGGTTGCCGAGATGATCGATGTCATCCTTGCCCTCGACGCCGTTGTCGATCTGGATCATGTGCCGAAGCGCCGCCACCAAATCGTCGTTGGTGAGGGTGCGATGGGACAACGGCACGTCCAGGTCCAGCCGCCGGTTGAGCTTGTACCGCCCCACCTTGCCCAGATCATAACGCCGCGGCGCAAAAATCAGATTCTGCATGAAGCTCTTGGCGTTGTCCAACGTAGGTGGGTCGCCGGGACGCAGCTTCTTGTAGAACTCCAGCAGCGCCGCGTCCACGCCTTTCGCCGAATCCGCGCGATCAGGCGTGCGGGTCGGATCACGCTCCAGAGTCGTCGCGATGTAGGTGTGTTCCGGCTCGTTATCCACTTCGGTGAACAGCTCGAGGATCTCCTCGTCCGAACCAAAACCGATGGCGCGCAGCAGCACCGACACCGGCAGTTTGCGCTTGCGGTCCACCTTGACTGAAATGATGTCGCGCTTGCTGGTCTCGAACTCCAGCCAGGCGCCGCGGTTGGGGATCAACTTCGCGTAACAAAGCCGCCGATCGGTAACTCGGTCCTCCTCCACGGTGAAATACACGCCTGGGGACCGGATCAATTGGCTGACGACAACCCGCTCTGCGCCATTGATAATGAAGGTGCCGTTTTCGGTCATCAAGGGGAAGTCACCCATGAACACGTTCTGCTGGGTGACCTCGCCCGTCTCGCGGTTGACCAGCTTGATGCGCACCCATAGCGGCGCAGCAAACGTCATGTCCCGGTCCCGGCATTCCGGCTCGGCATACTTGGGCTCGCCAAACCAAAAACCTTCCGGCCCAGGTTGAGAGCCAAAATGCAATTCAAGGTTCTTGTTGAAGCTTACAATCGGCGAGATCTCGGCAAATAGTTCTTCCAAGCCTTCGGTCTGGAACCAGCGAAATGAGTCTAGCTGCACCTCGATCAGGCGCGGCAGTTCGTAGACGTCTCGAATGCGCGCGTACGACTTGCGCGTGGCGTTATCGCCACCGGTCCGGAGATGCATCATGAAATGTCCACTCCTTGTTTAGAAATACAAAAAACCAAGTCGCCAACCGACTTGGTGTGCCTCGGTCGCTGAGAGCGCGGGGAGTATGCAGGAGACGGCTAGACACCATCACCATCTGTGGTCTTTAGACAGCAATTGGTAATTATACCCTTGAACACCCTGGTTGTCAAATTTAGCCGCCGTGGTTGATCGGGACAGATACTCAGCGGTTTGAAAAACTCAACCTTAAATTATCGCGAATTAGCCCGCTGGGGGCTGGACAACGTACGCATTATGGGTTAGAATGGCGCGGTGGGGAAAAGTGGTGCTCGGTGGGGGAATATGTAGCTATCACTGGGTCAAATAAAGATCCGTTTTTTCGATTGCGAGGACCGTTGAGATGTTTTGCAGCGAGTACGAACACACCCTGGACACCAAGGGTCGCGTTTTCATCCCCGCCAGGCACCGGGAGGAGCTCGGCGAAACGGTGTTCATCGGCCGCGGCATGGACGGCCAGCTCAACGTGTATCCCAAGGCGGTCTGGGAAGACATGGCAGGGCGCCTGGCCCAGGCCAACCAGGCCCGCCCCACCATCCGCAACGCCAGCCGCTTCGTTTTCTCCGCCACTGAGTACGAGCTGGATCGCCAGGGCCGGGTCTTGATCTCCGCATCGTTGCGTCGCTTCGCGGACCTGGGCAGCGACGTGGTGATCCTGGGTAACAACGATCACGTGGAAATTTGGAGCCGGGAGCGCTGGCAGGAGACCTGCGACCGGGTATTGGCTCAGGGCAGAGACAGCAGCGACGACACCACGAAACTGTCGGAGCTGGCGTTGAGCTTGTGACCGTGGAACACATCCCTGTCTTGCTGCCCGAGACGCTCGCCGGATTGACGCTGGCCCCTGATGCCCGTTGCATCGACGGCACGTTGGGCGGCGCCGGACACGCCGAAGCGCTGCTGCAAGCCACAGGACCAGGGGGCCGGTTGCTAGGGGTGGATGCCGACCCGGCCGCCATCGCCCGGGGGCAGGTGCGCCTGGCGCCCTTCGGCGATCGGGCGGTGTTAGCGCAGGCCAGTTTCAGCCAGTTGGCCACGGTCGCGGCCGCGCACGGATTCGCGCAGGTAGACGCCCTCTTGCTAGATCTGGGCGTCTCGTCCTTTCAGTTGAGCGAAGCGGAACGGGGCTTCAGTTTCCAGGTCGAGGGACCGCTGGACATGCGCATGGACCCCGGCAACCCGCTGACAGCCGCCGAGATCGTCAACCACTGGCCCCAAGATGCGCTGGCCGATGTCATCTACCGGTATGGCGAGGAGCCCCGTTCCCGGCGCATCGCCCGAGCCATCGTCGCGGCCCGGCCGATCCGGACGACCACGGCGCTGGCCGACGTGGTGGGCCGGGCGATCGGAAGCCAACGCGGCCGGGAGCGCATTCACCCGGCCACCCGGATATTTCAAGCCCTGCGCATCCGGGTCAACGACGAGCTGGGCGCGTTGGAAGCAGTCCTGCCGCAGATCGTGACATTGCTGGCGCCCGGCGGCCGATTCGCCATCATCACATTTCATTCCTTGGAGGACCGGGTCGTCAAACTGTTCATCCAACAGGAAACGCGTGACTGCCTGTGCCCGCCTGATCTTCCCATCTGCCGTTGCAGGCATCACGCAACACTCAGAGCCATCACGCGCAAGCCGATTCGGCCAGGCGCGGTTGAAATCAGCCACAACCCGCGCAGCCGGAGTGCGAAACTCCGCATCGCCGAACGACTATGACCTGATGGGACATCTATTTTTCTGGAACGGCCCTACATATACTGGTCGGAAATCAAACGAGTGCATTAGAAGCCAGAACCGCAAGCTGTCATTGCGAGCGTTTTTTGCGAAGCAATCTCGATTGCCGCAATCGGACGCTCCTCGCCACAGCGAGGCCCTCGCCACAGCGAGGCCCTCGCAATGACCCAATGCACTGAATTCATTTCCGCTCAGTATAGCAAGAAGAACCTGACCGCAGTCAGTTTTTTAGTTATTATTTCCTATTGCGTAAGCGGTCCTCTGAAGCGTAGAATACAAGCGGGTGTGAACGGGGCTGCCGCATCGCTAAACGACTATGACCTGACACGAGGAGCCGGATTATGATCAATCAAACCTCTTTGCAGCAACCTCGGTTGCCACAAGCGCTGCCCTGGGTCGCTTGGAATATTCCATGGCAAGGGTTGCTGGCCGAGCCCAATTCCAGGCTGATGAAGTTCGTGACGGTTCTGGTGGCCATCAGCGCGCTGACCTGCGTCTACGTATGGCAGATCAGCACCATCTCGGACATCGACAGCGCAACAGCGACGATCAAAGCCGAGGCGGTCGAGATCGAACGCGCGAACGCCGGCCTGCTGCTACAGGTCACCCAGTGGAATGCGCCAGCGTACATCGAGCGCGAGGCCCAGCTGCAGGGCATGGCGCCCGGTCGACAACCGGTCTATGTCACAGTGCCGGAATTCACACGCGGCACACCGGGCGCACGCACTACCGGCGATCAGGGCGCACAGCAACTTTGGCAGCGCCTGACCGGGTGGCTTCCTACCAGGGCGGCATTGGCCTTCACCATGCAATGACCTGACCCGGACGAGCCGGAACCAAAGCGGGGCAAGTCGATAGACAAATCCTTGCACAGAAAGCAAGATACTCACGGGTTAGGCCCTATGAGCAGAGAAACCCGTTGGAAGAGCTATGATGACTCGATAGCGCCTGTGCCGATGTCAGATCGGCCCGAGGCGGAGGATGCGCGCGGGGCTGCTGATCCCAAACACCTGTTGGCCAGCCGCGCCCGCTTGCTCATCGCGGTCTTTCTGGTGATCACGCTGCTAGTGATCGCCAGGCTCGTCCATTGGCAATTGTTCGGCGGAGCATCCGACGCCGACGCCACCGGTTCCCAAGCGGCCAAAATCAGCCGGGGGCGGTTCGTCGATCGAAGCGGGTTGCTGCTGGCGGCCGATAACTTCGTCTGGGAAATCTACGCCAATCCCTGGCAGTTCAGCCGCTCGAACACGGCATCGGCCCTGGTCCCCGAACTGGCCCAAGCCAGCGCCGCGCCGGTGGCCGACATCGAGGCGCAACTGGCGCAAAGCCACCTGACAGTGGTAACGCTGTCCAAAGACGCGCCCGAAGCCCAGTGCCAGGCAGTCCAGGCACTCCAAAAACCGGAGTTGGCGTGGTGCGCGCCCCGCCGCGTGCGCGCCTATCCGCTCGGGCCGCTGGCCGCCCACATCGTCGGCTTTACCAATTACTCGTTGGTCGGCGTTTATGGCGTGGAAGCCAGCTACGACCCCTGGTTGCGCGACGACCTGCCGTGGACGCAACGGCTTCCCGGCAAGTCGGAACCCATGCCGGATGCATGGCAGCTATACCTGCCATCTCCGGGCGCCCGCGACCTGGTGTTGCACCTGGACGCGCCGCTCCAGCACCTGGTGGAAAAGCATCTGGCCGAAGCATTGAGCTTCGACGAGGCGGAAGCCGGCACGATCATCGTCATGGACCCGCGCACCGGCGGCATACTGGCGCTGGCCAACCAGCCGTCCTTTGACCCGAACCACTATTCGGATGTCGATCAGGAAACCTGGGTCAACTCGGCCGTCAGCCAGATCTACGAGCCCGGATCGGTGTTCAAGCTGATCACCATGGCCGCCGGCCTGGATTCCGGGCAGATCACACCGGACACGGTCTTCGAGGACAAGGGCTATCTGCAAATCGGCAACCGCTTCATCCGCAACGCCGAGCTCAAGCAATACGGCCAGCTCACCGTCCGCGATGCGCTGGCGAAATCGGTCAACGTGGTGACCGCGCAGATCTGCCAGGACATGGGCGCCGAAACCTTCTACCGCTACGTGCACAAGTTCGGGTTCGGCAAGTTGACCGAAGTCGATTTGAACTTCGAGGGCTACGGGATCGTCACAGAACCGGGCAATCCGCTTTGGAGCTGTTTCGATCAGGCCGCCAACTCTTTCGGGCAAGGCATCTCCGTCACCACGTTGCAGATGATCAACGCGGTCGCGGCCATCGCCAACGGCGGCACGTTGCTGCAGCCGCAGGTCGTCAAGGGCCTGATCAAAGATGGCCAGGTCTATTACCTGCCGCCGCGCGTGCTCGGCTATCCGATCACGCCCGAGACCGCCCGCACGCTAACCGAGATGATGGTCTACACCATCGACAATTCGGCCTATCCGGACCTGGCGCCCGGCTATCAGGTGGCCGGCAAGTCCGGCACTGCCGAGATACCGACCGAACAAGGATACACGTCTCAGGACACCATCACCAGCTTTGTGGGCTTCCTGCCCGCGGCCGACCCGCAAATCGTGATCCTGGTCAAGCTGGTGAAGCCCAAGCGCTCGCGATGGGCCGAGCACGTCGCCGTACCTGTCTTCGGGCAGGTGGCGGGGGATGCCGTTCGCATCCTGGGGATCCCGCCAGATAGCCAGAAGCCTTGACTGTATCTTCTCGATTTTTCGGGGAATCGCTCGCTGTGGCCGGTCTCCTGACCGAGCCACCGTGGCTCGGTCAGGAGACCGGCCACAGCCACCCCGGATTACGGCTATCGCTGGCTATCGCTTGAGGCTGTCGCTTGAGAAAATTTCCTTGACCCATTATCCAGGAGGCCCATGCTGAAATTCGCCGATGTGTGGCAAGGACTGATCGGCGTCTCGGAGGCCGTGCCAGCCAGCCTGGCCGATCAACCGATCACAGCCGTAGTCATCGACTCCAGGGCGGCCCAACCCGGCGCCCTGTTTGTCGCGCTGCGCGGCGAGAAGACCGACGGCCACCTCTACCTGTCCGACGCTTTCGCCCGTGGCGCCGTCGCTGCCATCGCAGAACCGCGCGGGGTGGCAGACTGCCGATTGCCGATTGCCGATTGCTGGATTGTGGAGTGTAGCGGGCCATATCCTGAAATTTCGAAATTCGAAATTCGAAATTCGAAATGTGTTTTCGTCGTCCCCGACAGCCTGGCCACCCTGCAAAAGCTGAGCGCACACTGGCGAGCGCAGATGTCGGCCGAGGTCATCGCCATCACCGGCAGCGTGGGCAAGACCACCACCAAAGAGATCGTCGCCAACGTGCTGGCGCAGCGCTATGCGACCTTGCGCAGCGAAGGCAACCTCAACAACGAGATCGGCCTGCCGTTGACGCTGCTGCGCCTGACGCCCGAACACCGGAGAGTCGTCCTGGAGATGGGCATGTACACGGTCGGCGAGATCGCTCACCTGTGCGAGATGGCGCGGCCGCGCATCGGTGTAGTGACCAACGTGGGACCATCTCACCTGGCGCGGCTGGGTAGCATCGAGCGGATCGCGCAAGCCAAGGCCGAGCTGGTGCAGGCGCTGCCCCCGGCCGAACAAGGCGGTGTGGCGATCCTGAACACCGATGAACCGTTGGTGCGCGGCATGGCCGGGCTGACCCGGGCGCGCGTGTTCACTTACGGGCTGAATCCAGCCAGCGACCTGTGGGCCGACGAGATCGCCAGTCAAGGGTTGGAGGGGATCCGCTTCCGGTGCCATTACGGCAGGGAGGCGTTCCACCTCCGGCTGCCGCTGCTGGGCCGACACAGTGTCCACACGGCGCTGCGCGGCGCGGCAGTGGGCCTGGTCGACGGGTTGAGCTGGACCGAGATCATCGCCGGGCTACAGGAGGTGCGCGGCCAGTTGCGTATTCTGGTCGTGCCCGGGCTGCACGGCGCGACCCTGATCGACGACACCTACAACGCCAGTCCGGCCTCCATGCTGGCCGCGCTCAACCTGATGGAAGATATCGCCAGCGCCGACCACCGCAGCATCGCGGTCTTGGGCGACATGTTCGAGCTGGGAACGTACGAAGAACAAGGGCACCGCCTGGTGGGCGGCCGCGCGGCCCAGGTGATCGACAAGCTGATCACCGTGGGCCCGCGGGCGCGCTGGATCGCCGAAGAGGCGCGGGCCAACGGCATGAAGCCGGCCTGTGTGCACCCGACCGACAGCAACGCCGACGCGATCGCGGTCCTACAGGGTCTGATCCGCCCCGGCGATGTAATCCTGGTGAAGGGCTCGCGCGCGGCGGCCATGGATACCATCGTGGATACGCTATCGCGTCCGCAATGAACGATTTACAGTATCCTCTCAAGCGACAGCCTCAAGCGATAGCCAGCGATAGCCGTAATCCGGGGTGGCTGTAGCCGGTCTCCTGACCGAGCCACGGTGGCTCGGTCAGGAGACCGGCCACAGCGAGCGATTCCCCGAAAAATTGAGAAGACACGATTAACAAACCAGGTTTCTCGGAGAAACCAGGTTTGTGAGAGAGAGTTGACACTTCATGCTAGAACGGGCGCCCATGTCGTTTGCGCTGACCCTCGCCGCCGTCTCTTTCCTGCTGGCGGTCATCTGGGGCCGGCCGCTGATCAATGAATTGAAGCGGCGGCGTATCGGCAAGCAGATCCGCATCGAAGGGCCGAACACGCACCAGGTCAA
>PHCA01000011.1:20497-42446 GCA_002842085.1 Chloroflexi bacterium HGW-Chloroflexi-1
CTGGCCCTGGCGACCGCGCTCGGGTTGTACTTCTTCCTGGATCTGCACAGTGTCGCGATCCCGGGCATCGAGCAGAAGATCAATCTCGGGTTGGTCTACATCCCTATCGCAATGTTCATCATCGTGGCCGAATCCAACGCAGTGAACCTGACCGATGGGCTGGATGGGCTGGCCGGCTCCACCGCCGCGGTGGCGTTTGCGATTTACGGCATCATCGCACACCTGCAGGGGCAATACCCGCTGATGTCGTTCTGTTTCACTATGGTGGGCGCACTGTTCGCCTTCCTGTGGTACAACGCCCACCCGGCTGAGTTGTTCATGGGCGACACGGGCGCGCTGGCGCTGGGGGCGACGCTGGCCGTCGTGGCGCTGATGACCGGCCAGTGGTTGCTCCTGCCCATTGTGGGCCTGGTGTTCGTGGCTGAGGCGCTCTCGGACGTCCTGCAAGTCGGCTTTTTCAAATGGACCCGGCGGCGCACCGGGCAGGGTAAACGGATCTTCAAGATGGCGCCGTTGCACCACCACTTCGAGCTGCTGGGGTGGTCCGAAACGCATGTCATGCAGCGTTTCTTTTTGATCAGCATCCTGGCGGGGATGCTGGGGATTGCGTTGGCGCTGCTGTGATTGGGGATTGCGGCTTATCGCTTGGCGGATTGCGGATTGCGGATTGCGGATTGGGGATTGGGGATTGAGACCGGCCACAGCGCCGCGGAGGCATAGAGACTCACGGTGGCTCGGTCAGGAGACCGGCCACAGCGCCACCACGGACTTCACGGTGGCTCGGTCAGGAGACCGGCCACAGCGCCACCACGGACTCACGGTGACTCGGTCAGGAGACCGGCCACAGCGCCACCACGGACTCACGGTGGCTCGGTCGGGAGACCGGCCACAGCCACCACGACCGCGGAGGCATAGACTCACGGTGGCTCGGTCAGGAGACCGGCCACAGCTACCAGGGACTAGACTATTGAGAGGATACCTGCGGAAAGAATCAGAGTCATGAGCGATATCACGCACTTTCGAGGCCTCCTACCGCCGGAGGCAAACGCCCCCCGAGGTCGTTCATACGCGCCCCCCCCGAGCAAAGCCAGTCCGGGCGGGCTGATCTTGAACGCGCTCGGCCCGCTGCGCGGCGAGCTGGACGCGGCCCTGGCCCGCGGCGATGCCTGCCCTTGAAGCCCCAGCCCGACGGCACCCTGGCCGAGCAGGGCACCGAGGTGCGCGTTAGCTATCGCAATTGGGCTGTGGAGCGTGAGGAAGCAGCCGCCTGGGCCCAGGCCCTCACCGAACGCTTCCAGGCATTGTGGCCAGGCGCCTGGCTCGTGCTCCCGGCGGTCACCGCCGCGGGGGTGCAGCCCAGAATACCGCGCGAGAGGGTGTCAGGGGCCGGATTATGAACCGCCGGGGCACGCTGGGCGAGGCGCACTACGCCGATCGACACGTGGCGATCCTGGGCATGGCCCGCCAGGGGTTGGCAGTCGCGCGTTTCTTCCTGGCGGCCGGCGCCCAAGTGACCCTGAGCGACTTGCGGCCGGCCGAACAGTTGGTCGACGCCCGCGCCGATCTGGAAGGGTACGCGGCCGAACGCGCCCCAGCGAGCGGCCCGGAGTCGGCTTTACGCTGCGTCCTGGGTGGCCACCCGGTGACGCTCTTGGATAAGATCGACCTGCTCTGCCTGAGCGGCGGCGTCTCGCCAGCCATCCCCATCGTGCAAGAAGCCGTGGCCCGGGGGATTCCGCTGAGCAACGACGGACTACTCACCCTGCGCCATTGTCCCGAGCCGGTCATCGGTATCACCGGCTCGGCTGGGAAAACCACCACCACGACGCTGGTGGGGCTGATGTTGGAAGCCGCCGGCTTCACGGTGCACGTGGGCGGCAACATCGGCACGCCATTGCTGGACCGGCTGGACGCCATTGGCCCCGGTGACAAGGTGGTCATGGAGCTGTCCAGCTTTCAGTTGGAGCTGTGCGATCGCAGCCCGGCCATCTCGGCGGTGCTGAACATCACGCCCAACCACCTGGACCGGCATCCGTCCATGAGCCACTACGCGGCGGCCAAGGCCAACATCTTGCGTGACCAGTCCAGGGGCGACACATGCGTGCTGAACGCCGACGATGCCTACACCGGACCGTGGCTGCGGGCTGGCCGCTGTCAAATCGCGGCGGGCGAGGGCCAGTCGGAGGTCTACTTCCCGATCCACGCGGCCCGGATCGGTTTCAGCATGACCGATGAGCTGCCCAACGGCGCATTTCTCCGGGGCGAGACGCTGATCTGGCGGCAGGCCGGGGAGCCCGAGGGCGAGATCTGCCGGATGCGGGACGTGCGCCTGCGCGGCCGGCACAACCTGGCCAACATCCTGGCTGCCAGTTGCCTGACTGGCGCGGCCGGGGCCGACGCCAACGCCATGGCTGCAGTCGCAACCAGTTTCGGCGGGGTCGAGCACCGGCTGGAGATCGTGCGGCAACGGGACGGCGTGCTGTGGGTCAACGATTCCATCGCCACTGCCCCGGAACGCACCGTGGCCGCACTGCGATCGTTCACGGAGCCGCTCGTGCTGCTGGCCGGTGGTCGGGACAAGAAGTTGCCTTGGGACGAGTGCGCGCGGGTCATCCACCAACGCGCCCGCCACGTGGTGTTGTTCGGCGAAGCGGCCGACCTGATCAGCGATGCGCTGGCTCGCCACCAACGCGAGACCGGCGTCCCGCCGGCGCCGGTGACCCGGTGCGCCGATCTGCCCGCAGCGGTCGTGGCCGCGGCCGATATCGCCGGCCCGGGCGACGTGGTGTTGTTGGCGCCGGGTGGCGTCAGTTTTGATGCTTATGTCGATTTCGCCGCGCGCGGCCGGCACTTCCGGGCGCTTGTGGAGGACTTGCCATGACCAAATACCAACAAACCACGAGCGCCGTCACCCAACGCCAGCGCAAGCGCGCAGCATCGCCGGGTAAAAGGGCGACCATGACCGTTGCGCGGGGGCTGGATTATCCGTTGATCGCCATCCTGGCCACGATGCTGGCCCTGGGGCTGGTGATGGTTTACAGCGCGAGTTTCGTGCAGGCCGGCGCGCATTTCTTCTTGAGCCAGATCATGTGGATTGCGTTGGGCATCGGCGCCTTGTTTGTGACCGCAAACATCCCCTACCGGTTCTGGCAGCGGATGGCCATCCCGATCATGCTCGTGGCCCTGGTCTTGCTGGTCGCCGTGTTGATCTTTGGGGACGAAGTGAATAACGCCCAGCGCACCCTGTTCAACGGGCGGGTCCAGCCCAGCGAGGCCGCCAAACTGGCCGTCGTGATCTACGTGGCAGCCTGGGTGTCCTCCAAGGGCAAGCAATTGGCTGAGGTGGAGGGCGGGTTGATCCCGTTCGCCATCCTGATGGGGCTGGTGGCCGCCTTGGTGATCATGGAACCCAGCTTCAGCGTCGCGATCGTCCTCCTGACCATCGGCGTCACCATCTTCTTCGTGGGCGGCGGCGACATCAAACAACTGCTGATCGTGGGCGCCATCGGATCAGTCGTTCTGCTGCTGCTCCTATGGCAATCCGATTACGGCTTTGCCCGCATTCAGGCGTGGTGGAGGGCGCTATCTGATCCCAGTCATGCCTCCTACGACATCGCCACGAGCATGAGGATGCTGCATCGGGGCTTCAGGATCAGTTTCGGCGCCGACCCCAGCGAGTGGATGGACAAGTGGGCCATCTCACTGCTGTGGAGCGACTATCTTTTCACTAATATCGGACACGACCTGGGTTTCATCGGCGCCGTCACTGTGGTGGGGTTGTTCGCGGCCTTTGGCTATCGCGGCCTGGGGATCGCGTTGAACGCGCCCGATCAGTTCAGCGGGTTGACTGCCATCGGCATTGTGACCTGGGTCTTGACTCAGGCCATCGTCCACATCGGCACGTCGTTAGCGTTGATCCCGGCAACCGGCCAGCCGTTGCCGTTCATGAGTTATGGTGGTTCATCGATGGTGTCCTGCATGGCTGCGATGGGCCTTTTGTTGAGCATCTCGAGAGCCGCTACGGAAAAGAAGGCGCCCTATGCGCATTTTGCTTTCGGGTGGGGGAACTGGCGGCCACGTGTACCCGATTCTGGCCGTGGTCAGCGCTCTAAGACAGCCCGTTCCGTCGAGCGCAAGTCCGCAGGTGACAGGGGTCAGGGGGCAGGGGGCAGGCGGCAGGGGGCAGGGGGCAGGCGGCAGGGGGCAGGGGGCAGGGGGCAGGAGACTGCGACCCGTAGCCAGGCCCGCAAGCCAGGAGGGCGGACGGATCGAGCGTCCAGGAACACCAGCCGGCGCTGAAACTGACGAGCTGATCAACCTGTGCTACGTCGGCGAGGCGGGTGGAATCGAGGAGGGACTGGCCCACCGCTCCGGGATTCCATTCAGGGCGGTGACGACCGGCCAAATCCGGGGCCGCGCGCCCTGGATCGTGGCCCGCAATCTGGCCCGCATGGGGCAGGGCGCGGCCCAATGCGCCGCCCTGCTCCGCGAATTCCGCCCCGACGTCGTCTTCGTCACGGGCGGCTACGTGGCTGCGCCGGTGGCTTGGGCCGCGTGGCGCCAGCGGATCCCGGTACTGATCTATCTGCCCGATCTGACCCCCGGCCTGGCCATCCGGGTCGTCAGCCGGCTGGCAGCCCGCGTCGCGGTTTCCTTCCCGGAGGTGACGCCCTATTTCCCGGGCAAGGCGGTGGTGACCGGGTATCCTGTGCGGCCGGAGCTGCTGACGATCGATCGGGCAAGCGCCCGCGCGGCCCTGCAACTGCGCGAGGACCGGCCCACGCTGCTGGTCTTTGGCGGCAGCCGGGGAGCGCGCAGCATCAACCAGGCGGTGGTCGCGGGCCTGCCGACGTTGCTGGCCCACTGCCAGATCGTGCACATCAGCGGGAGTCTGGACTGGGAGTGGGTTTCGCGCGCGGCAGCCGAGTTGCCAGAAACGTTGCAAAGATGGTATCATCCTGATTCCTATCTACATGAGGAGATGGTCCAGGCGCTGGCTGCCGCGGATCTGGTCGTGGCCCGGGCTGGCGCATCGGTCTTGGGGGAATTCCCGGCGGTCGGGCTGCCCAGCATCCTGGTACCCTACCCGTTCGCCGGCCAACATCAGGACGCTAACGCGGCTTATCTGGCCGACCGCGGCGCGGCCGTGGTCGTGGCAGATAGTGACCTCCCAGGCCGGTTATCGTCGGTGGTCGTAGAATTGCTGGGTGCGCCAGAGCGCCTGGCCGAGATGAGACAAGCTGCCCGGGCACTGGCCCGGCCGGACGCGGCAATTAGCATTGCCCGCGAATTACGTGAACTAGCCGGATGTTGACATGAAAACTCGTACTCGCCACCATCATGGCCATTTTCGGCGTCCTCGGCTATCAGCGCGGGACCAAAGCCAGCGTTTTCATGGCCGGCGTGGTCATGTTCGGGCTGGCCTTGATCAACCGGCAGGCGGACAAGATCGGCAGCGCGATCAACGGCCTGAACTTCGGCATCCGGTTCGTCCTGGCGGGCGGGTTGCAGGCGTTGGGTGGCAGTGGCAACAAGAGCGAGGCGATCGACCAGGTCATCGAATCGATGGGTGAGGTCACGCCACTGGTGCGTGAGGGGGGCGCCGGGCTGGGATTGGCGCTGGCTTTCGCACTCCTGGTGCTGATCGGTCTCCTGGTGAGCAACGCCAAGTGGTTCAAAGGCCGGGCTTCAGTCCCAAGTCTGGTGGTCGGACTGGCGAACGGCTACCTGATCAGCGCCTACCTGGTGCGAGCGCTGATCCCGGATGGGGACTCGTCATTGCCGTTGCCCTTCTTCCTGACCGGCGAAAGGGTCACCAGCCCGGCCCCAACCGTGGCAACGTCCGCATCGGGCGCAGGTTTGCTGGACCAGATATCGCGGCTTGTCACAGAAACGCTCAGCGACCGGACTCTGGCCATCATCATCGTCGTCATCATCGCGCTCTTCGTGCTTCTGGCCACCCGCTTCAGCAACCGACCTGCCAAGAAGGGGTAAACCGATGGGACCGATCGAGTTGGTGTTCCTGGTGATGATCGCCCTGTTCGGGGTCGTCGGCATCGTCCGGGGCTACGCGCGCGAACTGGGCATCACCACCATGCTGCTGATCGGGCTGTGGGTGCTGGTGTTCATCGACCAGCAGTTCCACGTGCAGCTCGACAAACTGCTGGTCGCGCTGGCAGGCGACAGCCCGGTGACCCAGGCCACCGTCAAGGCGCTGATCTTCTGTGCATTTCTGATCGGCATCGTCTTCATCTCGTACCAGGGCGAGACTTTGAGTTTTCCGGGCAAAGGCGCCAACCATGTGTTTAGCCTGGGCGCCGGCCTGCTGAACGGTTATCTGTTCGCCGGCAGCCTGTGGTTCTACCTGGGCGACGCCAACTGGCCCTTCCTGGACATCAGCCAGGACTACAGCCAATTCTATGACCTGGCCTGGAAGGTGTTGCCGCCCAACGTCTTGACCTGGCCCTATCTGATCGGGCTGGCGGTTTTCATGTTGATCATGCGGGTATTGAAGTGAGTTCTCGCCATGCCATCGCAAACTGATTCTCGCCCACAAGAGCGCCCATCCTGGGCCGACCGGTTGACCTGCCCCGCCGCCGAACGCGCTGGGGTGCACATCCACCTGGTCGGGATCGGCGGCGCGGGGCTGTCCGCCATCGCCACGCTGCTGTTGGAAAAAGGCTACACCGTCTCCGGTTCCGACCAGCGGCCCAACGACGCCACCGCGGATCTGGCCACGCGCGGCGCCACGATCTATCGCGGACATCATCCCGCTCACATCGCCGGCGCCCACCTGGTGCTGATCTCCTCGGCCGTGCCGCCAGACAACGCCGAAGTGAGCGCCGCGCGCGCCACCGGCATCCCAGTGGTCAAGCGCGCCCAGTTCCTGGGGCCACTGTTGGAGGGCCAACATGGCATCGGCGTGGCCGGCACGCACGGCAAGACGACGACCACCAGCATGATCGCCATCATCCTGCTGCGCGCCGGGCTGGATCCCAGCTTCATCGTGGGCGGGCGCATAGCGGTGGGCCCGGCTGAGGGGATGCCCACGTCACAGGTGGCCGCCCGCGCCGGCCGCGGCCCCTTCGTGATCGAAGCGGACGAGTACGACGGCATGTTCCTGGGCCTGCCGCTGGAGATCGCGATCGTCACCAACGTGGAATGGGATCACGTGGATTGCTACCCGACGCCGGCCGCTTGCAGCAACGCCTTCCGCCAATTCGTGGGGCAGTTGCCGGCCGATGGGCTGCTACTCCTATGCGCCGACGACCCCGGCGCGCTGGCATTGCACGCCGCCGCCCCACCAGGGGTTACGGTGCGGACCTACGGTTTCTCTGCCGACGCTGATTGGCAAGCTCGCGCCCTGACTACCAACGCGCTCGGAGGACTGGATGCCGAAGTGTGGTTCCAGGGAGAGAAGATCGCCGACTTCTCTCTGGTCACGCCGGGCCGGCACAACGTCCGCAACGCGTTGGCCGCGCTGGCCGCGGCCCACTGGCGCCACATCGCGCCGCACTGGGCCGCCCTGATGCTGCACGACTTTCAGGGCGCCGGGCGCCGGTTCGAGTTCATCGGCGAGGCGGATGGGGTGTCGGTGATCGACGATTACGCCCACCATCCCACGGAGATCGCCGCGACACTGGCCGCGGCCCGGCTGCGCTTCCCGACCCGCCGCATCTGGGCGGTGTTCCAGCCGCACACCTACAGCCGCACCAAGGCGCTGTTGACCGACTACACGCACAGCTTCGACGACGCCGACCAGGTGCTGCTGCTCGACATCTACGCGGCCCGCGAGAAGATCGACCTGGGAATGCACAGCCAGCTTCTGCTGGCGCAGATCGATCACCCGGCCGCCCAGTACACCGGCAGCATCGAGGCCACGGCCGAGCACCTGCTGGCGCACGTGGAACCGGAGGACGTGGTCATCACCATGAGCGCGGGGGACGGCAACCTGGTCGGCAAGCTCATGCTGGAGGGTTTAGGCCAGCGTGAGGGCGAGGGGCTGGAATGATTGCGGATTTCGGAATGCAGATTGCGGAAGGTTTTGATTACGCTGGGGCCGGTCTCCCGACCGTGCCCTCGTATGAGGATACCGGGGGAGCAAGGGAGCGAAGGGGCAAGGAAGTATGATGACAGCAACTACGTCATTGCCGCCGGACGGCCCTGGCCCTGCGCAGATTGCCCGGTACAAGCGGCTCTGCACCGATGCAGCAGCGCTGGGCGTCACCGTGATAACCGGGGAGCCACTGGCCCACCACACCACCTTCCGCATCGGCGGCCCGGCCGACCTTTATGCGGCGGTGAACGACGGCTCACAACTGGTGCGGATCGCGGCGCTGGCGGCGACCCATGCGATCCCGATGACGATCCTGGGGGGCGGCAGCAATGTGCTGGTCAGCGACGCGGGGATCGCGGGTCTGGTCATCGCCAACCAAACCCGCAACATCCGAGAGCACGTCACCGGGCCGGTCCTCGCGGGCCACTTGCCACAGGTGGTGGCCGATTCAGGCGTGACGCTGGCGGGACTGGCCCGCTGGACCGTGCGGGCCGGCTGGTCGGGCCTGGAGTGGGCCGTGAGCGTGCCCGGCACGGTGGGCGGCGCGGTGATCGGCAACGCCGGAGCGCACGGCGGCGACATCGCCGGCAACCTGGCCTGGGCCCAGGTGTCCTACGGCGGCCAGGCGCCATGCGCCTTGACCCCGGCCGATCTGGCGTTTGCCTACCGGAGCAGTGCGCTGAAATGCCTGTTGGCGGACGAGGGGATCGGCGGCGGGGGCGGTTGCCCCATCGTGGTGGCCGTCGGGTTCCACCTGACCCGGGGCGACGTAGCAGCAATGACCGCCCGGGCCGACACATTCCTGGCCCACCGGCGGGCCAGCCAACCGGTGGCGCCCAGCGCCGGCAGCATCTTTCGCAACCCGCCGGGGGATCACGCGGGGCGACTGGTTGAAGCGGTTGGGCTCAAGGGTCATCGCATCGGCGGCGCGCAGATCTCGCCTCGCCATGCCAACTTCATCATCAACACCGGCGACGCGCTCGCCGCGAACGTGCTCGACCTGATCGAGCTGATGCGAGCGCGGGTTTACCAGCAGTTCGGCCTGACCCTGATCCCGGAGATCCTGTTTCTCGGCAGGTGGGCTACACGACCGCCGTTCGGGCCTTTATATACTTGACAAGGTGACAAGGTGAAGGGGTGACAAGGTGAAAAAATCTCACTATGCCCCGAAAAACTGAGCGGATACAAGAAGAGTCTTCCAGCAAAGACCTGACCGCGGTCAATTTTGTAGCTAATATGTCCTATTGTGAAAGCGACCCTATGCAGCGTAAAATACGAGTGGGTGTGATTTTCGGTGGTCGTTCCGGCGAGCACGAGGTTTCGTTGGCATCGGCGCGCTCGATCATGGCCGCGATCGACCGGGAGGCGTATGACGTGGTGCCGCTGGGCATCACCCATGCGGGCCAGTGGCTGACGAGCGGCGACCCGATGGCCGTGCTCTCTGCCGGCAGGAGCGCCACTCTTGACACAGGACTGGCCGCGACGCACCCGGCCACGACCGGTCGAGAGTTAGTGCCCGGCGCGACCGGCGAGGCCTTCCCGCCGCTGGATGTGATCTTCCCGGTGCTGCACGGCCCTTACGGTGAGGACGGCACGGTCCAGGGGCTGTTCGAATTGGCTGGCGTGCCTTACGTCGGGTGCGGGGTGCTGGCCAGCGCGCTGGCCATGGACAAGATCGCCAGCAAAGAACTGTTTGCAGCCCACGGTCTGCCGGTCACGGCCGGGCGGGCGGTCAAGCGCAAGGCGTGGGAAGCCGAGCCGGAGGCTGTGCTCAACGGGCTGGAAGCCGCGCTGGGTTACCCGATGTTCGTCAAGCCGGCGAACCTGGGCTCCAGCATCGGCATCAGCAAGGCGCGTGATCGGGATGGCCTGCGAGCCGCGCTCGACGAAGCCGCCCGCTACGATCGCAAGCTGTTGGTCGAAGAGGCGGTGCCCAATGCGCGGGAGATCGAGTGCAGCGTCTTGGGCAACGATGACCCCATCGCGTCGGCGCCGGGCGAGATCGTGGCATCCAACGAGTTTTACGACTACGCCGCCAAGTACATCGACGGCAAATCGCAACTGCTGATCCCGGCGCCTATCTCGGCCGACATCGCGGCTCAGGTGCAAGAACTGGCGGTGCGGGCTTTTCGGGCCATTGATGGCGCCGGGCTGGCACGAGTGGATTTCCTGCTGAACGGCGTGACGGGAGAACTGTACCTGAGCGAAATCAACAGCTTGCCCGGCTTCACCGAGATCAGCATGTACCCGAAACTATGGGAGGCCAGCGGCCTCCCATACCGAGAATTGATCGATCGCCTGATCGAGCTGGCCCTGGAGCGTCACACCGATTGCGGGCGTTCCCTGACGGCATACAACGGGGCAATGCCGGCCGGATAGTCCGGCGCAAGGTAACTACTCAGCCGCCGTGTCATTGCGAGCGTTTTTTGCGAAGCAATCAAGATTGCCGCAATCTCCTGGCACTGAACGCGGAGATTGCGGCAATCCCGATTGCTTCGTCGCAAACTACGCTCCTCGCAATGACAGGCTGAGTAGTTACGGCGCAAGACACTTGGGGAAAAGGACGCTGAGTCAAATGATCACCAGTCGGCGCAAGAAAAGGTCGGCGGTACCCGCCGAGACGGCGCAACCGGCCCAGCCGGCCTGGCGTCAACCGCCACCCAAGCGGCGCACCCAGGTGCGGCGCACCCAGGCGGCGGTGCAACGCGTCGACGCGCTCCCGGACAAGGCGACCAGACCGGTATTTCAGTGGCTCAAGACGCTTCTGACCGCTCCCAAGAACCCGCGCGCAGTTGGGCGGCGGCTGGGCGTGGGGCTGGTCATCATCGCGCTGATTGTGGGATTCGCCCGCTTGTCCCAGAGCAGCCCGTTCACCGTCTCCGCGGCGGCGACGCAAATCCGGGGCTGCCAACGGGTGCCGGCCGAAGCGGTGTATGCCGCCAGCGCTTTGGACCAGCGAAATCTCTTTTACATCCACCCGGCCGCGGCCGCCGCGCGCATCGATGCGCTGCCGGGCGTCGCGGCCGCCAGCGTGCACCTGCGGCTGCCGGACCAGGTGATCATCGACGTGCGTGAGTATGCTCCGCTGGTTGCATGGCAGGCGGTCACGACAACGGTCTGGCTGGCGGACGACGGCACGCCGCTCCCGATGGTCGGTGACTCACCGCCGCTGTCACTGGTCGATGTGAACGGCGCGGCCGTGGCCCCGGACGGTCGGCTGCGCCCGCAGGTGCTGACCAACCTGAAGGCGCTCCACGCCGCCCGACCGGACCTGGTCGCCGTTTACTACGGCGCGCTGGAGGGGTTATACTTTCGGGCCCCGGGCGGCTGGACCGTTTACCTGGGGGACGGCGCACCGATGGACCCGAAATTGGGACTGTTGGCGGCGACCGAGCGTGACATCGTCGCGCACAGCCGGCGCGTCGATGTGATCGACATGCGTTTCGATGGTCATGCGTTGTTGAGGTGAAGTGACATACCCGACGAGAGAGAAGCGAGGATCACGTGAGTGAGCTGATCTGTGCCATCGACGTTGGCACCACCAAGATCTGCGCCCTGATCGGCGAGCTAGACGACGACAACAATCTGCGCATCATCGGGGTGGGCCGCGTGCCGGCCGCGGGGCTGCGCCGAGGTGTGGTTATCAACACTGCCGAAGCCACGGCCGCGATCGGTCAGGCCGTGGCCGAAGCCGAGGCCACGGCCAACCAGGTCATGGAAGCGGCGTTCGTGGGGATTGCCGGCAGCCACATCAACGCGATCGGCAGCAAAGGCGTGGTGGCGGTCGGGCGTAACGGGCGCAGCATCACCCGAGAGGACACTTTGCGCGCGCAGGAGCAAGCCCGAAACATCGCCCTGCCCCACAACCGTGACATCATCCATACCGTGCCCCGGAGTTACACCATAGACGACCAGACCGGCATCCACGACCCGGTGGGCATGTTCGGTTACCGCCTGGAGGTGGACGTCAGCATCATCACCGGCGCATCCTCGGTCGTCACCAGCCTGGTGAACTGCGTGCAGTCCAACGGCGTGGCCATCAAGGATCTGGTGCTGGAGCCGCTGGCCTCCGCCGAAGCGGTACTTACCGACGACGAACGCCAGCTCGGGGTGGCCGTGGTGGACATCGGCGGCGGCACCACCGACCTGGCCATCTACCTGGAATCTGCGCCCTGGCACACCGTGGTGATGGAGATCGGCGGCGATCACTTCATCCGGGACGTGGCCACCGGCCTGCGCATGCCCTACGGCAAGGCCGAGGCGTTGATCAAGCAATTCGGCCACGCACTGCCCAGCCGCGTGCCGCCCGATGCCGAGGTGCGCAGCGGCGCGTTCGGCGAAACGGCCCACCAGGTCGTCAATCGCCGCATCCTGGCCGAGATCCTGAACGCGCGCGCCGCCGAAGTCGTCGAGCTGATCCTGCGTGAATTCAAGCGCAGCGGCTACGACGAATTGTTGCCCGCCGGCATCGTGCTCACCGGCGGAGTATCCCAGTTGGCCGGCTTTGCCGAGCTGAGCCGCGACTATCTGCACTGGCCGGTGCGCGTGGGGCGGCCGACCGGCATCGCCAGCTCCGTCATGGACCTGAGCAGCCCGGAATATGCCACCGCGGTCGGCTTGCTGTTGTGGGGTCTGCGGCGCGGCGCCGTGCACCGGGTTGCGGAGCCACCTGCTTCACAGTTTTTCGAACGGGTGCTGAGATGGCTCAGAAACTTCTTGCCGGTCCCCGGTACTTTGTGAATCCTGTTTCAGCAGCCATCTTCTCAGTTTTACGGGGCGCGCTCGCTGTGGCCGCCGTTCGACAAGCTCAAGAGCCGCTCCGAAGAGCCGCTCCGAAGAGCCGCTCCGAAGAGCCGCTCCGAAGAGCCGCTCACGATGACGTCTGTGACCGAGCCCCGGTGGCTCGGTCACAGACCGGCCACAGCCACCGCGGATTATGGAGAAGATACATTCAGCATGTGATGTCGATTTGAGATACATATCCCCTGGCAGCGAAAAGGAGTGGTCAAGATGAACCCAAGAGGACAGCAAACAGCATTTGTGGAAAACCCGGCCCAGATCAAGGTGCTGGGCGTTGGTGGCGGTGGCTCCAACGCAATCAACCGCATGATCGAGCAGGGCCTTCAGGGCATCGAGTTCGTGGCCGTCAACACCGATGCCCAGGCCCTGATGCTTTCGAACGCCCCGCAGCGCCTGCGGATCGGCGACAAACTCACCAAAGGGCTCGGCGCCGGCGGCCACGCGGAAATCGGCGAAAAGGCCGCGCAAGAGTCATCCGAGGAGCTCAAGGCACTGTTGAAGGGCGCGGACATGGTCTTCGTGACCAGCGGCATGGGCGGCGGCACCGGCACCGGCGCCGCGTCCGTGATCGCCAAACTCGCCAAGGAATCGGGCGCGCTGACCATCGGCGTCGTCACCAAGCCGTTCACCTTCGAAGGCAACCGGCGCCGGCGCGTGGCCGACGATGGCATCAAGCGGCTCAAGGAAAGCGTGGATACCCTGATCGTCATCCCCAACGACCGGCTGCTGCAGGTCGTGGACAAGAAGGCGAGCATCCAGCAAGCCTTCCGCGTGGCCGACGACGTGCTGCGCCAGGGCATCCAGGGGATTTCCGAGCTGATCACCATCCCTGGCCTGATCAACCTGGACTTCGCGGACGTGCGCACTGTGATGAGCGAGGGCGGTTCAGCGCTGATGGCGATCGGCCAGTCCAACGGCGACAACCGGACGCAAACGGCCGCGGAGCAGGCGATCCACAGCTCGCTGCTGGATGTCAGCATCGACGGCGCCCAGGGCATCCTGTTCAACATCACCGGCGGTCCCGACCTGAGCCTCTACGAAGTCAACGAGGCTGCGGAGATCATCCGCCGCACCGCCGACCCGGACGCCAACATCATCTTCGGCGCGGTGGTCGATCCCGACATGAAGGACGGCATCCGCATCACGGTGATCGCCACCGGGTTCGACGCGATCAAGGACCAGGCGCTGACTCCGGCCGAGGACAGCAAGACCCTGGAATTTCCAAAGCGGACCTTCGAGCGCGACGACCTGGATATCCCGGCCTTCCTGCGCCGCGCGCGCCAACAGTAGATCTGTTACAGGGCTCGACCACTCCCCCACTGTCCTGACGGTTCCTGGTGCGAGCTGCCTGGCTCGCACCAGGAATACGTGGATGTTTTTTGCCTGCCGCCGGGCAAGCCATCAGACATTGGCCGTGCGCCGGAATCGCAACTTTACTGGCCCTCCCCCCGGAAACACCACTGCCAGGAGCTCAACCTTAAATTTAGAAATCACGAGTCGATTTGGATGTTGCGATCGGCGCGTTGTGTGGTATACTCTATTCGCCTCGATACTACCACATATTGTATGTAGGCTAACTTGAAGCACTGTCTATTGTGTCTTATGGTAACTACTCAGCCGCCGTGTCATTGCGAGCGTTTTTTGCGAAGCAATCCTGGCACTGAACGCGGGGATTGCGGCAATCCCGATTGCTTTGCTTCGTGCCTCGCAACCGCAAAAAACGCCTCCTCGCAATGACAAGCTGAGTAGTTAGACCGGCCACAGCCACCGCGGATTAGGGCTAAGGACGGCTAAGGCTTAATAACTTACCCAATCGCTCCGGCAAATGAAGAGGGGATTCGCGCAAGTTATTTAATCCTCAGTCCTTAGTGAATAGATGCCCCGCGCCGCGGCGGCGCGGCAACCGGCCGAAATCTATCTTTTGAGTTGACAACTCCGGTCACATCACCATGACGGAAGCCAGGGAACGCACAAAGGGGTTACGCCATGCACTGCCCATATTGCGGAAACGCCGAATCGCGGGTGGTGGACACCCGTTCAGCCGGCGAAGCGATCCGCCGGCGCCGGGAATGCCAGGTTTGCCGGAAGCGCTTCACCACTTACGAGCAGATCTCCGAGGCGCTGCTGATCGTCAAACGTGACGGTCGCCGCGAGCCGTTCGACCGCTACAAATTGCTGGAAGGGCTCCGCATCGCCTGCGCCAAACGCCCCATCGCCATGGCCGACATCGAGCGGGTCGTGAACCAGATCGAGGAGCACTTGCTCAGCCTGGGCCGCGCCGAAGTGCCCAGCGGCGTCATCGGCCAGATGATCCTGGAGAAACTCAAGGAGCTGGACCCCCTGGCCTACATCCGCTTCGCCATCGTGTACATGGAGATGGAGGACGTGGAGGCGTTGCAGCAGGAGCTGGATCGGTTGATGGCGGAGCGGGGGTGACCAGTAGACAAGTAGACAAGTAGACAAGTAGACAAGGTGACGCCGAGGCTACGCATCGGACGGTGACGGCTGACGCTTGGTGACAGGGAGGCAACGGATTGAAGCGGATAAACGGATGGCCTGATTCGCTGATTCGCCGATTCGCTGATTCGCCGATTCGCTAATTCGCCCATTCGCTAATTCGCCCATTCGCTGATTCGCTGATTCGCTGATTCGCCGATTCGCCCATTCGCCGATTCGCTGATTCGCTGATTCGCTGATTCGCTGATTCGCCGATTCGCTGATTCGCCGATTCGCTGATTCGCCGATTCGCTGATTCGCTAATTCGCCCATTCGCTGATTCGCTGATTCGCTGATTTGTAATTTCCCAGGAGTCTCACTATGATCGAAGCACGTGCTAAGGTATTTCAGCCTACCATCCAACCCCCGGCCGAGATCCGGTTAGCCGAAAACAGCCGGCAGGTGCTGCACAAGCGCTATCTGCGCAAGGGGCTGGATGGGCAGCCAATGGAAACCATCGAAGGCATGTTTCGCCGGGTGGCACGCGCCGTGGCCGCGCCGGACGCGGCCTACGGCTACGACGTCGCGTCCACCGAGGAGAGCTTCTATGGTCTGCTGACCGGCCTGCGCTTCTTCCCAAACTCCCCCACCTTCACCGGCGCGGGGACACCGCTTGGCCAGTTGGCTGCGTGCTTTGTCCTACCCATCTCCGACGACATGGGCCGCAAAGCCGACGGCATCTTCCAGACCCTCCGGGACGCGGCGCTGATCCAACAAACCGGGGGCGGCAACGGCTTCTCCTTCTCCCAACTGCGTCCCAAAGGGGATAGCGTCGCCTCCAGTGCGGGGGTGGCCAGCGGCCCGGTCGGCTTCCTGCGCGTTTACGACACGGCGTTCGGGGAGGTGGCTCAGGGCGGCTCGCGCAGGGGCGCTAACATGGGCGTACTCCGGGTAGATCATCCCGACATCGAGGAGTTCATCACCTGCAAGGCCAAAGAGGGACAGGTCACCAACTTCAACATCTCGGTGGGGATCACCGATGCCTTCATGGCCGCGGTCGAGGCCGACGCCGACTTTCCCCTGGTCAATCCACGCGACGGTCACGTCTGGCGCACAGTGCGGGTACGCGAGCTGTTCGACAGGATCGTCACCTATGCGCATCACAATGGCGAGCCTGGCGCGCTGTTCTTGGACACGGCAAACCGCAGCAATCCGGTGCCGCATCTATACGCGCTGGAGGCGACGAACCCATGTATCACAGCAGAGACCTGGGTGCAGACAGGAGAAGGCCCTCGCCAAGTCAGTGATCTCCTGGACCGCCCGTTCGTCGCGATTGTTAATGGCACGGTCCATGCTGCCGCCCCGTGCGGCTTTTGGCCGACTGGTATCAAGCCAACCTACGAACTGCGCACGACTGAGGGGCGAAGCTTGCGACTAACCGGTAATCACCCAGTTCTCCGCGTTACTACGCTGAAACGCGATGGCGAAACCTCAGCCTGGGTCGAGGCCGCACAACTCGGCCCGGGCGACATGATCAAACTACACGACCAGAGCAGCCTGGGCTACTGGCCCGGACAGGGTAACTACACGGAAGGTTGGTTGTCAGGCCTGTTGGTCGGGGATGGCACTTTCTCAGCCGGGCATGGCGTTCTTTCCTTCTGGGGTCAAGGTGCTGAAGACATGGCGCAGCAAGCCCTCAGAGCAGTCAAGGCTACCCTCAGAGCCCGCTCCGACCTGTCAGTACAGCGCATCGAAACCCGCGCTGAGTTGCGCGTGCGTGCCGTCGGTCTCCATCGCCTGGCAGCAGCGTTCGGCATAGGCCGTGGTAATAAGACGATCACGGATGAGGTCGAGCGAGCATCGCGCGAGTTCTACCGAGGCTTCTTGCGAGGGCTATTCGATACGGCTGGCTCAGTGCAGGATGCCGGGGACAAGGGGCTGTCGGTGAGACTGGCGCAATCGGATTTGCCGCTGCTGCAACGCGCTCAACGGATGCTTCTACGACTTGGCATCAACGCAGTCCTCTACCAAAACCGGCGCCCCGCGCATGTTCAGCAATTGCCCGATGGCAAGGGCGGCCGCCAGGGATATGAGACTAAAGCACAGCACGAACTCGTGATCTCGAAAGACAACTTGCTGGCGTTCGCGGCCACGATCGGCTTCGCTCACTCAAAGAAAATGCAGACATTGAATGCGGCCCTAACCGCGCGGAGCGCGCGTGGGCTATCCAGGGAACGATTTGTAGCAGAGGTTGAAAAGATCACGGAAGTTGGTAACGTAGCGGTGTACGATTGCTCGATCCCAGGCGTCAACGCCTTCGACGCGAATGGTTTCGTGGTTCATAACTGCGGCGAGCAGTGGCTTGGGCCTTACGAGAACTGCTGCCTCGGCTCAATCAACCTGGCCCAACACGTCACCGAAGACGACCGCGTGGACTGGAACAAGCTGCGCGAGACCACGATCGTCGCCACCCGTTTCCTGGACAACGTGGTGGACGCTAACAAGTACGTGCCGGCCGTGCCGCAGTTGAAGGAAGCCGCGCTGCGCGCCCGGCGCATCGGCCTGGGGATCATGGGGCTGGGGGACATGATGTACCGGCTGGATGTGCGTTACGGCTCCGCGGAAGGACAGGAGTTCGCGGCCCAGATCATGGAGTTCGTGCGGTTTCATTGCATGGCCACCAGCATCGAGTTGGCCGAGGAGCGCGGCGCCTTCCCCGCGATCAAGGGCAGCATCTACGACCCCGCAAACCTGACGTGGACGCCGCCGACGCCGTTGACTCCGTACACCCGCGACTGGGGTCGGCCCGCGCTCGACTGGGGCGAGATCGTGGCCGGGATCAAGCAGCACGGCATCCGCAATGCCGCCCAATGTACAATCGCCCCGACCGGCACTGTCGGCACTGTGGCCGGCTGCGAGGGCTACGGCTGCGAGCCGGTCTTCGCCCTGGCCTACACCCGCACCGTCAAAGACGGCGAACGCGACCTGAAACTGACCTACACCAGCCCGTTGTTCGAGGCGGCGCTGGAGCAAGCTGGCCTGGATCAGGCCGCCCGCGCGCGGATCAGCGAGCAAGTCAGCGCGCTGGGCAGTTGCCAGGACGTGCTCGAGGCGCCTGAGGAGCTCCGCCGGGTGTTCGTGGTCTCGCAGGATATCACCGTGGAGGAGCACGTGCGGATGCAGGCGGCTCTCCAGGCGTTCGTCGACAACAGTATTTCGAAAACTGTGAACTGCCCGGCCAGCGCCACTGTCGAGGACGTGAAGGACGCCTACCTGTTGGCCTGGCGACTCGGCTGCAAAGGCCTGACCGTCTACGTCACCGGCAGCCGGCAGGACGTGGTGCTGGAGACCAGGGCGACCGCGGAGCAGCAGAGCGGGGGAGCAGAGGCGCAGGGGCGCAGTGCAATCGCCGCTTCGCTAAATGACGCCGCTTCACCAACTGCGATTGGCAGAGAGTTCAAGAAAGCAACAGATGCCGCATCACCATCCGTGTATCCCGAGCGGCAGCCGCCATCCGTTGCCAAGCGCCCGCGCCCCAACGCGCTGCACGGGATCACCTATCGCAAAGAGACGCCGCTGGGCACCGCGTTCGTCACCGTCAACCTGAATGGGCATGACCAGCCCTTCGAGGTGTTCCTGAACGTGGGCAAGGCCGGCAGCGACGTGGCCGCGGTCTCCGAGGCGGTGGGGCGGCTGATCTCGTTGGTGCTGCGGCTGCCATCGCCACTGGATCCCAACGAGCGGCTGAAACAGGTCATCGACCAGTTGGCGGGCATCGGCGGCGGCCGGTCGCTCGGCTTCGGCGCCAACCGGGTGCGCTCGCTGCCCGACGCGGTGGCCCAGGTGCTGCGCGAACACCTCAACGACCACTACGCGGCCGTGGATGAGTCACATCACGCCGCCGACGCCGAGCAGTTGGCGCTGCCCATCGCCGACCGGCCGGTCGGAGACCTCTGCCCCGACTGCGGCCAGGCGACCTTCATCCCGACGGAGGGGTGCCGGAAGTGTTATGTGTGCGGGTATAGCGAGTGTTAGAATCTGACCTCGTAGCTGGGGGCAGAGCTTCCTTAGTCCCCGGCTTCGGGGTGGCCAAGCGAAGAAGAGTCAGCTATCTTGTGTTCATGGCAAACAATGGCTATAATCCCAGGTGGCTTGGGTCGATCATCGCTTGTCGAAATGAGATGCTGAGTTCTTGAGGGCATGAAGGCAGCCATGGACGAAATGCGTTATCTGGAAACCTTACAACCCCCGCTGCCATTGATATCTCCGGTCCTGAAATCTGTCATCTACCTCGGGGATGCACTCGAGGTTCTGAAGCAACTTCCTGCGCAGCTCTGCCAGGTAGCGGTCACATCACCACCCTACTGGGGATTACGAGATTACGGAACCCCGAACCAGATAGGGTCGGAGGAGAGACTCGAAGACTACATCGGCCATCTGGTCGATGTCTTTCGCGAGCTGCGGCGGGTTCTCGCAAACGACGGCACGTTTTGGCTCAACATCGGTGACTGCTATACCAGCGGTGACAGAACGTGGCGTGCACCAGACAAGAAAAGCTCCGCGCGGGCCATGTCGTATCGCGCCCCGACTCCAGACGGCCTGAAGCCCAAGGATTTGGTTGGCGTACCCTGGCGAGTTGCGCTGGCTCTACAGGAAGATGGATGGTATTTAAGGAGCGAGATCATTTGGCACAAACCCAGCCCGCTCCCCGAAAGCGTGAAAGACCGACCGACGCGAGCGCACGAACAGATCTTTTTGCTCAGCAAGTCGGAGCAATACTACTACGATTATGAAGCCATTCAAGAAAATAGTGTGAGTGGAAAGCGACGCAACAAGCGTAGTATATGGAGCGTCAAAACACAACCGTTCAAAGACGCCCATTTTGCAACCTACCCTCCTGCACTGATTGAACCTTGCATCCTGGCAGGAAGTCGCCCAGGCGATATCGTCATTGACCCCTTCTTTGGCTCAGGAACGACCGGTCTGGTAGCGGCGATGCACGACCGCAGCTTCATCGGGATTGAGATCAAGCCTGAATATGTGGAGATCTCTGCCAGGCGGCTCCAAGAAAGGATTGTGGCCTTCAATGTCATCCAACTCTGAACCACCCTTCGCCCCACTGCCTGTGCTCGTGCCAACGGTCCAGATTGGCTTCCACAAGCGACTTGTCGATGCACAATCCGCATTCCTCTTGCCCGCATTGCTGAGCCAGGTCGCGACTGTCGACATCGCCCAGCTTGATCAAGAGTTACATTCTCTGGCCGGCAGCAAAAAGCTGCAACTTGCAGCCCATCACGGGTTGCGAGGCGAGCTATTATTTCCAGTCCCGTGCATCTTACAGCAGAAACCTGTATTGATCGCCTACTATCGACTTCTACTTGGATTCTCCCAAAAGGAGTTCTACAAGCCACCTTTTGGCATCTTCGCCCGCATGGAAACTCGTGGGACTCAGGCCGAGAAAGTCGCGACCATGTTGCCAGCACTCTGCCTCAGCCTCACAGAGAGCGCCTGGATGTTGGCAAGCGAAATACCGATAATCTCGCTTGACATCCTTCATGCCTTGACCCTTCTGACACTGGGTAGCCAATTCCGCGGTTCGTACAACACCTTGCTGGGCCAAAGGGCCACGAAACGGGTTTTTGAGATCATCCGGCGAATAGTCAGCGCGGCTATTCAGTCTGAAGACAGCACTTCGATTGTCATCCGTAACGCTGCAGGAAGGAATGTTCGGATCGAGTTTGCGCCCGACCCTGATATAGCCGTTCGCGAACAATTGAGCTCTGGCCGATTCAATAACCGAATCGCCATCGAGATCAAAGGCGGCAGAGACATCTCGAATATCCACAATCGGTTGGGAGAAGCCGAGAAGAGCCACCAAAACGCGAGAGACCAAGGCTTCACTCAATTCTGGACCATAGTCAACGTCAAGAGCCTTAACCTCGAGGCTGCACGACGTGAGTCGCCCACGACGACCGCCTTCTTCTCCATTGATCAAATCGCAGACCATACTACTGCAGAACACGCTGAGTTCAAGGAACTTCTGGTCGCGGAACTCGGACTCAGTGCTGGATAGTCCATCGTTTACCCTCACCCTACACCCTATGTTATAATCCCCCCCATGCGACGCGCGTTGCGGGTGTTTGCCCGCGGCCTGGGCCTGTTCTGCCTGGCCGGGCTACTGGGGTTTGGCCTGCTCGCCTGGCAGGTGGATCGCCTGGGCCGGCACGATGATGCGCGGCCGGCGGATGTCATCGTCGTGCTGGGCGCGCGGGTCGAGGCGAACGGTCGCCCCGGCTCCGACCTGACCAGCCGCACTTTCCACGCGGTGGACCTGTGGCAGGCCGGCCTCGCGCCGCAGCTCATCTGCACGGGCGGGTTCAAGGACGAACCGCTCTCGGCCGCCGCGGTCTGCCGTAGATTCGCGATCGAGCTGGGCATGCCGGCCGGGGATGTCTGGCTCGCCGACGGCACGCGGAACACCATCGAGGACGCCCAGACCACCGCTCAGGTCATGGTGGCTCACGGCTGGCGCACGGCGATCCTGGTCAGCCACCCCCTGCACCTGTATCGGGCGCGTTGGCTGTTCCGGCGCGCGGGCGTGGACGCGGTCACCAGCCCGACGAGCACGGAGACGAAACGCATCTTCCCCCTGCTGCG
>PHCA01000011.1:42468-51289 GCA_002842085.1 Chloroflexi bacterium HGW-Chloroflexi-1
ACCAATCTACCAATCTACCAATCATGAATTCCTGGAAACAAATCGCGGCCGCGCAAGCCGTGCTGAGCCGCGAAACCGGCGCCATCCACAAGGACCACGGGGGCAAGCTCACCGTCGCGCTGGCCTACCCAAACAGCTACTACGTCGGCATGTCCAGCCTGGCGTTGCAGATCCTTTACCGCGCGTTCAATGACCGGCCCGACGTGGCCTGCGAGCGGGTTTTCTGGGATGAGGGGCTGGCCGCAGCCGGTCTGCCGCTGCTTTCGCTGGAATCGCAGACGCCCGTGGACGAGTTCGCGGTCTGGGGGTTCACCATCTCCTTCGAGATGGACTACTTCAACGTGATCGCCATGCTCCGACAGGCCGGCGTGCCGCCCCTGGCCGAGCTGCGGGCGGCGGACGGTCCGTGGCCCTTGCTGATCGCCGGCGGCCCGGCCGTGAGCATGAACCCGGAGCCGATGGCGCCCATCTTCGATGCGATCGTCATCGGCGAAGTGGAGGGACTGTTCTCGCGGCTCACGGACGTCCTGAGCGCTGGGCTGGTGAACGACTCGCCCGATGCCGGCTATGACCGCGAGGCCCTGCTGGACGCGCTGAACGGGCTGCCGGGGGTCTACGTGCCGGCCCGGGTCGCCCCTGCCCCCGACGGACGGCGCATCGAGCGGCTGTGGATCCGGGACCTGACGGCGCTACGGCCCGTGTCGGCGCTCTACACCCCCGACACCGAGTTCGCCAACCGCCATCTGATCGAGATCGCGCGGGGTTGCGGCCGGGGTTGCCGGTTTTGCCTGGCAGGTTATGTCTACCGGCCGCCGCGGGAGCAGCCGGCGGAACGCATCCTGGCCTGGGTACGGGAGAGCATGGCGGGGGTCGGGCCAGACGGTTTCCGGCCGGATGGCATCGGCCTGGTGTCCGCGGCGGTCTCCGACCACAGCCAGATCGACGAGTTGGCGACCGGGCTCCAGGCGATGGCCGCGGCCATCAGCATCAGCTCCATGCGCACCGATCCCATCAGTGTGCCGATGGTGCGAGCCCTGGCGGCCAGCGGCGCCCAAACGTTGACCATCGCGCCGGAGGCCGGCACCGAGCGGCTGCGTCGGGTGATCAACAAAACTCAGACCGAGGACGACCTGTTGGCGGCCGTGGAGCTGGCGCAGACGCTGGGCTTCCCGCAACTCAAGCTCTACTTCATGGTTGGCCACCCTGGCGAGACCGACGACGACATCCAGGGGATCATCGACCTGACTTCGAAGGCCCGGGCGATCTTCCGGCGCAACATCGCCATCAATGCGACACCCTTCGTGCCCAAGGCGCACACGCCCTTCCAGTGGGTGGCGATGACCCCGGCCAAGACGCTGAAAGCGCGGCAGAAAACGCTCCAGCGCGGCCTGGCGCGGCACGGGATCGCGGTCAACGCGGACTCGCCCGACTGGGCAGAGGTCCAGGCCGTGTTGGCCCGCGGCGACCGCCGGTTGGCCCCGGTTCTGACGACGTTGGAGCGGCCGTCTCCCCGCGGCTTCCGCGCGGCGCTGGCTGAACAGGGGCTGTCGGCCGAGGAGTACCTGGGTGAACGCGCGACCGGCGCGTTCCTGCCCTGGGACGTCGTTGAGAGCGGCGTCAAGACCAGCTATCTGCGCTACGAGCACCGGCTGGCCGGCAACGAGCGCACCGGTCATCGCTGCCCACCCAGCGCGCTCGACTGCCTGACGTGCGGGGTGTGTGGCGTGACGAGTAATGAGTAACAAGTAATGATCGTCTCGTTTGCAGCTTACTCGTTACTCGTCACTCGTTACTCATCTGCAAAGGACAACCTTGAACCGCCATCAACAAGACGGCCTGGCCTATTACACGTTCCCATCCCTGAGCGGCTACGGGGAACTGGTCCACGCGGTGACCACGCGCCACGGCGGGGTGAGCGCGGGGCCGTACGCCACGCTGAACATGGACCGGGGGTTGGGGGACGAACCCGCGGCCGTCAAAGAAAACGTGCGCCGGGTTTGCGCCGCCATCGGGATCCGCCGGGAGCAGTTGGTCAGCCCCCGCCAGCGCCACACCGCCAACGTACGCCGGGTGGACCGGATCGACCGGGGCCTGGTTTACGATGGTTACGATGCGCTGGTAACGGACCAACCGGACGTGCCGCTGCTGATGGTCTACGCCGACTGCGCGCCGGTGCTGATCTACGACCCGGCTCACCATGCACTGGCGCTGATTCACAGCGGCTGGCGCGGCACGGTCGGGGGCGTGGTCCGCGCGGCCGTGGATGCGCTCTGTCGCGAGTACGGCAGCCGGCCGGCGGACATGGTCGCGGCCATCGGCCCCTCCATCGGCGCGTGCTGCTACGAAGTGGGGGACGAGGTCGCGGGCGCGGTGCGGGCGGCTTTCGAGCGCCCCGAACGGCTCCTGACCCCGCCCCAGCCCGTTGGGCGAGCACACTTCGACCTGTGGGCGGCTAACCGGTATTGGCTGGAGGACGCCGGTGTGCAGCGAATCGAGACAGCCGAGATATGCACGGCCTGCCACATCGACGACTTCTACTCGCACCGCGCCGAGGCCGGCCAGACGGGCCATTTCGCAGCGGTGATGGGCTGTCACCCTGTCACCAATTTACCAATTTACCCCGTTACCAATTTACCAATTTATCCTGTCACCTTGTCACCCTGTCACCTTGTCACCGTGTCAAGTATGGGTTGGTCGCTCGTCGGGGGAGAGACTGTGGAAAACAGGGAATTGGGCGCTTCCATCGCTGCCGTGCGGACACGCATCACCGCGGCGGCGTGGCGTGTCGGGCGCGACTCCCGTGAGATCACGCTGGTGGCTGTGAGCAAGACGCACCAGGCGGAGGTAGTCGCCGCGGCCTACGCCGCCGGGTTGCGGATCTTCGGGGAAAATCGGGTGGAGGAGGCCGGACCGAAGATCGCGGCCGTGGCCGATCTGCTGGCGCCCGCCGCGCCGCCGTCCTGGCACATGGTCGGCCACGTCCAGAGCCGCAAGGCTGCCGACGTGGTGGCGTGGGCCGACATGGTGCACTCGGTGGACAACGTCAAACTGGCCGGCCGGCTGAGCCGATTTTGCATCGAGGCCGGCCGGGAGCTGCCGATCCTGCTCGAGGTCAACGTCTCAGGTGAGGCGAGCAAGTACGGGTTCACGCCCGCGGAACTGGCCGCCGCGGTGGAGACCATCGCCCCGCTGCCCGGGCTGCGCGTCCAGGGGCTGATGACCATGGCCCCGGTCGAGCCGAACCCCGAGCGGGCGCGCCCGGTCTTCGTCGCGTTGCGCGCCCTGCAAGATGACCTGGCCCGGCGCTTCCCGGCGGTAGACTGGCGACACCTCTCCATGGGCATGACCGACGATTTCGAGGTCGCCATCGAGGAGGGCGCCACCATCGTGCGCATCGGACGGGCGATCTTCAGCTAACGCTCCTCCCGTCCTACATCTTTCGTTTTACGATTCGCAATTTGTAACTACTCAGCTTGTCATTGCGAGGAGGCGTTTTTTGCCGGTTGCGAGGCACGAAGCAAAGCAATCGGGATTGCCGCAATCCCCGCGTTCAGTGCCAGGAGATTGCAATTTGCAATTTGCAATTTGCAATTTGCGATTTTTGTCCTCCTGGGAGTACACATGCTGATCGACACAACACTTAGCTTCATCGGCTCCGGCACGATGGCCGAGGCGATGATCAAGGGCATCCTGACCAATCACCTGATCCAGGCCAGGGACATCATCGCCAGCGGGCCGCGGCCCGAGCGGGCCCAAGAGCTGCGCGGGCGCTACGGCATCCGCGCGGTCACCGACAACAAGGTCGCCGCGGACGCGGGCAAGATCGTGGTCCTGAGTGTCAAACCCCAGACCTTGCCCCAAGTGATGACCGAAATCCGCGACAACCTGGCCCCCCGCGATCTGGTGATCAGCATCGTGGCAGGGATGCGTATCAGCGTCATCCATCGCGAGCTGGGGGTCGAGACCATTGTGCGGGCCATGCCCAACACCCCGGGGCAGGTCGGGTGCGGGATGACGGTTTGGACCGCTACGGACGCGGTCGACGAGCAGATGCACCGGCAGGCTCAAGCCATCCTGGCCGCGCTGGGCAAAGAGCTCTACGTGGCGGACGAGAGCTACCTGGATATGGCGACCGCGCTCAGCGGCACCGGTCCGGCCTATGTGTTCCTCTTCATGGAAGCACTGGTCGATGCGGGCGTGCACATGGGCTTCAGCCGCCGGGTGGCCCAGGAGCTGGTCTATCAGACCATCGAGGGTTCGGTGGCCATCGCGCGCGAGACGGGGCTGCACCCTACTGAGCTGCGCAACCGGGTCACCTCGCCGGGCGGCACCTCGGCCGAGGCGCTCTATCAACTGGAAAAGGGTGGGCTGCGCACCGTGATCTCGAAAGCGGTCTGGGCGGCCTACCAAAGATCCAAAGCATTAGGGGAGTTGGCAGAAAAGTGAACTACGCGCTTATCAAACTCATCGGCATTCTGTTCGACGTCTTCAGCTTCTTGATCTTGCTCGACGTGATCGCAAGCTGGATCGTGGCGGCCCGGGTGCGCCTGCCCAATTGGGTCTACGACATCCTGAGCACCGTGCACAGCATCGTCGCGCCGGTCCTGGATCCGATCCGCCGGCTGATCCCGGGCCTCGGCGGGCTGGATATCTCACCCATCATCGCGTTGATCCTGCTGGGCGTGCTGCGCCAGTTGATCGTCTCCGCGCTGCTGGGGGTGCTGTAAGGCGGTTCCAGGTATTGCGTATTGCGTATTGCGTATTGCGTGGAAGTCGTCACTGCGAAGTACGTTTTGCGTTTTACGGTATCTTCTCAATAGTTCGGGGCGTGCTCGCTGTGGCCGGTCTCCTGACCGTGCCACCCGTGGCACGGTCAGGAGACCGGCCACAGCATCCCCAGAGTGCTGAAGGCGCCTAACGACACACCGCCGGCAGATAATACTTGCCCGGCAACACCTCCAACGCCCCGAACGCCGACGCGCTGCCGTTCCCCAGCGTCGCCGTGATGTGCGCCGTGCCCATCGTCGGCGCGGCCGTGAAGCGGGCAGTGGCACGACCGGCGGCGTCTACCGTGACCTGGGTCGGGGTGACGGCGCCGGCGCTGGCCGTCAACGCCACCCGGGCGCCCAGACCGGCCGGCACGCCGGAGGGCGCGGGGGCTGTGATCTGCAAACTAACCGTCGTCTCGGCGCCGACAGGCACGCCGGGCGGGTCCGCCGTCAGGCTCATGTGCAACCCGATGATGGCCTCAGCGACAGCCCGGTGGGCGTTGAGCCGGCCCCAGCCGGTGTACACGTCCCAACCGGGCGCATCGACGTCGTCGGCAGTGCGCCGGATCAGTTCCCGCACATCTGCCTGGCCCAGGTCCGGCCGCAGGCCGCGCACCAGGGCCGCTACGCCCGCGGCGTGTGGGCTGGCGAACGAGGTGCCGTTGCCGGTGTTATTGTAGAGGCCGTAGCTGTGCGTGCCCGCCAACAACGTCGAGACGATCCCCGTGCCGGGCGCTATCAGATCCAACCGGTCGCCGTAGTTGGAGAAGGACGCCCGGGTATCCGCCTGCGTGCTGGCGCCCACCGCCAGGACGCCGTCGAACGCGGCCGGGTAGCTTACCGTGCCATACCCCTGGTTGCCGCTGGCCCCCACCACCACCGCGCCGGCCGCCTGCGCGACCGCCACCGCCCGGCGCAGCTGTTCCACATCGGCCGGATACGCGTTTTGAGGCAGGGTCAGGCTCAGGTTGATCACCTGCGCGCCCTGTTGCGCCGCGTAGTCGATCGCCTCGGCGATGTCGAAGGGATAGCCCAGGCCATAGTCGTCCAGCGTCCGGAGCGCCATCAGGCTGGCCTGGCGGGCCATGCCGGCCACCCCTTCGTACCGGCCATCGATGAAATTGTTCGTCGTCGCGGCCGCGATGCCGGCCACTGCCGTGCCGTGACCGTTGCCATCCATGGGATCTGTGTCTCGGGCGGCGAAGTCATACCCCCGGCAGTCGTCCACGTAGCCGTTGCCGTCGTCGTCCACGCCGTTGAAAGCGAGAGGATCGGCGCAGGTCCGCCCGCCGGTAACCGGATCGATGCCGCTCTCGCCGGGATTGTACCAGGTACGATCTCGCAGGTCCCAGTGCAGGTAGTTGACGCCGGTGTCCACCACCGCGATGACGATGCCAGGGTCGGACCAGGCCAGGTCCCAGGCCGCGGGTCCCAGGGCCTGATTCATGCCCCATTGCTGGGGATAGTACTCGTCCAGAGGCACATCGGCGGCGCGGACAGATTTGCGATAGCCGGTCACGCAGTCTACGCCGGGCTGTGCGGCCAACGCCTGCGCAGTGAGCGCCCCCTGGCCAGCCGGCACGCTCAGCAGCGCCAGGCCCAGGTGCGGCAACCAGCGGTCGAGCGTCGCGCCACCCCGCGCGGCCAACGCGCGCACGGTCGCTTCATCGGCGCCGGGCGGCACAGCCAGCACCAGTTTCCCTGGCTGCGCTGCGGTGTCCGAGGCCGGTGCAGCGGGCGCTAAAGGCGCCGCGGCGCTGTGCAGCGCGAGCCCACCGCCCGCAAGCAGGCTCAATGCCAGCGCCAGGCTCAGAGTCAGGCGACGCCAGGAAATCGGCATGGTCTTCCACCTCGTTGTATAGGGCTATTATAGGATGAAGAGGGGAAGCCTGTCAACTCACGAAAAAAGCACACGGGCCGGGAAGACAGCCTCCCGGCCCGCGGTTTGTCAAATGGTCAGTCGGGCATGGCGATTCGTCGCCGCGCCCGGATCGGTCACGTCACGGCGTGCGGTACGTCACCTGCACGTGCGGCCCGAACTCGGCGAACCAGTAGTCGCTGCTGTCCAGCCGGTACTCAGCCGCCTTGTCCGCACCCGAGAACGCATCCACGTACACCCACAACGTGGCCTGGTCCACCGGGTAGGCCGGGTTGATCGCGCTGAAGTCGAACTGGACCAGCGAGCGCAACGCATCCTTGGCGCCCACGTACAGGAATGCCCACCGCCCGTAGTTGTCGGCCGGCAAACCCTGCGCAATGAACGTGTCGCCACTCGCCAGGAAGGTCTCGGTCACCGGCGTGGTGTAACCTTGCTGGACGTCGACCGTCGTCTCGCCGATCGCGCTGAAGCCCAACGAGTCGGTGCACTCAGCGCGCACGGTGTAGGCGCCGACCGCGCCGTACACATACGCAAAGGCCGTGCCGCCCGGCAAGCCCTCGGCGAAGGCGGAGCCATCGCCGAAGTCCAGCCGACAGCTCGCCAACGCCGCGGCCACGCTCGATGTCAGGCTGGTCTCGAACACCGCCACGTCGTTAGGATCTGCCACGACACCCGGGCCGGTGACAGTGACGGCCACCTCGTCGGTGAGCCATTTCAGCACCGCCGCCATGGTCTCTTCACGGGTGTTGTAACCGGTGTTGTTGTTGATGGACTCAAACCCGAAGGACAGATAGATGCTCCGGTACGGGAACTGCGCGGGGTGTTCCAGCCTGGGTGAAGCCGCGCGCGTCGCACCGACGTAGCCGGCTTGCAACCCATACCCATCGATGGCTGCCAGGATCGGCTTGACCGTCTCGGGAGCCTCGACGTCGCCGTAGGGCGCGATCTCGATCTCGTCCACATAGTACTGGTTGGCGGCGCCGTCCTGCCACCCGACGATGATCTCCTCGCCGTCCACCACATCGGTGATGGGCGCCGAACCGCTGATGTCCAGCGCCACGCCGCTGATCGGCGAACCGGGCTGGCCGATGACCGCCGGGACCGGCGGCAGCAAGCCGTCGCCGGCCGGGTCGAAGATGCTGTCTTGCAGATACCCCGCACCCAGGTTGCCGGCATACAAGAAGTAACCCGTGCCGCTGATATCCAGAGCATCCCAGGCCGAAGCCAGGTCCTGGCCGGAGGCGAACAGCCGCCCGCCGTTGAACTGCCAGTCAGTGAGCACCTGCATGTCGATCTCGGTCAGCGGGGTCGCAACTGTGAACGAGCCATTGTCATAGAAGTTATCGCCGGTCCAGTAGACGATCACGTCGTAGGCCGCGAGCTCAGCCGCTGAAGGCAGGGTTTGCGAATTGGCGAAGTGCAGATCGGCGTTGTAGTAGTCGTAGGGGACACCCAGGTTGTCCAGCGCGTCCATGTAGAACCCCGAGTAGTCCGGATAACCCAGCAGGTCGCTGAAGTCATTGTCGATCAACAGCACCTTGGCCTCGGGCGCGGCCTCCACGCGCACCCAGAGTGGCAGGTGGTTCATGTGCGAGTCGTAGTCGACGTGGATCATGCCGCCGTAGTCGCCCGGCGCGGCGCCGGTAGTATCCACGGTAACCTTGAAGGTCTTGGACTCGCCGCCTCCGAACGTGAGGCTGGGCGAGTTGACCGTCACCGTGATACCGGCGTCAGCCATGGCCGAGAGCGCATAAGTGCGCGCAGCGCCGGCCGCCCGGATGTCAGTCGCCGTGACCACCAGGGTCGCGGTCGAGCCAGCCATGTGCGAGCCGAAGCTCAGGGATGGGTCGTCGAAGGTCAGGCCCGGATCACCCGCCCTGGTCAGGTCGATGCGGCCCGCGCCCATATCCAGCACGCTGGCCGGGACGGTCTGCGCGGTGTCAAGCCAGACGTCGGTCACCGAAGTGGTCATCAACGCCGACTTGATCTGGGTCGGCGTCCAGTTGGGATGCATCTGTTTGAGCAGCGCGGCCGCGCCGGCCACGTGCGGCGCCGCCATGCTGGTGCCGCTGGCCTGCCCGAAGCCCATGTGCTGCGCGAGGCCGGTCCCGTCACCATAGCCGGCGGAGAGGATATTCACACCGGGGGCCGTGACGTCCGGCTCCAGGTAGCG
>PHCA01000011.1:51338-53427 GCA_002842085.1 Chloroflexi bacterium HGW-Chloroflexi-1
GCCTGTTCGGCGTTCAGCACCTTCACGCCGAATTCACAGACGCCGCGGCTGATCACCGCGGCTTTGCCGGTGAAAGTGCCCGCGGGCCAGGGACTGCACCCGGTGACGTTGGCCGGGTCGACCGAAAGGGCGGTCTTCAATGGCCAGGAATAGACCTGCCCGGCTTCCAGCGAGGCGCCAAAACTTGCGGACGCAAAGGCCATGTTCTGTAGATCGGCCGGGACCGGTGGCGGCGCGGTGATGCTCAAGCGGCCGGAACCGATGGTGCCGGTCGTGGAACTGGCCGCCACTTCCATCACCTTCGGTGACGCATCCCCGGTAGAGGCTGCGCCGGGACCGCTGTTGCCGGCCGAATGGGACACGAACACGCCGGCGTCCCAGGCCGCGTCGCGCGCGACGGCGACGCCATCGGCCCAGGGCATCACGCCACTGTAGCCGCCGAAGCTGTAGTTGATCACCTGCGCGCCGTCCCGCACCGCGTCTTCGTAGGCCTTGATGATCTCGGCCGTGAACGCGCTGCCGGAGTACTTGCTGTTGGTCGGATAGCCGATGCGGTAGCTCAGGATCTGGGCCTTGGGCGCGACACCGGAGAGGGTAACGGTGTAGCCACCCAGGTCAACCACGGTGTTGGCATTGCCCGCAACGGTACCAGAGGTGTGTGTGCCGTGGCTGCTGCTGTTGGGGCCGGGCAAGGCGCCGGCGTCAGTCGGCAACGGCGGGTCCCACGGCCGGAAGTACGCCCGAGCCGCGATCACCTTCGGCGTGGTCGAGCGCCTGTCGCCCTTCGGGAAACCGAGCGGGTAGCTGTAGCCGGCGGGGTCGAAGAATGGGTTGGCCGCGTACACGCCGGTGTCGATGCTGGCGAACAGAATGCCTTTACCCGACATGTCCTGGCCGCCCAACTGCGCCCACATGGTGGGCGCGCCGATCAACGGCAGGCTGGCATACATCTCGGGCATCTGTTCATAGTCGCGGAAGATCTGCTTGACGCCGGGGAGCCGCCGCAACTGCCGCTCCACGGCCGGAAGATCGGCATCCAGCCCGGCATCGACCACCACGCCGTTCAAGACGACCTGGTAGGTCTCCAGTCGAGCTCGTCCGCTCTCATCCACAAAGGTAGCGATGCGGGCATTGGGGATGGCCTGAGTCAACGCGGCCGCGAAAGCGCTCTGTTCGGCTTGTAGGCGTTGAACGTATTCTTGGGCGGCCGGTGCGTTCACGTCCAGGCGCGCCGTCGGCGCGCCGCCGGCGATGGTAGCGCTGCTGCTAAACCAGGTCGCCAGGGACGGAGATGACAACTGAACGATCAACCGATGGGAATAGCGGGGACTTGCAGGGGCTTGCGCATCGGTTGTGGGATCCTGCGCGCCGGCCACTGCCGGGACCAGCATCATGCTGAGCGCCAGGAGCAGGGTCAACAGGATTGACATTCTACGACTCATGAGTGAGCTCCTTTCTTTCTGATAAGCTTCTTCCAGTTCTGGTCTAAGATCTAAGGTTCTGAACAACGCTCTCGACGCAGTCAGCGTCTTCCATCAGCGTCGACGCCCGGGGCATCACCTCCTTCGAAGACAGATAGCCATGTGCCATACAGATAATCTTTCTGGGAAACGTAGGGGACTGGCACTAGCCGCCTACGTGCCGGCCCCAGGACTTGATCACGCAAACCAGATGAAGTTACTACAAAGTAACTGCCGGGGGATCGCTGCTGCGTAGCACGGTCGATTCATCGCCGGGCGGCCTTGTCCCGGAAGCCCGCACGACCATAAATGGCTCGTGCTACTGAACAACGATCGGCGATATCGGCGATATCGGCGTCATCGCCAGGAGAATCGGCCTTAAACTGCACGCGGGCTAAAAGCATATGCTTCTAGTCCGCGCTCTGTCTGTCAATCAGGCTACATTTCGTGCGGATCGATACAAGGAAACCATGCCCCGCGTTACGATCCGGCGCCTGAAGATGTCACGACCATCCGGGCGCGGCGACGAATCGCCGCGCCCGGTTCAGGCACGTCACGGCGTGCGGTAGGTCACCTGCACGTGCGGCCCGAACTCGGCGAACCAGTAGTCGCTACTGGTCAGCCGGTAC
>PHCA01000300.1:0-4101 GCA_002842085.1 Chloroflexi bacterium HGW-Chloroflexi-1
TACCTGGCGGATTCGCGGGCTTTCTGTTATCATCACGCTTCATCATCATTATACTCGCCACGGTCATAAGGGCCTAACCAGTGAAATCTTTGCACAACAAACAAGAATTTTCCAGTGGCATTTGTCTGTTTGGTTCTGGCACGTCCAGGTCAGGTGAGGTTGTCCGATGCGTAGCATCGGCGTCACCTTGTCACCTTGTCTACTTGTTTCCTTGTCTACTTGTCTACTTGTCACCCTGTCACCAAGCGTCAGCCGTCACCCTGTCACCAAGCGTCAGCCGTCACCCTGTCACCTTATGACCGTGGCGAGTATCAATGACAAATGGAGAGCCCCTATGGGCACTTTTCGGAGCATCGAGTGGGTGAACGGCGTGGTCCGTATGTTGGATCAGCGCCAACTCCCCCACAAGACAGTGTACCTGGACTACACGGATTGTCAAAGCGTGGCGACCGCGATCCGCGATATGGTCATTCGCGGCGCACCAGCCATTGGCGCGGCCGCTGCCTATGGCCTGGCCGTGACCGCCGCCCGCAGTAGCGCCGATGCTGTCGCCGCGCTTCGTGCCGAATTGGAGACCGCCGCCGACGTGCTGCGCGCCGCCCGTCCTACGGCCGTCAACCTCTCCTGGGCCATCGATCGGGTGATGGCCCGCGTGGCCGATCCTGGCCTGGCCAGCATCGGGGCCATCCGCACCGCCACGTTGGAGGAAGCCGACACCATCGCCGCCGAGGACGTCGCAGCCAACAAGCAGATTGGCTTGAACGCGCTGCCTCTCATCCCCGACCCGGCCAACATCATCCACCACTGCAACACCGGCAGCCTGGCCACCGTGGACTATGGCACCGCCCTGGGGATTATCCGGATCGCCCACGAACACGGCAAAAAGGTACACGCCTACCTGGACGAAACCCGTCCCCGCCTGCAAGGCGCGAGACTGTCCGCCTGGGAATGCCAACAACAGGGCATCCCGCATACCGTAATCGTAGATGGCGCCTCGGGGCACCTGATGCGCACCGTGGGGGTTGACCTGTGCGTGGTCGGCGCGGACCGGGTCGTCGCCAACGGCGATACGGCCAACAAGATCGGCACCTACAACCTGGCCCTGGCGGCCCATGCTCATGGAGTGCCTTTCTACGTGGCCGCTCCGACCAGCACCATTGATCTGTCCATCTCCAACGGCGCCGCGATAGAGATCGAGGAACGACCAGCGCGCGAGGTCACCCACGTTGGCGAGACGCAAATCACGCCAGACGACACACCGGTGGCGAACTTTGCTTTCGACGTGACACCGGCCAGGTACATCACCGCCATCATCACCGAAGTGGGTATTGCCTATCCACCCTATGAGGAAAGCCTGGCCGCACTGATGGCGAAGGTAAAAGCGTGATTCGTGTCCTTTTGTGCCCCTGCGCACCTTCGTGATCCAACACCCTCACACGATGCTTACCCGCGACCCGCTCGCGGTCTTCACCACGTCGATGCGGGCCGGGAAGAGGTCTTTCAGCTCTTCGATGTGCGTGATCACGATGATGCGCTCGAAATCATGCTGTATCGAGTTGATAGCTTCCACCAACAGCGCCCGGCCCTGGGTGTCCTGCGATCCAAAACCCTCGTCGATCACCAGCGTCTGGAGCTGGGCGCCGGCGCGGCGGGCCAACAGCTTGCTGATGGCGATGCGCAGCGCCAGGTTGGCCCTAAAACTCTCTCCCCCACTATACATTTCGTAAGCCCGCGCCCCCAACTCATCGGAGATGAGGATGTCCAGCGTCTCGGCCACGCCGCCGGTGACCTTCTCCCGCTGCGTCTCCAGCCGCAGGCTCATCCGACCCTCGGTCATCCGATTTAGCAGTTGGTTGGCCTCGACTTCTACCTCGGGGATGGCGCTCTCGATGATCATCGCCTGCAGGCCCCGCTTGCCGAACGCCTCGCGCAGCTCGTTGTAGATGCCGAGCTCGGCGTTGACCTGGTCCAGCTCGGCCAGGCGCTGAACCCGTTGCGCCGCGAGAGCGGCCAGGGCGTCGAGCCGCTGCATGGCCGCACCCTCCTCCTGCCGCGCCCGGCGCTCGGCCTGAGCCGCCCGCTCCACCTGAGCGTCCGCCTGGGCCAACACGGCCTCCAGTTGCGGCAGGTCGGCCAGCAGGGTCGTCAGACGGGCTGCTTCCGCCTGATCATCGACCAGCTCAGCCGCGCGGCGCGCCACCTGGGCCACCAACGTCCCCACGCGGCCGCGCGCCTCGTCGACGCCGTCCAACGCGGGCAGCAATTGGCGCTGGTACGCGATCTGACCGAACAACCGGGCCTGTTCTTCCGCCGCGGCCTCCCCCTCGGCCACCACGCTCTCGGCCTGGGCTGCCTGGCGCTGGCGGGCATCCCATACCCGCAACACCCGGACCAGCTCCGCATCCTCGGCTTCCAACGCTGCCTTGCGCCCGGCCAGGGTCTTCAACTCGACCTGGTTGGCATGCCAGCGTTCCGCCAGACCGTCTTTCTCGGCGTTCAGATCAGCGATCACCCGGTCACGATGATCTTCGCCCAGCGGCTGGCCGCACAGGGGGCAACGCGCGTCCGCCGCCTCGCTGAGCAGGGCCACCTTCTCATCGATGAGCTGGCCTGCCGCCTTCAGTCGCTGGTTGTCCGCCTGCAACGCAGCCGCCCATTCCGCGACCTCCCGGACCTCCGCGGCGAGCGCGGCGCGCCGCGTCTGTTGCACCGCCAACTCGGCCAGGACGTGCTGCACTTCGGCCAGGACCTCGGCCTGCTTTACACCGGCGGCAACCTTGCGGCCTGACTCTTCGTGGCGCTCGGAGAGGCGCCGGCGGTCCGACTCCAACCCCAACCGGACCTGCTCGACGGCCATCCGCGCCCGCGCCACACGCTCGCTGATCTGCGTGTGCTGGATGAGGCGTTGGCCCCAGACGCGCTCCTCCTCGCGGGCAGCTTGCAGCGCGGCCCACCCGGCCTCGATCTCGACCCGCTGCGCCAATACACCTTCGATGCCCGCCAGCCGGTCTGCCGCGGTCTTCAGCTCGTCGCGGCCGGCCTTGAGATCGCGTTCGGCGCGGGCCAGCCGACCGCGCAGGTCCTCGAGCTGGCGACGCTGGGCCCGGCGCTCCTGCAGGACCAGGCGCCCCCGGGCCTGTTCGGCCTCGGCCGCGTGCAGCGCCTGCGCCGCCTCCGTCGCGGCCACCCGGGTGCTCCGCAGACGCGCTTCGTGCTCAGCCCGGCGGTCCAGGTCGCGGTCGATCGCCGCCAGCTCGCCTTCGAGCCGTGCCGCCTGATTCTTGCACGCCGTCACTTCTTCCTTAGCGCGGGCCTCATACTGGTCGTACCGGCCAAGGCCCAGGATATCGGCCAAAATCTGCTTGCGTTCGCTGGCGGTCTTCACCGTAAACGAGTCAGCCCGCCCCTGGAGCAAAAACGCCGAGTTGGTGAAGGTCTCGTAGTCCATGCGCAGGACGCGGATGATCTGCGCCTGCCGCTCCCGCAGCCCGCCCTCGTCGAGCAGTTGCCACTCACCGTTTTCTGAGTGCAACTCTGGAGTCGAGGCTTTAGCCGGTCGCACGCCCAAACCGCCTAAAGGCTCGATTCCAGCGGCTGAATTCCAGACATAAAAGTGCAGGTCGCTGCGGCCGCGGCCCTGGCTGCTGCGCTGCCGCCAGATGCGATAGCGCAGCCCGGCCATGCCGAACTCGAATTCGACCCACATCTCGGTCTCGCCCAACGTGACCAGCTCATCGTCGCGCCGCGCGCGCGCCTGGCCCCACAGCGCCCAGGTCACGGCGTCCAGTAGCGCCGACTTGCCGTGACCGTTGTCGCCGGCCAGGCACGCCAGGTGGATGCCGCTGAAGTCGAGGGACTGCTCCTCGCGGTAGCACATGAAGTTTTGCAGGCGGAGTTTGTGTGGGATCATGGAGATTCAATCTCTGAAGACAACCATCCTGCAATATTTCGATTTTACCCAATCAGAACCCTTGCAACTGGCTCAAGTCCGCGATGCCATCCGGCAACGCGGCGATGCGCTGCACCAGCGCCAGCCGCGCCGCACGCACCGCGGGATCCTCCGCCATCACCAACACGTCGGTAAAAAAGCGATTGATCGGC
>PHCA01000300.1:4174-5162 GCA_002842085.1 Chloroflexi bacterium HGW-Chloroflexi-1
CGCTGATGCGCTGATGCGCCGATGCGCTGATTCGCTGATTCGCCGATTCGCCGATTCGCCGCCTCCCACGCCGCGTGCAGCGCCCGCGTCGCGTCCTCGGTGTAGTGCTCAGGCGCCAGCGCGTAGATCTCCGGCAGGTTGCGCACGATGCGCTTGCAGCGCGCATAAGCGGTCAGTATCTCGGGCCAGTCGGGCGCCTGGATCAGTGCGGCCAGATCACGCGCGGCGAGGGCCGCGCGGTACGGATCAAACGCCCGTTCGGCCAACACCGCGGTCACGACGTCGTGCGGCAGGCCCTGGTCGTGCAGCCACCCGTAGAGCCGGTCCCGGACAAAGGTGAGCACGTCGGCAAGCACCTCATCGCCCACAGGCGCCGGCATCCGGCCGGCAACCGCCTGGAGCGCCGGGCGCAAATCGAACGGCTGCTCGCAGCCGACCAGCGCGGCGACCAGGCCCAGGGCGTCGCGGCGCAGCCCGAACGGGTCAGTCGTGCTGGTCGGCGCAAGGCCCACCGCGAACAGCCCCACCAGGGAGTCGAGCCGGTTGGCGATCCCCAGAAGCAAGCCGGGGCGGGTAGCCGGCAGCGCGTCTCCCTGGAAGCGCGGGAGATAGTGCTCGTAGATAGCGACCGCCACCGCGTCCGGCTCACCGGAGAGACGGGCATACTCGCGCCCCATGACCCCCTGGAGCGACGTCAGCTCCACCACCATCTGGGTCGCCAGATCGCTCTTGAAGAGCGCCGCGGCGCGCTGGGCGACGACCCGGTCGCCGTCGTCCAGGCCAAGTTGCCCGGCCAGCGCCGGCGCCAACCCCTCGACCCGCTGCACCTTGTCCAACATCGAGCCGAGCCTCTCCTGGAAGGTGAGCGTGGCCAGCCGTGGCGTGAAGCTATCCAACTGGCGGGCGGTGTCAGCCCGGAAGAAGTAGGCCGCATCGGCGTAGCGCGCCTGGAGCACGCCTTCGTTGCCGGCCCGCACGATGTCCAGGT
>PHCA01000300.1:5275-7187 GCA_002842085.1 Chloroflexi bacterium HGW-Chloroflexi-1
CCAATTTACCGTCCCCCAATTTACCGACTACCGGAAAATACCGCTGGTGCTTCTTCATCACCGTGATCAGGACTTCCTTAGGCAAGCGCAGGTAATCGTCGGCGAAGCTGCCGCGGACGGCCGTAGGCTGCTCGACCAGGTCAGTGACCTCATCGAGCAGGCCCGGGTCATCCGGCACTGAGCCCCCCACCTCGGCGGCCAGCTCGGCGACCTGGCGCGCGATCTCAGCGCGCCGCGCTTCGCGGTCCACGATGACCTGCTGCGCAGCCATTAGCGGCAAGTAGGCATCGGCGCTGGCCACGTCCAGCGCGGGCGAGCCGGCCGCGCGCGGCCCGTGCGTCGTCCGGCCGGCGGTCAGACCCGCGTACTCGAATGGCACGATCTCGTCGCCCAACAGGGAGACCAGCCAGCGCACCGGCCGCGAGAAGGCCACGCCGGTCGCGTTCCAGCGCATCGTCTTGCCGAACCGGATCCCCGAGACCAGCCCCGGCAGCGCCTCGGCCAACACCTCGGGGGTCGGGCGCCCGGTTTTCCGCACCACGGCATACACGTAGCGGCCGCCGCCCGCCTCGCGAATCTCGAGCTGATCGATCGCCACCCCTTGTTTGGCGGCGAAACCGATCGCGGCCCGGGTGGCGGCGCCGTCCGGCTCGAACGCCCGCTCGGCGGGCGGTCCCTTGACCAGCGTCTCCTCGTCGGTCTGCCGCGGGGCCAACGCCTCCACCAACACCATCAACCGCCGCGGGGTACCGGTCACAGTGATCGCGCCGTGCGCCAGTCGCAGATCGTCCAGCATCTTCGGCGCCGCGGCCTTGAGTTGCCCGATCGCGTCCACCACGTCGTGGGCCGGCAACTCCTCGGCGCCGATCTCCAAGAGATAGGAGCTGGGGGCCTGGGCAACAGGGACTGGAGAACTCGGTACCATCTCGCCCTGGGTCTGCCGATTGCCTGACTCCTGACTCCTGACTCCTGACTCCTCGAGCCAGGGATACTCCTCCCGCTGCCGCTGCTCGACATACGCCAGTGACACCTCGCGCGCCAGATCGCGCATCCGGGCGAAGTAGTGGGCGCGCTCGGTGACGCCAATGGCGCCGCGGGAGTCGAGCAGGTTGAAGGTGTGCGAGCAACGCAGGACGTAATCGTGGGCCGGGATCACCAGCCGGTGCGCCAGCGCGTTCCGGGCCTCGGCCTCGAAGATATCATACATCTGCTTCAACCGGGCCACGTCGGCCACCTGGAAGTCGTAGACGCAGTGTTCGACCTCGGGCGTGCGCAGCAGGTCGCCGTATGTCCGCCGGCCGTCCCAGTCGATCTGCCACACCTCTTTGACACGCTGCAAGTACATCACGATGCGTTCCAGGCCGTAGGTGTATTCCACCGGCACCGGGTCGAGCGGGACGCCGCCGGCCTGCTGGAAGTAGGTGTACTGGGTGATCTCCAGGCCGTCCAGCCACACCTCCCAGCCCAGCCCCCACGCGCCCAGCGCGGGCGACGCCCAGTTGTCCTCCACAAACCGGATGTCGTGCTGATCCCGGTCGATGCCGATGGCCGCCAGGCTGCCCAGGTACAACTCCTGCGCGTTCTCGGGCGCGGGTTTCAGAATCACCTGGTACTGCGTGTGCATCTGCATCCGGTTGGGGTTTTCCGCGTAGCGGCCGTCATCCGGGCGATAGCTTGGCTCGACGTAGGCCACGTTCCAGGGCTCCGGCCCCAGGACGCGCAGGATCGTGGCCGGATTGGCCGTGCCCGCGCCGACCTTCTCGCTGTACGGCTGCCAGATCAAACAGCCCTGGTCGGCCCAATATCGTTCGAGCCGCATGATGACATCTTGGAAGGATAAAGGTTTGGAATTTATCAACAGAGTCAACTCCTATGCGTCATTAGATCTCAAGCTATCCACGAAGGACTCAAG
>PHCA01000012.1 GCA_002842085.1 Chloroflexi bacterium HGW-Chloroflexi-1
CAAATGCGGTTCACCGGCCGGGAGGGTCGTGGCGCCAGAACCGGGGCGCCTTGCGCACTGCGGTCTGGAAGCCGGGGCAGGTCTCGTGAGGTCACCTTCTGTATATACTGCTGGCCCAGCTCTTCCGGGGCCTGGCGCTCCAGTGGCCGGCCACAGCCTTCCAGGAGCTTGTCCCCCATGAGTGACGGTCGCCGTCTTCTCCTGGAGAGGTCACAGGCAGCAGGGATTTTTGGCGGACAGCGTTTTCATCGCTGACCAGGTTGTCTGGCGCGTCAAAGGGCCACGCCAACCCTTCGGCGAGTTGATAACCCAAGGCCCGCAATCAGACGATTGGTCACGATGTTTGTCTGAGCAGTTTTTTGAAGTTCTGAGTGCGGCGCCGGTCGCCCCTCTGACCACGGTTGCGTTCGTCATTGAGCGGTCTGGCGGATGTTTAGAACCTTGATCGTCTCGCCGGATTGAACACTCCACAAGCGAATCGTGCCATCCTTGCCGGCCGAGGCCAGGAGTGCGCCATCAGGACTAAAGGCGACAGTATAAACGGCCCGTGTATGGCCCGTGAACGTGCGTAGCAGTTGCCCATTCGCCGCGTTCCACAACTTGATGGTCATATCTTGGCTACCAGCCGCAACATACTGGCCGTCCGGACTGAAAGTCACACCGTAAATCCAGGCGCCGTTTGTCAGGACGTGCTGCAACGTGCCACTCGCCACATTCCAGATGCTCACTGCTCCATCGTCGCCGCCCGAGGCCAACCACGTGCCATCGGGGCTGAAATTCACGCCATAGGTCGATGAGGGCTTGTCACCCAAGGCTTGGCGTTCACGGCCGCTTTGTACATCCCACAGCTTGACAGGCTGGTCCCAACCGCCTGTGGCCAGCCTGGCGCCATCAGGGCTTATGTCCAGTGCAACGACTTGATCGGGGAAGCCCTTCAACGTGCGTAGCAGCCGCCCCGCGCGCAGATCCCACAGCCGTACGGTCTTGTCAGCAGCGCTAGAAGCCAGCGTTGCACCATCCTGGCTGAGTGTCAAGGCTGTAATTCCCATGGTGTCGTCATCGGTTGCGAACGGAATACTATGGCCGGTCAGCGTTTGGATGACTGTCTTCCTGGCCACATTCCACACACGGATCACGGCATCTTGATCTCCGGAGATCAGCGTGTCCCCAAGCGGACCCCACACGACACATTCACTGGAAGCTTCGAATGTGTGAAGAAGCGCGCCGCTTGGCACACTCCACACTCGTAACGCGTTGCCCGGGCTACTTACTGCCAAGCGAGTGCCATTTGGACTGAATGCGACCGACAAGATATCACCAGGATGGTTGGGGTCGAGCACTACGGATGCTCCTGGAACGGACGCGGGCGCTGACTGCCGCAGCACTGTGCATCCGACTACAGATCCACACAAGAACAAGAGCACCCAAACAGGCTGATACCGCCGCCAATGGCATATCCACCGCATATTCTCCCCTCCTTTGAGATGTTCGGCCTATGAAGTGATGCCAGGCCTGAGCATAGAAGATGGGACGGTGATGTCAAACCAAATAACAGCGCCGTCTCGGCAAATATGTTGGTCAAGTGATTCACTCTCTGTGCGGATCAAAGTCTGTTCAATAGACTCCTTTCCAAAGAAACGCAACACATCGTATTCGTCACCAATTTGTAGTACTTGATACGGCCGATCACGACTCCCATCACCTGTCATCAAGATACCACGCATTGCAGCTTTGGCATAGAATAGTTCTCGTTGAGCTTCCTCGGTCTGACCCAGTTTCTGATGAGCATACGCCAGCATACTATGGAGGCTAAAGCTCAGAAAACCGCTGGGCAACAGCGCTTTCAATGCATGCATACTCTCTTGATATTTTCCTTCTGCCAGCAAGGCTTGGGCGACCCCCTCGTAATTCGCGTACGGCGAGAAAGTGTCGGATGTGATAATGGTTTCACGCAGGGTCGTGAAATTAGCCAATGTTTGATCTTGCAGGTAGCGTACAGCAGTCTCAGTGGGGAACATATCACCCTCCATCTCTCATATTAGCACTGGAACGACAATAGTCATCACATATCACTTGCGGTTTGGCGGCGGGGGTGTGGGTGCGCCAACTGGCGGCGGGGGTGTGGGTATGCCAACTGGCGGCGGGGGTGTGGGTGTGCCAACTGGCGGCGTCGGAGCCGGCTCTAGCCTTGGAATCGGTGGCGGTATGTACTTCTCCAATTGTTCCCTGGTCCACCCATCAACATACCGCTCGCCATATTCACGCGCATCCGCCTCAATAGGCTGGTTGAGGTATTCTTCGAAATCGTCCTTTGGCTGGTGATAATCATGGAAATTGTCGTCCCAAATCTTGGCTGTTTCCTCTGAAATCCCGTGCTGTGGCCATTCAGGTGTCTTTTCGAGGCCAATAGCCTGCAAGATAGAAAGCCAAAAATTGGGAGTTGCTTGATCTGCCATATGTTGCTGAACAGCATGGCGGGCCTCGTGTGCCAATGTGTCAATTACGGCGTCTGGATCATCCAGATTATTTGTGTCAATCTGGATCTGGGAGCCATTCCATCGTCCCATTAAATCACGGCCTGGGGGGTCAACCAGGTAGGTGACAGACACTGGGAGCGAATCCATACCATATTTAGCAGCGATTTCATCGGCCATTTTTTGCAGGGTTTGTATTTTCTCTGGTGTCGATAGCTTTGACCAGCGATCTTTGACAGCTTGACTCAGAGAACTGGGGCCACTATCCGCACTACTGCTCCCTGCGGTGACTGCGTTGGCTAATGCGCCAGTAACGCGCGGATCCTTCTGCTGAAATGGCGCAGCCGCATCCCGTTCAGCCTGCTGCAAGATCTGGGAGATCTGCTGGGTTGCCCTGCTCGCCTGCTGCAGCGCCAGATAGAGCCGATTGGTGGCCGGCAGCACCTTGTCGCGCATCTCCGCGAAAAACGCCTCGGCGCCATGCCCGATCCAGTTGCCCTGCAAGGCGTTCATACTGCGCTTCAGCTGCTGTTGCATCTGGTTGATCGCTGCCGCTTGCCGGTTGAACTGGGTTGCCACCTGCTGCAACTGGGCATAATCCGCTCTGATTTCATCTGCCATGGGCACTGGCCTCCTGCACGGTGAATCCGTTTGGGTGCAATCGCCCTTATCTCCCTGGTAGAATATCGCAACAAAAAGCCATTTTGGGTACGATTTTCTGGTCTCGCTGGCCTAAGGCCGTTCCAGAAAAATGAATGTCCCAATATCGCCGGTTTCTCTGGGAATCTCAGGAGGTTCTGGGATGAGTATTTGTCTGGAACTATCTAAGTACCACAAAAACCGTGAGCAAAGCGGGTGAAATGGCGCCATCGCCCATGTCGCCTTGGCAAAAGAGCGGCTTTTTATGCGATTCGCCGATTCTATCCGGGTAAACTGAATGAGAACCGTGAAAATCCTGGCGAAATTGCCTCTGCGAGATAAGCGCACCTGCTTTCAGCCCTGTGGGTCTCTGAGATTTTGCGGGGCGAACATTGGTTCTACGCTACAGATGGGCATTTTGCAGAGCTAACTCCTAGATGTAGGGGCGGGTATTCCTGAAATTCGCGACTACCCCGCAAAATCCCAAAGAGCCATCGTCTTCAAATAAATGTAGTAATTTAGGGTGAGACAAGAGCGACTGCACCTCACTCGATTCGAGTACGGCAACGCCGACGATGGACGTCGCTTATACCCTTTACCCTGATAACGGTGGCAACTCCGGCACAGGCTACTTGTGTGGCAGATCTTCGACCTGTCATGGACAGGCTGCAAACCTGTCCCGTTCGCCCTGCAGCTCCGAGGTCCATTCATCGCCGGCGTTTGGACGGGGCTCCCACCTTTCTCCCGCTCTCTGGGCCATTCTCCTGGCGTTTACTCGTCCTCTTCATAGCTTTTCGTGGTCAGATATTCGATTGAGTCACTTATACCAGGGGTCGGCGCGCCTGTCAAATGCGGTTCATATACCCGGTGGATAGACATGACATAGCTCGCGGACAGGTGATTTCTGTTATCTTGAGCACGCGGCAATGGCCCATCCAGGCCGCGGGCCTGGAAGTCAGCAAGCAGTGGACCGACAAGTTGAAAGACAATATATCACTGGATGCAAATATGGATGCGGTGCAACGCACTTTTCGTCGTGCGAAGCAACTCGGTGTCCCAAACTGAAAGATTCTAACCTCACCGTTGATCCTATCTGTAACAGGCCATCTACTCGGCCGGTAGACGGCCCAAGCTCTGCGGGCTGGGCGTTCTGATCAGGCGAGTCCGGTAACCGGGCGGACTCGTGGGGCCCCGATGCCTGGTCCTCCAAGCTGCAAGGAAAGGAGGAACTGAGTCATGAGAGAGCGCCTGCTCATCGTAGTAGCAGTGGTAGCGTTGCTCTTGGCTGTGGCGCTGCCGGCCCTGCCGTCCATCTCGTCCGATGGCGGCTTGACCATCGGCGCGGCGGGTGTGGCGCACGCCGACGACCCGACCCCCACGCCGGCCAACGCCAACTGCCAGGGTGGCACTACGTGCGGTTAGCCTGATTATCTGGCCTGGGTCGGGGTGACGCTGGATCGGTGGGTCACCCCGGCTCAGCCGCGCCCCTGGCTCGCTCCGCCAGGGTTGCATGGTCCTCTAGCAGCCAGGCGGGCGCATCGGGCAGCGCCTGGAGCACCTCCTGGGCCTGCTCCAGCCGTTCCCGCGCCGCAGCCGCCAGGCCGTGGTCCAGCAGGAGCTCGGCGCAGTTGTCGAGAGAGTCGGCCGCGTGAATGCGATCGCCGTTGGCCAGATGCAGGCGGACCGCCTCCTCGTAGGCTTGCTGAGCCTGTTCCGGGCGGTTCAGCGCGGCCAGGAAAACGCCCTGGTTGTTGAGTACGTTGGCCAGTTCAGACCGAACCCCCAGACGCCGGAAGAGCGGTTCCACCTCCAGATGCAGCGCGAGCGCCTCAGCCGGATCCCCCCGCTGGTGAGCGAGAATCGCCAGGTTGACCTGGGTCTGGGCAGCAACCACATCATCTCCGACCTGCCGATGTATCGCGATGGCTTGCTGCATGCAGGTGCTCGCTTCTGTCAGCCGCCCCATCTGGCGGTAGACCTGTCCCAGGTTGTTCATCACCTTGGCCTGTCCATGCAGATCGCCCAGCGCTGCCCGGAGGACCTGGGCCTGCTGAAGATGGCTCAGCGCCTCGTCCAGTCGGCGGTTTGCCTGGCAGACGAGGCCCCAGTTGTTGTGCACCGTGGCCAGCTCTGCCTGGTCGGCCAACCCCGCGAAGATGGCGGCCGCCTCCTGGCAACACCGCCCGGCTGCCGGGTAGTCGCCCAGGGCCAGGTGCTGTTGGCTGAGGTGGCTGAGCACCCGGCCTTCACCTGCCCGGTCACCCAGTCGCCGGTAGATCGCCAGGGCCCCTGCCTGCCGCGCCTGCGCGTCCTGATAGCTGCCCATGATGCGGGCCAGCTCGCCCAACTGATCGAGCAGTTGCGCTTCGGCCGCGGGGCGGTTCAGGCGGCGGCATGCGGACAACGCCAGGTTGAGCAGCCCGCGCCACTTGGGCCAGCGCCCCCGCAGCTCGACGAAGCACCACAGCGCGACCACGAGCGCCACGCCCGCTTCCCTGGCCTCCGGCTCCAGCAGCGCCTGTTCGGCGGCCTTGCCCAGGTTGGCAAATTCTCGCTCCAGGGCCGCGTTGTCGCCGCGATGCCCCTGCACAAAGCTCAGCCAGCCGTGAGCATTGTCCGCGATCTTCCGACGGAAGCGCGCGAGCAGGGCGGGCGCGACCGCAGACTGGGCCATCACGTGCATGCGGCCTCCTCCCCGCGCCACTTGATGACCTCCTTCAGTAGAAAGGATTCGGTCAGCCGATGGATGCTGTAGCGCCGGGTGTGCAGATCGCCGCTGACGTTGACCAGGGAGAGCCAGGTCAGGCGCTCCAGCGCCTCGACCAGCGCCGGCCCGCGCAGGTCGCTGATGCGCTCGATGGCGGCCAGGTTTGCGCCGCTCTCCTCAGCGAACAGGGGCATCAGAGTCAGCACGTCCCGCGCATCTTCGGGTAGCCGGTTCCAGGCGTCCCAATAGATGTAGCGGTAGAGTTCTTCCGCGTTCTTGCCCTTCGCCTGGCGCAGGTTCTCGATGATGTGCGACAACGGCAACAGGAAGAGCTGGCCGGTCACGAGTCGCAAGGCGAGCGGGTTGCCGCCCACCGTCTCGAAAATCGGGCGCAGGTCCGCGTCCCCGGCGGCGGCCACGTGCGCCAGGTTGCGCATCCGGGCTTCGTGGCGCACCAGGCTCAGCGCATCCGCTTCTGCCAGTTCCGGCACCGGGAAGTGATAGATGTCCGGCTGCCAGCGGAACGTCTCGCGCGAGGTCAGCAGAAACTTACTCGGGCCGGCCAGTTGCACCAGGGTCGGCAACAGGCTCTCCACGTCCTGGACGGTTTCCAGGTTGTCGACCACGACCAGATGGGGCGTAGCGTGCAGGCGCGCCCTCACAGCCTGCCTGGCCCGGTCGGCGAGCAGGGGCGCCGGCGTTGCGCTCCCGGCCGTCAACTGGGTCAGCAACGCCTCGACCAGGGCATCGCTGGTCAGGGCGGGATCGGCGATCGATCTCAGGCTGCCGTCCAGTTGGAGGGTCCGCTGCTGCGCGCTCACCCAGCCGAAATCGAGGAACGCGTCTGCGCGGCCCGCCAGTTGGCTGACTAACTGGTGGGCCAGGGCGGTCTTGCCGATCCCCCCGAGGCCCTCGATCGACACCAGCCACGGGGCCTGCGGGGCGAGCAGCACGTCGCTCAGGCATCGCAGATGTGGCTCGATGCCGGCCAGGTGGCTGTATGTGGCCGGCGGCAGGCGCGTTGCCAGAGTGGCTTGCCGTTCAGCCACAGACTTCTGTTCCAGCGCAAAGAGCGTTTCGGCCAGGTGGCCTATCGCCCGACGTTGCATCTTGTAGATCGTGACTTCCGCCACGTTGCGCTCGTTGGCGACGGTGTACACGGCTGTGCAGTCGAGGAACCGCGTGCGCAACAGGGCGGCATCCCCCTCGCGATCGGCCGCCAGGGTCTTCAATGCGGTCAGGATGACTGCATTGGTGGCACGCCGGATGTTGTTACCTGCTGCCTGTTCGCGGCGGACCAACGTCAGGTGCGCCAGGGGGCTGCCGAACGAAGGATCCTTGTGCCAGAGCTGAATCGCCTTGTGCACTGCGACCTCGAAGTCGGGAGGCAGTTCTCGTGAGGTCATGTTCTGTATACCTGGCGGATAGCTACGGTATAGCTCGCGGATAGGTGGTTTCTGCTATCTTGAGCACGCAGCAATGGCCCATCGAACCGCGGGCGTATCTTCTGTATCTTCTCGATAATGCGGCCACAGCGAGCGAGCCGCAGACCTGGAAATCAGAGAGAAATGGACCGACAAGATGAAAAACAATGGGCTCGTGTTGATCCTATGGGCCGATTACTTCGACGAGATGGCAGCCACCGCTTTCGTGACGATACTGCGCCAGATGGGCATGCGGGTCAAACTGGTCAGCCCGACACATAACCGCATCGTGGGCGCCAATGGCCTGGTGTTGGCGCCGGATGTTACCCTGGATCAGGTGATCCCTCTGGCCGACCAGGTGATCGCCGTGATCGTGCCCGGCAAAGCCAGCGCGGTGCGCCGGTTGGACGACGACCCTCGGGTTCATGAGCTGCTGTGTCAGATAGATGACAACCATGCCGTGTTCGTCACCAATGCGGATGCTGCACCAGAGCTTGTCCTGTTGTTGGGTCGCCAAGGAACCAGCCAGGCCGTGGCAACTTATACCGATAGCCTGGCTGCGGTCGAGCTTGCTCAGCAATTGGCCGAGAAACTTACCACGTCCGCCGGGTGACTGCTCCGGCTGTCATTAAGTATAACATGAAATGGTCCATACCGTAATTGCACAGGGGGAGGCAATCATGATAGAACGGCAAACTATGGAAACGGACACGCAAACTGTCGACGTAGCCAAAGATCAACTAATAAAACTACATTTTTTGAAAGGTATTGTGTGCCGGGCTGCCAATTGGCTGGAGCGTGAACACCCCGGAGTGTTCTCAAGACAGACGTCTACATCACCCGACGCTGACACCCCGGGCAATACCGAGTACTGGATCGACCGCGCGGCCAAAGTGCTGGCCACCAACACCGAGTCGGGTCGGTTCGAGCACGCGCAGGACTACCTGGAGGTCGGGTCAGACAATGAGGCGACCTTGTTGGCGTATGCCGTGCAGGTTTTGCGGGTGTTGGCGCCCGAGGCGGAGCGGGTCGAGCGGTTGACGAGCGGTCATTCGGCGGCGTGGGCCGGGGTGATCTACCGCATGGAGCAAGTGGCCTATCGCTGGTTGGGGCCGGGTGGCCGCGAGGAATGGGCCGCCTGGGAGGCCAGAGATGTGACCGCGCGTACCTGTGCCGATCTGTGGGTCTGGCTGCAAACGCATCCGTATCCGTTTGACGTGCCTTTTGATTGCTGGGCCACCCGGGCGCTCTACAACCGGTTGAGCGAGAGTGCCCGAAAACAGCGGACCCGTGAGCGCCACATCTCGGAATCGCTGGACCGCCTCCTTTTCGGTTATGAGACGCGGGAGACCTTCGGCAATGTCGTTGCCGACGTCAGCTTCGATATTGGGCTGGAGCAATCGGCCAACCGCGAGGCGTTGCTACAGGCGTTGGAGAGGCTGGAAGCGCGGCAGGCTGAGGTCATCCGGTTGTGGTACCTGGAGCAGTGGCCGGCGAACGAGATCGCGGCGGCATTGGGTATCCATGTGAGCTACGTGTACGTGCTGCGCTTCCGAGCCATAGGGAAATTACGAAAGATTGCGCTTTTGGATGAAAGATTGGGGCTGTCTGATATCCTCACTACTATAGAACAGGAAAGACGCCGGTCCCGACCTGCAGTTGGTGAGCCCGACCCGCAGGAGGAAGACCCCTTGGTATGACAGACCCTTGGAATAGCATGATCGCCGGCATGAGGTCTCTGTGGTCTGACCTGAGTGAATCTTCAGACCTGCCCGGCGATGAGAGTGGTGACATGCTAGAGAACCTGGATCTTTTTGTTAGCGATGAGCTAGACGGCGTGGACGTGCGCCTTCGCCACCCGAGCGTGTGGCGGCATCTGCAGGTCTGCGCGGTCTGCCGCGAGGTGCACGACGAGTTGCTCGATCTGATGGTGGCGATGGGGCAGTCCGATCTGCTGGAGTTGCCGCCTTTCAAGGTGACAGCCCAACCGGCCCCGGCGGCGCGCCCTGGCTCTGCTCTACGAGCCGCTCGCAGAGCGGCTCGTATGACCGCAAGTGGCTACCCACAAGCTGCTGCTGTCCTACCTTGGGATGGCGCAGCCCCGACGCAGCAATTCACCCTTCTGTCAAGTGCTATTTGATGGGCTGCGTCGGGGCGATTCCTGCGACAGTCCTTCGGCCCTTCCGTGGTCGCCTCAGAGGGCCTGGCCGCATCCCGCACAGAAACGGTCACCGGGCCCGAACGGTTTCCCGCAATGGGGGCAGAGCGGTGTCGCTTTGGCCCCGGCCGGCGCCGGCAGGGCCGGCCGGGTGGCGCCACAGGTGGCGCAGAACTTGTCATCGAGGGCTGCCGGGCTGTTACAGGCGGGGCAGGCGCGGCCTCCTCGGCTCAGCGCCGCCTGGCGGGTCTTGATATCCCGCTTCAGCGTCAGGTCTGTCTCCTCAGCGACCCGGGCCCTCCATCGATCCAGCGCCCGCAGCGCATTCGCGGCGACCTGCTTCAGGTTGGCCTCGAACACCACGAAATCCTCGTCCGTGATCTTGCCCACCTGATGATCGAAGCTCAATTCGCGCAGCGCCTGGAAGACCGCCTCGCGGTGGGCCAGGAGCTCACTGAGGGTCTCATCGGCTGAAGTCGTGGCCGGTTGCCCGGCGCGCGTTTTGTCGAGGATCGGATGGGCCGCGATCAGCACCCCAAGGATGATCACCAGCCCTCCGATCCACATCCAGCTCATCAGCGGATTCACGTAGACCTTGAAGGAGGCGGTGGCGCCCATGCCGTCGAAGCCGGCCAACACCACGTAGAGATCTTCGATCAAGCCCGGGCGTAGGCCCACTTCGGTCATCGGTTGTTCCTGGTTCTTGTTGTAGATCAGCTTCTTCGCCAGGATCTGCCCGCTGGGCCGGCCGTTGCGATTCACGTCCATGATACCCACGAGCTCGATATAGTTCGGCCCCTGGCTGGCCTCCAGATCCCGATACGTGAGGGTGTAGTTGGCGACGGTGACGCTCTCGCCCACCTTCAGGTTGGCCTGTCCTTCCGATTGATAGAACTCGTTGCCGATGATGCCCAGCGCGATCATCAAGATGCCGATGTGCACGATATAACCGCCGTAGCGCCGGCCGTTGCGATTGAGCAGGCTGAACAGCGCCCGGCCTGGTCCATCACCCGTGGCGCGGCTGCGGGCGCGCACCCCCCGCACGAATTCTTGGACGATGCCGGCGAACACGAACACCAATACGGACAGGCCCACGAACCCGGCCGGGCTGCGGTTGTCCAGTAGCCAGAGCACGGGCAGACTGAGGATGCCAGCGATCACCGGGATACTGAAGTTGCGGCGGAGCGTCTCCGGCGCCGAGCGTCGCCAGGCCAGCAGGGGCGCGGCACCCATCAGGATGAACAATACCAGAAAGATCGGCCCGTTGACTTTGTTGAAGTACGGCGCGTTCAGCGAGATCTTGTCGCCCGTGACCCATTCGGAGATGGGCCGGAACAGGGTGCCCAACAGGGTGACGATCATGATCACCAGAAAGATCACGTTTTGGGTCAGGTAGCTGGTTTCTCGGGACAACACCGCGTCCAGTTGGTTGTCGCCCTGCAGCAGTGGCAGCCGCCAGACCAACAGCGCCAGGAACCCCACCAACGTGCTGAAGATGAAGACGGCAAACATTGGGCCGATGGGGGAGAGGGCGAACGAATGCACCGACTCGACGACGCCGCTGCGGGTCAGGAAGGTACCGAAGAGGGTCAGCTCGAAGGTGAGCCAGATCAGCACCATGTTCCAGACCTTGAGCATCCCGCGGCGCTCCTGGATGGCGATGCTGTGGATGAACGCGGTCCCGGTCAGCCAGGGTAGCAGCGAGGCATTTTCCACGGGGTCCCAGGCCCAATAGCCACCCCAACCCAGCTCGACATAGGCCCACTGTGAGCCCAGGAGGATGCCCAGAGTCAGGAACAGCCAGGGGACCAGCGCCCATTTGCGGATCACCTTGATCCAGTTGTTGCCCAACTGCCCGGTCACCAGCGCCGCGACGGCAAACGCAAAGGGCACCGTCATCCCCACGAACCCGAAATAGAGCGCCAGCGGGTGGATGATCATCCAGTAGTTCTGAAGCTGCGGGTTCAAGCCCTGGCCATCGGCCGGGAAGAGCGGCGCCGTGCCGGCCGGCTGGAACACGGCGGTGATGATCTGGCCAGAGGTCGAACGCCACAACCGCTCGAACGGGTTGGCCGCGAAGAGCACCACGGAGATGAAGAAGGCGATGTTCAGCAGGAGCACTGCGTCGACGTAGGGCCGCAGGCTCAACTGCTGTTTGCGAAAGAACCACGTTGCGGCCACCGAAAACCCGCATAGCACCAGCGTCCAGAGCAACAGCGACCCGGCCTGTCCGCCCCACAACGCGGAGATCTTGTACAGGGTCGGCAGGCTGCGCTCCGAGTGGGTGGCCACGTACTCCAGTTGGAACTGATCGGTGAGCAATGCCTGCCACAGCAGCAGGGCGGCCAGCAACACCAGCCCGCCCACTGCGTAGATAGCGTTCCGACCGCTGTCCACCAATTCCGACAGGTTGCGCCGCGCGCCCAGGATCGACGCCAGGATACCGTAGATCGCCAACCCGAGGGCCAGCACCAACGCGGCATATCCGAGATCAGTCATCTGATCGTCTCTCCCCAAACATTAATGTATACTTGACACGGTGACACGGTGACACGGTGACAAGATGACAAGGTGATAGGGTGAACAACGGCAATTCCGCGTAACTACCCAGGGGGGCGCTGGATAGAACGCTGATCCCGCTGATGCGCGCTGATCAACGCTGATTTATCAAATAATTTTATCTTCTGATCTGCGTGAATCTGCGCACATCCGCGTCATCTGCGTTCTATTCTGTCAAGGCTGAGCAGTTACAGGCAGGCAGTGAAAATGGCCTCCGCAGCGCCTGACCCCCCCCGGCCCCCCAATCCTATGGGGAGGAGCATGGTTTCCCCCCAGGATTGGGGGGTTAGGGGGGCCGGCTGGGTAGTTACAATTCCGCACTCCCCAATCCCCAATCCCCAAGTTATTGCGCCGGCATAATTTCCGCGATCCGTTGCCGCAACTCCGCGTCGCTCAACGGCCCCTCCTTGCGGCAGCCGATGATCTTGCCTTCCGGACTGATGAAAAACGTCTCTGGAACAGCTCGGGTACCATACCGTTTTGAGGCAGCGCCTCCCAAGTCTGGGCCGTTTGGATAGGTTATCTTAAACTTCTCCAAATAACGCCGAGCGGCCGGCTCTTGATCGTAGAAGTCTACCCCCACAAAGACGATGCCCTTGCCTTTGTACATCTGCCACGCAGTCTCCATCGCTGCGGCTTCCTCCTCGCACGACTTGCACCAACTGGCCCAGAAGTTCAACACAATGCCTTTGCCCCGCAAGTCGCTCAGCTTAAGCGTCTCTGTAGGCAAGCCACCTTGATAACCTGAAAAGGTGGTCAGGGTGAAGTCGGGCGCCGTCTGATCGCAGAGGAACTTCTGCGGCGGATTGATCAGCAGCCGCGCCATGAGCGCGGCGACGAACAGGACGCCGATGCCCAGCAAGATCACCCAGGCGGGGAGACGATTTCGGATTTCGGATTTCGGATTTCGGATAGATTCTGTGTCAGTCATCGGCGCTCACTTTGCGTTTTGCGATGTGCTACTTCTACTCAGATAGTTCCAGAAAAATACTCATCCCAGAACCTCCTGAGATTCCCAGAGAAACCGGCGATATTGGGACATTTATTTTTCTGGAACGGCCTCATCCCGCCCCATCTCCTCGTCCACGCGTTTGAGGTAATCGTCTTGGGCTTTGGCGGTCGGCTTGGAAGTCGTGGAGGCCGCTTTGGCGGCCGCAGGGCACCGTCGCAGCCCGGCGCGCACGAAAAAGACCAGCCAACCCAGCCCAACCACGGCGGCCAGGACCGGCAGCAGCCAGACCAGCCGGTTGAACCCTTTCGCGGCCGGCGCGCCCAGCACGACATCGCCGTATTGCTGCACGAAGTAAGCCTTGATCCGGTCTTTGTCCTCGCCGGCCATCAGCTTTTGGGCGATGACTTCGCGCATCTGGATGCAGGCCTGGAGTTCGCAGTTGTCCAGCCGGACGCCGTTGCACAGGGGGCACCACAGTTCTTTGGCGATGGCATTGATCTCGTTGGGCGTGGGGGTTTGGGCCAGCGCCGGCAACGCGCTGACGCTGACGAGCGCGCTGGCCAGCGCGACTATGACCAGGGCAAACCAAAGCAATTTTCTCATTGGACTATGCGCTCCCAAAATTGTAACTACTCAGCTTGTCATTGCGAGGAGGCGTTTTTTGCGGTTGCGAGGCACGAAGCAAGGCAATCCGAGATTGCTTCGCAAAAAACGCTCGCAATGACACGGCGGCTGAGTAGTCACCCAAAATTCATATATATAAATGACACGTGACTTAAGTACGATTGCCAGGTTTGTTGCATCGTGGTATACTTAGTAGATCACAGTTTCAAGCTCCGGGCGGGTCCGTGCCCCGCCCGATCACGGATCGGGCGGGAGCAAATCGAGATCTACTGATACTACTGTCTTGCCGGGATATGATAACTATACGAATCGGTCTCCGGACGAATACCCAGGACGCGGTATGGGGTGATCGGTTCGCTGCGACCGCGTAACTGGGAGGGCCCGAGTGACTCGACCTCGGCCAGATTCTTTATCAATTCAAAGGTATGCGGGCCGATCAATATCTCGTTGGTTCCGGCGACCTCTTCCAGGCGCTGGGCCAGGTTCATGGCATCGCCGATCGCGGTGTAATTCATCAGTTGCGGCGTGCCGATATTGCCGACCACGACGTCGCCGGTGTTGATGCCGATGCCCACCGAGAGCTTGTGACCGGGTTCGGCGGCTGCCTGGAACGCGGCGACGATAGCCAGGCCGGCCTTGACGGCACGCAGAGCGTGATCGGCTTGCAGGGTGGGCGCGTTGAAAAGGCCGATGATGCCGTCGCCCATGAACTTATCCAGTGTACCGCCCTGGGTCTGGATTGCGGTAGCCGCTAATCCCAAGTAACGGTTCAGGATTTCCACCAGTCGATCCGATGGGATCGATTCGGCCAGTGGCGTGAAACCCTGGATATCTGCGTAGAGAATGGTGGTCACCTGACGTTTGCCACCCAGGGCTGGCGGCGTTGAGCTGTGCATGAATTCAGCCATCACGGGGGCCGGCATGTAGCGCTCCAGTAATTCGCGGATGCGCGCGTTGGCCTGCTCCAGTTGCGATTGGAGGCGGGCATTCTCCCGGCGCAGGGTGGTTTTGTCCAACACCTGCCGGATGCGCACACGCATTTCGCGCAATTGGAACGGCTTGCTGATGTAGTCGTCCGCGCCGGCAAGCATGGAGTCGATAGTGATTCGTTCCGACGTCAGCGCACTGACCATGATGATGCCGGTGTTGGGGTCCGTCTGCCGGATCTCTCGCAGGACATCCAGACCGTCCCGGTGCGGCAGGATGATATCCAACAAGATCAGATCGGGCGTGACCTCGTGATAAACGGCCAACGCCTGGTCACCGTCGGTGGTCTCGATGACCTGGCAGCCATCCGCTTGCAGGATCTTGCGAACCAGGTGTACGGTATCCGGCTCATCATCCACCAGCAGCACTATGGGATTTGCGGCCATACTATTTCCTCAGGTTGAATATGGACGGTGTCGTTGCAAAGCCAGGGCTTTTCCCGAGCACCCGAAGGCGCGCCCGGGCGGCGGGTCGGGGCCCCATCTCCAGCGTCAAGTAGGCAATTATACCACAGAGCGGCGCGTTAGGGCTAAGGACTAAATATTTGCCCTGTAAACCGCTTCCAAGGCCCACCCCGATGGGGCAGCGCTGCGGAGCTCTCCCTGAAGGCTTCTGAATGGCAGCTTTATCGAGCAAGACGGTTGAGAAACACAGAACGGCCTGGCGTCGGTTGCAGACCCGGACCACCGCCTGGTTGAGTGCATCGGTGCGTCGCTGGCTGGTCTTCCCCCTGGTGGTATCGATCTCTGTGTTGGTCTTGTCCAGTACGCTGTTAGGGGTCTACGTGATCCGTTCGCTGCTGACGGAGGCGCAGACCCAGATATTGCTCGCATCCAGTCAGATCATTACCGACGTATTCCAGTCGCGGATACGCGAGACCAGCCGGCTGATGCTCCAGTCATCGCAATTCAAGGCACTCATTAGCGGGCTGGATGAGGATGACGCGTCCCTTGTCAGCGCGGCGACTACTGATCTGGCGCATCTCTACGGGGTGTCGGGGGTAGCGCTCGCGGACACTTCAGGCCATCTCGTGTTCCCCATGGACCCGCGCGACGCTTCGGCGGCGCCTCTGACCAGGAATGCGTCGGCCACCCTCAGTGCACCGGCGCAACGCGCCATGCAGCAAATGCTGGCGGACTCGCAGTCCGACGCCCTGATCGGATTTGGCAAGGTCGGTCTGGAGAACGAGCCGGTGTTTTGCGTGGCTGAAGCTGTGCGCGGCAGATCGTATGGCGTCGTGGTTGTCGGCATCTCTATACGCCAGTTGGTGCAGGATGCCACGGCGGCGTCTTCGAAGAGTTATCTGGTTTTCTATGACGCAGACAGATCCCCGGCTTTCACCACTTTCCCCCCCACCATCAGCAGCCTGGCCGAACTGCCGGTCCTGCCCGCTACCGATACGGCATCTGTTGACATGGAACCGCCGGTCACCGCCGCAATGCTGGCTGGCGCCGCGTACCGGTATGTGGCCCGTCCTTTCACCATGGACGGCACACCGCTGGGGTACGTGGCGGTCTGGCAGCCTTTCAACCTGGTTTCGCAAATCGCCGGTTGGGTGGGGTGGTTTCTTCTGGGAACTATCTGGCTGTGCAGTGGGCTGATCATCATCCTTGGGTGGCGTTTGTCCAATCAGGTGACCCGGCCGGTGGCCGAGATGGCGCACGCCGCGTGGGCGCTGGCAGAGGGTGATTTCGCGGTGCACGTGTCGGAAACCGCGATCGGCGAGCTGGCGGTGTTGGGCAAAGCCTTCAATCGCATGGCCAGCCAGGTCCACGCGCATACGAACGTTTTGCAGGGGCAGGCCAGCCACTCGAATTACCTGTTCCAGGCCAGCGCGGAACTGGGGCGCACGTTGGACCTGGACGAGTCATCGCATACCGCGGCAGAGGCGATCTACGGGCTGGGCGGGCTGGCCTACGTGGTGATCCTGGTGGGGCGCGGCGAGCTAGGCCCCTACACCTGCGGGGCGGTACGGGGTCTGCCCGGTGAGGTCACGGCGCGGATGTACGGCAAAGACTATCCGGTGCCGCTCTGGGGGGTGATGGCGCGGGCGCTGGTGTCCCGCCAGCCGTTGGTGATCGACGATGTCGTCGCCCAGCACAGGCCGCAGCCGGGCGAGTTCGATTGGGACGTTGGGGGCAGCATGCTGCTCTTCCCGGTCACAGGCGCCAACGAGCCGTCCGCTCTGATCATCGTCGGGACGCAGGAGCCGCGGCAGCTCGGGGCAGGTAGCCTGGGCGACATGGTTTTCGCCCTGGCCCGCATTGCCGGGCACAGCATCCTCAACGCCCAGTTGTACCAGGAAGCCACGCGTTCCCGAGAGCAATTGGTGACTTTGCAGATGCTCAGCCGGGTGATGGCGTCCGCCCCCAACATCGAAGCCGTGTTTGACGTCGTCATCAGGGAGGCTTCGGAGATCATGGGGGGCAGTCCGGCCTGGCTCTACATCCGAGATTCCGAAATCGGGGAGGAGCAACTGTACGGCCGTCCCGGGATGACCAGTCCCGAGTTGTGGGCGGGCGTGAATCAGGACGCGGTTGCCTGGGTGTTACGGGCCGGGCAGCCGATCTTCTATGACCCCGAACAGCCTTTAGCGCCATCTCCCATCCTGGTAGACAGCGGCATGGCGATGTGTGTACCCCTGGAAGTGAACGACGACGCCATCGGAGCCCTGGTCGTTCTCAGCCGCGATCGCCGCCGGGTTTTCATCGAGAACGACATGGTCGGGTTGCGGACACTCGCCAACAGCGCGGCGGCTGCCTTGCAGACCGCGCATTTGGCTCGACGATTATAGCCAGCAACATTCAATTCATCACACGCATTTCCAGGAGAGCGGCATGTCTCATTATCGTCTGCATCGTCTGCGCGTGACGCCGAAGCCCCCGGAAGCCGCCTCTCAGCGGCCGGCTGGAGGGGGCTTTGCGGCCACACCGCAGCGCTCTCGCCACCGGATGTTCACGGCGTTGCTGTGGTTGTGTCTGCTGTTACTGCCCCTGGCCGCGGTGCTTTCCGCGGCCGCTGCCCCGGACTTTCAAGATGGGGTCTATGTAGTACAGCGTGGTGACACGCTGAGCAATATCGCGGTCCGCCTGGGGGTCTCCCAGACGGCGTTGGCTCAGATCAATGGCATCCGCAACCCGAACTTCATCTACGTGGGGCAGCGGCTGAGCGTGCCAGGTGGGTCGGCGCCCGCGCCCATCCCCGGCCCCGCTCCGGCGTCTGGCACGCACGTCGTGACCCGCGGTGAGACCCTGGCCAGCATCGCCGCCCGCTACGGGGTGAGCCTCACTGCGCTGGCGCAGGCGAACGGTCTGCGCAACATCAATTTCATCTGGGTAGGTCAGGTGTTGACCATCCCGGGGGGCGGGGCGCCGGCGCCGCAGCCCGCCCCGGTACCGCAACCGGCTCCCGCGCCGGTCGGTGATACATACATCGTCCAGGTGGGGGATACACTGGCCGCGATCGCACAGCGCTTTGGGACCACAGTAGCAGCCCTGGTGGCGGCCAACGGATTACCGAACCCGAACTTCATCTGGGTGGGCCAGGTGTTGAAGGTGAGCGGGGCTGGCGTGCCGCTGCCCAACCCGGCGCCTCAGCCCGCGCCCGCGCCGGTCGGGGGGCGCTGGATCGACGTGAACCTCAGCCAGCAGCGGCTGACGGCTGTCGAGGGGCAGGCGCCTGTATTCACCGCCTTGATCAGTGGTGGCTTGCCCGGCACGCCGACGGTTGTGGGGCGCTTCAGCATTCAGACCAAACTGGCAGCCCAGACGATGTCCGGGCCGGGGTACTGGCTGCCCAACGTGCCCTATGTGATGTACTTCTACGCCGGTTATGCCATTCACGGGACTTATTGGCACAACAACTTCGGCCACCCGATGAGCCACGGCTGTATCAACATGTCCACGCCGGACGCCGCCTGGCTGTACGGTTGGGCCAGTATCGGCACGCCGGTGGTGACGCATTGGTGAGAGGGAGGGCGGACGGCATACTGCGTGGTGCGTGCTGCGGATTGCGGATTGCGGATTGCGGATTGCGGGATACGTGACGCGCGATGTGGTGATGCGCTGGTAACAACATCGTCTTGTCACCATGTCACCATGTCACCATGTCACCATGTCACCATGTCACCGTGTCACCTTGTCAAGGTTATCTCTGCCAGCCGGGGTTGAGCCTGCGGTCATCCCTGCCACGGGAACCGGTGGTGGGGCGGTTGAACCGGGGATCTTCTGCCAGCAGCCTTTCGAGTCCTTCGTGCAGCGACACCCGAGGTCGGTAACCCAGCAACTTGTGCGCCTGATCCAAATCGGCGACCAGGCGCAGAATGCCACCGTACTGCTGCCGGTTATAGATCACGTCCGGCCGGCGGCCGGTGACCTGCCCCAGGCTCGCGATCAGGGCGTTGATGCTGGTCTCCTGGCCCGAGCCGACGTTGATCACCTGCTGGTCGACGTCCGGCGCGGTGGCTGCGCCGATCAGCGCGTCGACCACGTCGTCGATGTACACGAAGTCGCGCGTCTGGCTGCCGTCGCCGTGGATCACGATCGACGCGCCGCTGAGCAGGTTCTTGGCAAACAGCGGCACGACCGGCGCGTGGGCCGGCGGTATCCGCTGGTTGGGTCCGTAGGCGTTGAAGATGCGCAGGGCGACCGTCTCGATGCCGTTGAGTTGGCCCAAGGCAAACGTGTAGTATTCAGCGGCCAGCTTGCTCACGGCATACGGCGCCTGGGGGTGGGGCCAACTGGTCTCTTTGACGGGTTGGGTGGCCTGCGGGCCGTAGACGGTGGCCGATGATGCCAGCACCACGCGCCCGACCCCGGCGTCGCGGATCGCCTCGGCCAGGCTGACTGTCCCCCCCACGTTGACATCGTTGTATTCCCGCGGGTAGAGCACCGATTCCTGCACGGAGACGCGGGCGGCCAAATGGAAAACGCAGTCCACCTGTTGGAGCAGGGTCCACAGCTTGGGCCGGTCCCGCACGTCACCCCGATCGAAAAGGGCCTCAGGATGAAGCCTTGATGTATCCCCGGCGCTCAAATCATCGAGAACGCGCACTTGATGGCCGGCCGCGGCCAGCCGATTGGTCAAGGCTGTGCCGATAAAACCGGCGCCGCCGGTTACTAAACAACGCATGATCTAGTCTCCCTGGTGATGAGGTGCCGCGCGTAGAACACTGCGCGCGGTATTATAGCACGACTGGGTCCCTTCGCCCATTCACTGGGGGTGGCCAAGTGTATACCGCAGAAGGATCGGTCAGTCTGTCCTGAGAATGGGACGCGGACTACGCGGACGACGCGGAGAACGCGGATAAAACCTGAAGGTGTCCGCGTCGTCTGCGATCTCCGCGTCCATCCGCGTCCCGTTTTCATTCGCCGTGGCGCCGCGCCCGGCATGAACAACTGAGCGGGTTGGCGAAAGACGTGCTGCGGTCCACGTTGTCCAGCGAAGAATCTCCTTCTGGCACGCGAGACCCCTTCGGCAGGCTCAGGGCAGGCTCTTCGCTGGTGTGTCGCTGCAACGTAACGCACGGGGCCAATCCGCTTAGAGCCTGTCCCTTCGTTGCACTCAGGGCAGGCTCTGAGTGAAGCGAAGGGGTGACGCGTCCCCGACAGTTTTGCGTTATCCTTGGGGCGGCCCGCGAAGTCCTGATATTAATATGAGGGCATTGCTGCCGGGCATTCTTTCATCCCGACCTTGGTGTTTGTCGATTTCGGCTGTATAATGACGGCCGGTGTATCTTCTCAGTTTTTCGGGGTATGCTGTGGCCGGTCTGTGACCGAGCCACGGTGGCTCGGTCACAGACCGGCTACAGCCCCGGATGATTGAGAAGATACCGGCCGGTTGATGAGGGATTTTCAAAGGGGAGATAGTCCTTATGCTGAAGACACACAATTGCGGCGATTTGCGCGTGGCTGACGTTGGCGAAACGGTGACTCTGGCTGGCTGGGTTCATCGGCGGCGGGATCACGGCGCGCTGATCTTTCTCGACCTGCGAGATCGGTCCGGTCTGGTGCAGGTGACCTGCAATGCCCAGGGTACGCCGGCCGCGCATGCAGTGCTCAACACGGTGCGGGGCGAATACGTGATTCAGGTTCAGGGCGGGGTTCGGGACCGTCCGGCGGGCCTGACCAATCCCAACCTGCCTACGGGCGAGATCGAAGTGGTGGCCGAATCCGCGCAGATCCTCAACGAAGCGCACACACCGCCGTTTTACATCAATGAGGACGTGGAGATCGACGAGGCGCTGCGCTTGAAGTATCGCTATCTGGATCTGCGCCGACCGGTCATGCAGCAGAACATCATCTTGCGGCATCAAGTGGTGAGCTTTATCCGCAAGTTCCTCGACGGCCGCGATTTCCTCGAGATCGAGACACCCATGCTGATCAAGACCACGCCGGAGGGCGCCCGTGACTACGTCGTGCCGAGCCGCGTCCATCCCGGTAGCTTTTACGCGTTGCCCCAATCCCCCCAGCAGCTCAAGCAATTGCTCATGGTGGCGGGCTACGAGCGCTATTTCCAGATCGCGCGCTGCTTCCGGGACGAGGACCTGCGCGCCGACCGGCAGCCGGAGTTCACCCAGCTTGACCTGGAGATGTCGTTCGTGGATCGCGAAGACGTGATGGCGCTGATCGAGTCGCTCTATATCGCGTTGATCGAGGCCCTGGGCAGCAAGCCGATCCTGGCCAAACCATTTTTGGTGTTGACCTATGCCGAGGCGATGGCGCGCTACGGCTCTGACAAGCCGGATTTGCGTTTCGGCATGGAGCTGGTCGATCTCGGCGATCTGTCAGGGGGCAGCGAGTTCAAGGTGTTCTCGGAGGCGCTCGCGGCCGGAGGACAGGTGAAAGCGATCGTGGCGCCGGGCTGCGCCGACTTCAGTCGCCGGCAACTGGACGACTTGGGTGAGCAGGTCAAACGTTTTGGGGCCAAGGGGTTGGTCTGGATCGCCCGCAAGGGGGACGGGAGCGTCAAGTCGGCGGCGGCCAGGTTCCTGAGCGAGAGCGAGCTGGCGGCCATTTTCGAGCGCACAGGCGCGGGGCTCGGCGATCTGGTGTTGATCGTTGCCGCCGCGAATCGCAGTGTGATCGCGCGTAGCCTGGGGGAATTGCGGCTGGCGCTGGGCCAACAGCTCGGGTTGGTCCGCCGCGATGTGCACGCGCTGTGCTGGGTGGTGGAATTTCCGCTGCTGGAGTGGAGCGAGCAAGGGGGCCGCTGGACGGCCATGCATCACCCCTTCACATCGGCGATGGATGAGGACTGGCCGTTGCTGGAAAGCGATCCCGGTCGCGTGCGGGCCAAGGCGTATGACCTGGTGATGGACGGTTGGGAGGTGGGTGGCGGCAGCATCAGAATCCATCGCCGTGACCGACAGCAGGCGATGTTTCGCGCCCTGGGCATCGGTCCCGAGGAGGCGGAGGAGAAGTTTGGCCACTTGCTGGAGGCGTTCGAGTTTGGCGCGCCCCCGCACGGCGGCATCGCGACCGGCATCGATCGCACGGTGGCGATCCTGGCGGGCACGACCAGCATCCGGGAGGTGATCGCTTTCCCCAAGACCGCGTCCGCGACAGACCTTATGTTCCGGTCGCCGTCGGAAATTTCCGAGGCGCAGCTTCGGGAACTGCATCTGTCCATCACGGCATAGCTACGGCGCTGGGGTGGCATCAGCGCCAGTGCGTTGCGCGGTGGCGTTGCGCGGCGATAGCGGCCAAATCCGGGAATTCTGCGGGTTTGCGTATTGTGTGAAGTTGTGCTAGTATAGCGCTGTAGTACCCTGCCGTGCCCGTGATGCTCTCAAACGTTTTGAGCCAACATCTGAACTAAGGGGGCTGGACCTCTCGATTGGAAATGCAATAGCTGCACGTGCTACATTCGTGTAGCCCGTGTTCCTTAGCAAAGCAGGACCAATCGACAAGGCCCCCACCTGCGAAAGCAGGTTCAAAATCAATGAGCACACGACACAGCGGGGGACTCGGACAGTAAGAGGCCACCAGCTTTTCTAGTTGGTGGCCTTTACGCGTGCCGGGTTCCTTGTAACATTTGCGTTGATCGCGCAAATCTTTCGACTGACTAATTATCTCGTTGGTATAGCCTTAGGAATCGTTCGCAAATAACTCCGCAGACATCATCTCACGCTTCCTCTAGCGTTGTCCGTCTTTCCCCGATCGATAATGTGTAGTTACCGCTTTTCCCACCACGTCTGTAAAGCGATGAGCGGCGTGGCCGGCTGGAGTGGTTCGTTGGGCCGGCGGCCGGTGTTCCAGGTGATGATCAGCTCGCGCCTGGCGCGGGTGATGCAGACGTACAGCAGGCGCAGCCGTTCGGCCGCGTAGTCGACCCGGGCTTGCGCGGTGGCCTGGCCCGCCGGCTCGGCAAGGGGCGCGAGATCGCGGGCCACCACCGCTTTGAGTTGGGCCAGGGCCTCGGCCTCCAGGTTCAGGCGATCACGCACGAACCAGCGTTCCGCGATGAAGCTGTCGTGGGGCTGGGCGGACGGGAAGTCGTAGTTGTTGGCCGACATCAGGTAGACGCGGTCCCACTCCAGCCCCTTGGCCTTGTGCGCGGTGGCGACGACGACCACCCCCCGGTGCTTTTCGGGATCGAAACCGGTGTCCGCGTCGGTGAAGCCCAGGAACTTGCGCTCGTTTTTGGCGATCGTCGCCAGCTCCGCGGTGAGTTCCGGCAGGCGCCAGTCGGGGTGGCTCTCGCCGATCTGGCGCAGCACGACGGCCAGTTTGTGCGCGAGGGCCAGGTCGGCCGGCTGGTCGAACAGATCCTGCGCGATGGTCAGGATCAGTTGGTCGATCGGCAGCAGCGTGGCCCCCTGCCAGCGCCGCACCAGCTCCCGAAAATCTTGCAGATACGCCCGGGAGAGATCGTCATCCTCCGGCAGGTCGACACAATCCAGGCCGTCTCGATCCGACAGGCCCGCGCTGCGTCCGCCCGTGTATGGAGGCCACAGGAATTCCTCCACCCGCCGGCGCCGTTGCAACGCCCGGACCACGATCTGCAACCGGGCGTTGGCCTCGGTGTCAGCGCGGTCGGCGCGGCGCCACACCTTGTACGCGGTGGCCAGTTTGCCCGGCTGCGCGGGGTCGGCCAGGTAGTTGACGACGTTAGCCAACGCGCCGGCCGCTTCGCGCGTGGCGCGGGTGCTGCGCAGCAGCTCGACACAATCCAGACCGTGCGTCTTCAGCGCGCTGACCACCGCTTCGCCGCGATCGTTGCGCGGGACCAGCACCGCCACGGTCTTGTCCCCGTTTTCCGGCAGCCAGCGGACCAGCGACGTGACCACGGCCTTCAGTTCCTCTTCGGGCGTGTACGGCTGGGCCACCAGGTGGATGGCGGACGGGTCGTCGGGCGGGTTGGGCTGGGGGTCGCCGGGCGGGGTGGGCTTGATTTCCGACGGCGCCAGCGCGTCCCGACAGCCCGCGACCGGGTGCCCGGCGCGCGACCAGTCCACCAGGTGGTTGGCCAGGTCCATGATGCTTTGGGTGGCGCGGCCGGAGTTGGGCAGCGCGCGCGGCACGACGCCGGACTCGGCCAGGAAGTCGCGCAGGAAGCGCGGGCTGGCCGTGGTGAAGGTCTCAAAGATCGCCTGGTTGGGATCGCCGACGCGCACCCAGTTGCCATTCGGCCCAACCAGCAGGCGCAGAATCCGTTCTTGCAGCTCGCTGCTATCCTGCGCCTCGTCCTCCAGGATGTAGGGCCAGCGCGCTCGCAGCCGGCTGAGATATTCGCCGTCCAGCTCCAACGCCAGCAACGCCAGGCGGATCAGGTCGTCGTAATCCACCGCGCCGCGGTAGGTCAGGCCGCGTTGGTAGTCGGCATAGATGGCGTATCCCATTTCGACCAGGGGTGGGGCCGCGGGCAGCTCGTCCAGGGCATAGCGCAGCACCGGCGGCGTCGTGCGCAGGTCTTTGGCCTGACGGATGAAGCTGGCCGCGATGTCGCTGACCAGCCGCGGCCACTGATCGCGGCGCACCCAGTCGCGCTTGCGGTCTTCGAGGAGGGGGTCCAGGTAGTCGTCGGCCGCGTAGGGGTGGGCGCTCAGCCAGGCCTCGGCCGCGTCCTGCAAGATCTGGCCCGCGTCCCGTTCGTCCACGATCTGGAAGTCATCGGCAAGCCCGACCAGCCCCGGCCGCTCCCGGACGATGTCGTAGGCCAGGCCGTGCAGGGTGCGCACCCGGTAGCCGACGTGCGGCAGCAGGCCGCGGGCCTGGACAAACCCGGCCACGCGGCGGGCGAAGTTGTCCACGGCCGAGTTGACCAGGGTGACCACCAGCACCTCCTGGTCGTCGGCCAGATCTCCGTGCGCGACCAGTTGCGCGGCCAGGTAGGACAGGGTCTGGGTCTTGCCGCTCCCGGGCACGGCCGAAACACCCATCCTGCCGCCGGTGTAAGCCAGGACTTCGAGTTGTTTGGGTCTGGGTTGGAACATGTTGGCTCGGAGGGTGCAAAATACTGATCTTATTTGGTATTTGGTATTGGGTATTGGTAGATTGGTAGATTGGTAGATTGGTGGGTAGATTGGTAGATTGGTAGACTGGTACACAGGTAGACAGGTAGACAGGTAGACAGGTAGACTGGTAGATTGGTAGATTGGTTGATGGCGTCACCCCGTCACCCTGTCACCAATTTACCAATTTACCAATTTACCCCGTTACTAATTTACCAATTTACCCTGTCACCTTGTCACCCCGTCACCCTGTCACCAATTTACCAATTTACCCTGTCACCTTGTCACCCTGTCACCTTGTCACCCCGTCACCCTGGCACCAATTTACCAATTTACCAATTTACCCCGTTACTAATTTACCAATTTACCCTGTCACCTTGTCACCCTGTCACCTTGTCAACTACGCCGCAACACCGTCTGGATCGCCTGCAGCAACGGACCGCGTTGTTCGCTGCCTTGTTCGCTCAGCTCGCTGAGGCCCAGGTGGATCTGCGCGCGGCAACCTCAGCGGCGTCGGTCCACTTCGTGTCGGGGGACCACCGGCGGCTCAACACGTAGGGGTGGGTGAGTGGCTGGTTGAGCCGTTCCCACCAGCCGGTGCTGCCCACATCGAGCCAGAACTGGTGATCCACGGGCCGGTTGTTCATCAGAAAGGTGTAGGCCGGGGCCAGGAGCACGGCGTCCTCCGGCTGGCGCTCCCAACTGCGAATGTATTGCGCCGCGACCACACCATCCCGGACCATCTCCACGTATTCCTGGCCCAGGGACGTGCCGCCCACGGCCGGCGCGGCGTCCCCGGCATCGACCGGTTCGCGGATCATCACCTGGCGGAACTTACGCACCGACTCGATCAGGTTGGCAGTGATCTCCCCGGCGTCGTAGTCCGCGTGGAAGCCGTAGCCCGGCTGCGAGAGCAGTTCGCCGAACAGTCGACTCAGGAAATGATCGAGCTCGGCCGGCCGACCTCCCGATCTCCTCTGGCGCGCCGTGTGCGCGCTCACCCACGACCGCAGCCCCTCGTAGCGGCCGCCCAGCACGAAGGTGATGCGCTCCTGCATCTCGGGCTCGATCTCGTCGAACGGCAACAGCGCCGGCACGCCGTCCCGGATCCGGTAGACAATCTCGGCCAGGAGGTGGGCGCGCACCAGGTCCATCGCCTCGATGGCCTGCATCAGCGCGTAGGCCACATCGGCGCCCGTGGGGAATTGGCGCCACTCGGGATGACACAGAGCCGCCAGGGTCAACAGGCACCCGGTGGCCGGCTCCTCGCGCAGCGCCCGCGAGGGGCGATGTGAGCGGACGGGGACACCCAGGTTTGCCAGCCGGTTAGTCAGTGAGAAACGCAGCGCGCCGGTCAGGAACGGGGCCAGGACCGCGATCTCTCCCGGCGGGACCCCCTGATCGTGCACCAGGCCGGCGATCTCGGCCGCCACCCAGTCGAGCATTTCGGGGTGATAGCGCAGGGGCGGGTCGATCTGGTAACTCAGCGCCGCAAGCGCGTCGCCCGGCGTTTGGGCCTGTCCTGGGAATCGCCCACCTACCCCCCGACCCCCTCCCTGCGAGGGA
>PHCA01000013.1:0-17033 GCA_002842085.1 Chloroflexi bacterium HGW-Chloroflexi-1
CACGTCCGGATGGAATCTCTGCATGACGGCTTCTTCCACGGACGCGATCATGAACTTGGGATCCCAGATGCGGGTCTTGGTATGAATGCCGAGCCGCGCCTTGAGCTGGTTGTAGGCCCTCACCGTGATGCCGGACGCTTTCATGGCGCCCAGATCAATCGGCGCCCGATCGGTGTCCTGGAAGTTGACGGTCCGCAAGACACGTTCCCTGGAAGTCATGGTAGCCATTTTACGCCCCCACTGCGACCTTGACCACGATCTTCTTGACCGGCGCCGGCGCGCCCGCGGCCAGGCGCGGCGCGTGCGCATCAATCGGGTAGAGGATGGCCAGGTCACCGGGCCACAGATGGACCAGGGTGGTCTCGTCGGCGGGCAAGGCGCCCAGCCAGGCGTCCCCGGTCGCGTCATAGGGTTTCGTCACCTGCACCCGATCGGCCGAGACCCAGCCGATCAGCTCCTCGCCGGCCGCGACGTACTGCACGTCGATGTAGGCGCGGTGCCCTTCGAAGGTCACGTCGGCCGCGGGCGTCAGGGTGACATAAGACTGCACCAGGGCGTAGACCCGGTTGCCGTCAATCTCAATCCGGCCGTCGGGCAGGTCATGGCCGTGCGCCTGCTGCAAAAATGCCGCCGCGCGGCGCATGGCCGGCGTCAGCACCGCCTGTTCTTCAAGATGTTCGAGATCGGTGACGATCATGTCGGTTTCCTTTTGTGAACCTGGCGGGCTCAACAGTGTTTCGCCTCGCTGAGGCTCTGGCCCATTCTGGCCACAAACTGATCTACCATGCGGTACGACGAGATGATCGGAATCTTGATCAGGAGCGTGGGCGGGCAGTTGGCTTTATAGGTCTGCGCGCTCACGTCATAGCCGGCCGCGTTCAACTCATTCATGAGCGCGATGGCGCAGTCGGCGTCGTGGAAGCGGAGGGAGCTGAGATGGCGTTGGCCTTCGACGGCCTCGACAACGTCCGGGAACTCGATTGCCAGGTCCTGGAGTTTCTCCTGGTAGTAGTCGCCCAACGCGGCCACGTAGTCGGCGTTGGCCTCGACGAAGGCCATGGTCACGAGATAGGCGAGCGAGGCCAGCTCCTCCTGGCCGTTCGTCACCAGCGCGCCGAACTGGTGCAGGATGTCGAATTCGGCCGTCGCCAGGATGCGCGAGGCGGGGTATTGTCCGCCGGGGAAGCCCTTGCCGATCGCGACGAAGTCCGGGTGGAGGCCGTATTCGCGGTACATGAAGAGGTCGGGCGACCACATGCACGACTGAATCTCGTCAACCAGGATCGGCGCATCGTGGCGATGGCAGAGGTCGTAGGCGGCGCGCAGATATTCGGGGCGCAGGCGGATGGCGCCGTAGTTCATCAGCACGATCTCGTGGAAGAAGCCTGCCACTTTGTACGGCGCGACGTCCCACTGCGTCAAGGTGGCCTCGAAGTCGGCAATATCGTTGATCTTGACGGGCCGCGCGATGTACGCGCCGTTCTCCGCCAGTTTAGCGCCCAGCTCAGGCCACATGTCGCGCATGATCTGGGTCAGCACCGTGGTGCCGTGATAGTTGGCTTTCCGGCCGCCCTCCTGATCCGCGATGACCAGGAAGACCGGCGTGCGCCCCGCGAACTGGGGCAGGGGCAGGTTATCTTCGAGGCGGTAGAAGCGACCCAACATGGCCTTCAGGGCGGCTTCGACGGCGAGGCTGCCCGTTTCCAGGTTGGTGACGCGGTTGAGCACGTGCGGCGCGTTGGAAGTGCAGATGCGGTTGAGCGCCGCCTGGTCGCCCCTGGGCAGGCCGTTGGCCACGCGCACCAGCTCGCGCTCCAGCAGGCGAGTGATGTGGCCCCGCGTGTTGTTGTGGGTGGCGTTGCTGACGCCGAGCCGGGCCGCGTTCTGCAGCAAGCGATAGCCCGGGAAGTCGTGGCCCAGCGGGGCGTGGTAGTGCTCCGACTTGGTGATGAGATAGAGCCGACCATCCTCGCCCACGCGGTAGAAGCCCATGCCGCCGATCGGGCACATGGCCTGTTTGGTGGCTTGGTTGACGGGGAGGTTGGCTGCGCCAGGCGAGGAAGCGGCGCAGCCGGTCACGACACGCTGGCCGACGGCCGCCAGCAGGCTGTCGAGGCGCGTCGAGAAAGTCGCCGGGAAGAAGTCAACCGGCTCTTCCCCAATGGCACGGTAGTCGGCGACGCTGCCGCCTTCGAGAAAGGCCCGGGCTTCACACAAGGCTGTGACGTACTCCGCGCCCACCAGATCGGCCAGCGACAGCCTGACGTTCTTAAGCTCGATGCGTTTGGATAGCATATCAACTCCTCGCCTGGCAGGTAGCAGGCGTTTCAATGTCTTTTTCGAAGAGCCGATGGCCGCCTTGCTTGAACATGCGCACGGCGCTTCTCCTTTCATTCGCGCGTTGGGGAGTTGAGTGAGAAGGAATAAATCGTTCACCTATTGTTTTCGATTGAAATGTTATCATGGTTCCGCGGAGTTGTCAAGAGGGGGATTATGGCTGATCGAGCGAACCTGGAGACCCTGAAATGATCGTTTTGAATCGAGTAGAATAAGGATCGAAACCTTTATAGATTAAAGCGAAACCATGTACGCATCGAAACGAAAGCCGTGGACATGGGGCACCTCCTAAACTCCGGCACGTCGCCCCACGCACCAGAGGCAGGTACCACCCGACCCAGCGACATTACCGCCGCATCGCGGGGCGGGTTTCCCCGGTTTGACGGCGCGACCACCGCCGACCACGCACGTGCATTGCCGGCGATACCGTGTCAATGACGGAACACCCGCCCCCAACCCCAGGCGCATCGCCACCCGGGTTGAGGGCGGGTTTTTCGTGCGCCGATCCACCGTACGCCGTGACGCCCGTTGTGTGCGGGCCATCACCGCCCACCGTCACGCGGGATAACCCGCCCCGACAATCACCCACGCCTGCTCGGCGAAAGACAGGAAAGCCCGCACCGAGACGACCGGCGCGGTGTCAACTTCGACCGCGTGCGCGCCGAGGGCCTGGAATGGGTCGTGGTGGCGGGCGGTGAGGATTTTATCCAGTGGGTTACGGGGGATGGTAAATTGCATGGGGTTACTCCTGTGCCAGGCGATGACAGGTCACAGCCAAGAGTTTGGCGGTTACTGCACGGTACCTGCAAGGGCGAGCCGTGTTCGCACCCAAGCCAGGGCGTCGCCAGGGGTGCCGATCCGCAGGCCGCTCTTCCGAGCGACCCCTGGATCGTCAATGAAGTGTTTGCGGTTGAGTGTGACCAGGAAATCGGGCCTGACTTGCATCGCGACTACCAGAATCGGCACATCGGGGGCATGGGCAATGATTCCAGCGTGTTTCGTCACCTCTGCCGGCAGCGGGTCTGCAAGAACTCGCAGCGGAATGGCACGGAGAGCCTGCCGGTAATACGGCAGAGCGTATGCAGCCTTGTGAGCCAGGTTGCGCTCTGTCTCGACCAGGACTTGCTCCGAGACGACGATGGTCACAGCCTTGGCTTCGCCGAGCAGCATCAAGGCGCGAGCGGCTCCGGTGCTGGAGACGACGCCTGCAAACAGCGCGCTGGCATCGAAGAAGAGTCGAGGTTTGGACACGTCACGCATTCTCAGCGTAGTGTTCAGTGTAGTACTTCTCGCGTTCTTCTTCTAAGCCCAGCAGCATGTCATCCATGCTCAGGCCTTCCGCTCTCAGGATTTCGCCCACCTTGTCCCCGAAGCGTGCCAGCGTGGAAGACTTGGGAGACAGCACAAAGGCGCCGTCTCCCAGCTCGATGATGGAAAAAACGTCGCCGGCGCGCAGGTTGTATCTTTGGCGTAGACTGATCGGCAAGGTAATGGCGCCTTGCTGGCGGAGTTGTACGGTACCGTCAGGCATAGCTTGTTCTCCTACACAGGAACCTCTTTCTTGGCCCGTCTTCTCAGATTATAACATCAGTTCGGAGAAGCGACCAACTCGCACATATGACAGCGCATCGGCCGGATTGACCGAAAGGCGAAGCGTTTGGATCACGAAGTCGCGAAGTTTCACGAAGCGCACGAAGAGTCGCGCCGCGGCGCGACTCTTCGTGCGCTTCGTGCTTCGCGTCCTTCGCCATCTTCGTGCCTTCGTGATCCAAACGTTCCCCCGATGCCACGCCCGCCGTCATCCTATTGTGTGCGGGCAACCACCGCCCATCGTCACGCGGGAAAACCCGCCCCGACAATTACCCACGCCTGCTCGGCGAAGGGCGGGAAGGCGCACATCGAGATGACCGGCGCGGTGTCAGCTACGACCGCGTGCGCGCCGAAGACCTGGAACGGGTCGTGGTGGCGGGCGGTGAGGATTTTCTCCAGTTGATCACGGGGGATGGTGAATTGGCATAACGGACTCCTTCACGCGGCGACCGCTTCCTGGAGCTTCTCAGTCAGTAGAACATTGACAAGCGTCTCGGCAGAGATACCCTGCTTGCGGGCTACCTGGACAACCTGACGTACCAGGTTAGGGGCCAAAGCAAACAGAAAACGACGCTGTTGCAGGTCCACTTCGACGTTGACTTCCTCTGTCAGGTCCCAATAGTCTACGAGATCGTGGGTGTCCCAGAACTCGGCTGCCTCGTCAATCGTGCCGAAGTGCGCCGGAATCGGTTCGCGTTCCTGCTTATTTCTTACCATAGCTCTTTCGTTCCTTTGGACTCATGTCCCGCGCGCTGATAATCAATGCCTCGCCGCTGAGTTTGTGGATGAAGAAAACGATCAGATATCGGCCATCATCCGTTTGACCCAACGCGGAGTAGAGATCTTCTCCTGCAACATCCCCGAGAGCGATATGCCGAATCCTTGGGCGATTGCGCAACGTTTCTTCAATCTCTTGCTGGCTCACCTGATGCTTGTACGCCAGCTTCTCGACGACACTGCGCAGCCAAACAACTCCCGTGATTCTCACGCCATCCTCCTATACAGATTATACCATCGGCAAGGCGTTCGATCAATATGGGTGATCGCCAGCGCCGCAGCCCCGACGTGGGGGCGGGTTTGGATCACGAATCCGCGAAGGTGTACGAAGACCACGAGCGCGAAGATCGCGAAGGCTGGTGCCGCGGCGCGACTCTTCGTGCGCTTCGTGCTTCGCGTCCTTCGCCATCTTCGCGCCTTCGCGATCCAGACGTTCCCCGATGCCACGCCCGCCGGCACCCCATTGCGTGCGGGCAACCACCGCCCATCGTCATGCGGGGAAACCCGCCCCTACTGACCTCGCGTTTTGAGCACGAACCTCAGCGGTAGTTGTGCGCGGTTGCGATGGCGGCCCCAGGTTGTCCCAGTCGGTGTCCCCGGGCACCGTGCAGTCGGCGCCCAGGATGAACCGGGCCGAGGTCTGGGACAGCAGATCGGCCACCGCCTGCGCGACCTCATCCGGCGTCCCCGTCGCGAGGATCCCCTTGCGCTCCAGCCCGCCCATGAAGGGCCGGCCGAACATTTCGGAGACCTCCTGCGGCGTCAGCGTCCGGTCGCCGAGGTGCAGGCTGCAGTTGACCATGTGGCCGGGGTAATCCAGGAAGGGGGTCAGGTCATCGTAGCCGGCGTGGTAGTCGCAGATGTGCAGGATGTTGAAGACGCAGGAGCGGTTGATCTCGTTCATCAGCAGCAGGTCGAACGGCTTGACACATTCCTCGAAGAGCCGGCTGCCGCCCAGGCGGCTGGTCTCCCCGCCCTGGGTCGAATGGTAGAACCCATCCACCCCCAACCGGATGCATTCCTGCATGAAGATCATCAGGCTCTCCGCGATGATCTCGATCCCCCGCCTGGCCGCCTCCGGGTTCTCCCGGATGTGTGCCTCGACCGTCTCCGCGCCGACCGCCTGGCCTGCCAGCATGAAGGGGGAGTAGAGCGTGAGGAGCACCAGCGCCTCGCGCCCGGCCTCCCGGACCAGGCCCTCGACGACCTCCAACTGCGGCTGGTAGAACTCCTTGCCGTACAGCGGCATCCTGGCCCAATCCTCCGGCCGCCGGATTTCCGGGTGGCGTGGGAAGGGCAGCGCGAACTGAATCTTCACGAAGTCCATGCCGGTGTAGCGGAAGAACTCCATGTGCTTCTCCACCGCCGCCCGGCCGCGGTGATACTGCGGGTCGCAATGCAGGAAGAACGCCGCAGGGACGTATGCCTGCGGTTTGCTGGCGTCCAGCACCGAGAGCACGGCTTCTCTTCGGTTTTTCATGGTTGGTTACTCCTGGTTGGAGGGGAATCCCAGATGTAGCGCAAGCAGGCATCGCGCTTTCTGAGTGAGCGTCCGCTAGGATCTGCGTGACGAGATGAGTCAGGTCGGGCGGCGGAGCAGGACAGTGGAAGAGATAGGCGCTCAGCATGTCGTCCCAACTCCGTTTGCCGGAGAGCCTGAGCGGGAACTGCTCGGAGAGGAGCTTGTGGACGTACTTGCCCGACACGACCTCCTCGAGCCGCGCTTGGGGCAAGCCTTGCAGATGAGCCAGCCGCTCCTGATACACCTGCCCCAGGTCTTCTGTCAGACCCAAGTGACTGCCGAGACTGCGCAGATGACCGGACACATCGCCCAGGTTCGCCAGCGCGATTGGGTGGGTGCGATAGGTGCGCTGTTCTTCGGGCAGGGCCGCAAAAGCCGCAGGGTTTGCAACGCGGGCTTGCTTCAGCGTCCAGTTGAAGGCCGAGAGGCCCCAACACTGCCGATAGAGGCCGAGGATCGTGACTTGAGCGTCTTCGGCGGTCTGCCAGCCGGGCTTGGGTGAGCGTAAGGTGTATGGCTGGACGCATCGGAACCAACATCCGGCTTCCAGCAGGTAGTTCTCAAGCGTATACCTCGGTGTGCGCAGAACCCCTGACCCTGGGAAAGGATCAGCGCCGACGACGGTCTCGAAATCGCGATCTATGATGCCGTAGACCGCCGTGGCGCCCAGCTTCACCCGCAGCTCGGCCACAGCATCAACTACGCGCTCCCAGCCGTCTTGGGGGAAGAAAGTGACCTCGCGCGCCCGGTCACCGAACCACCGGCTGTAGAACCAGGCGTCGTCTTGCTCGGTCTGGCCTTCCACGATCACGCACACGCCGCTGCCAGCAGCGCGCCAACGCATCTCGATGTCGGTGAGGGTGGGGTAGCTGCTCATGCCGCCCCCTCATCGTTCGCTGGCGCCGGCAGGTTGAAGCGATCCTCCGGGAAGTCCAGATTGATGAAGGCGCCCCCGCGCACTGAGTTGATCACCTCCAGCGAGTGCGTGGCGACAATGACCTGGGCATTCCACTCGCGCGCGATGCGGTGCAAGTTCCAGATCACCAGGCGCTGCAGGGTCGGATGCAGGCTGTTTTCCACCTCGTCAATACCGATCACTGCGCCGGCCCGGCGGCGCCGCGCCAACTCGCCGAACAGCAGGAGCACTTGCTGCTCGCCGGAGGGTAGTTGATCCAGGCGCACCTGCGCCGGGTTGCCCAACTCGTCGCGCCACCCGGTCGGCACGAGCACACGACCTTCTTGGATGGCGATACCCCTACTCGCGCCCAACACCGCTTCGACGGTCGTCACAAACGGCGCAAGATTGGGATGGTCTGCCTTCCCCTGCTCCAGATCGAGGTAGTTCTGCCAGACCCAAAGCTGCTCCAGGCTCCCCTGCCAACGATCGGTCTCCGAAAAGCGGAACCGCCATTGTCGAGCTGCCGGCGGGGGCTCAATCGGCCCTCCCTTGCTTGCGCCGAGCCTGCGATCGTGGGGGAAGTAGATGAACCCGCCGTACAGATCGGCCTGACCCTGGTGCATCGCCGAAACCGCCTTGCGCAGTCGCTCCGCAAGCGGAGATTTCCGCACAAAGGGCTGGCCTTGCACGCCGCGCTGGACGAGTCTGCAATAGAGATTCGGCCAGGATCGTTCAGGAGAAGACGGCGCCAGGTTTCGCCTACCGACCGCGATGTGCAAGGTGCGCAGTGGCGGGTCATCCATCAGGGTGCGTTGCCCGTTGGGCCCCTCCGCGGGGGAAAGCTCTACCTCCAGGTGAATCAGTCCCGTCTCGAAAGCCTCTTCGACCAGCCGGTTGGGGCTATCCGGTTCGAGAACAAACCCCAGGAGCGCCTCGATGGCGTCCATGATGGTCGTCTTGCCGCTGCCATTTGAGCCGGCCAGTACCGAAACCGGGCGAATCTCACCGGTGACCTCATCCACGAAGGAGATCCGTCGCTCACCCCGAAAGGCTCGGAAATCCGTAAACACAATCTCGCGTATGCGCATGACAGCCTCCGCTCAGAACAATGGACACCCAGTAAGATAACCCATTTAAGGTCTCGTTGGCAACGGAACGGCTTCGGTCATCTGTCAGACGGGATTATATCTTACATTGCGCGAATCCGGCAAGTGGCATTGCGCGCCCGCCTCGCTTCGGCCGGCGGCGCCGCGGGCAGGGGCGCGGCCGAATTGCCCCGCCCGCGCGAGGCATGGTACAATGCGGCCACAGAGTCAAGCCCGTCGCTTGCGCTGGAACAAGCGCTGCCCGAAGCAGAGCAGACCCGCGACCGCGAGGCTGGCCAGCGTGATCGCCGCAGCCAACCGGCGCAGCGGGGTCGGCCCAAAGCGGAGCTGCACCAGATGCTCGCCCGGCGGCACGTCGAGCGTGATGAGGCCGTTGGGCGGCTCGGGAGCGATGGAGACCGGCCGTCCGTCCACCGTGGCCTGCCAGCCCGGAAAGTAGTAGGTGTAGAAGCGCAGGCGGATGTCACTTTGGGCGTCCACACGGGCCGTGGCGGTCGTGGCCGTCGCGCCCTGGCTGATGATGCGGCCCGCCCCGGCTGCGACCGCGGCGCGCTGGAGTGGCTCGCCCGCCAGGTATTGGGCGATCAGCGGCGAGTCGGCATCCTGGGGGATGCGCTGCGAGTAGGCCGTCATGCCTCGCATGTCGGGATGTTTTAGCTCGAATTCGAGCACGGCAGCGGGTGACTCATCTTGCGGCCGAATCGGTTGGAGTTGGGGCTGCGTGTAGGGAAAGCTGACCAGCGCCAGCGCCAGGGCGAAGACGGCGACGAAGGGGTGCATAGATTGCTTCGGCCCAGACGACGGGCCTCGCAATGACATACCCCGAGGTTGGCCCCACGCCTGCGCCTGGCGCTCCAGCCAGCTCACCCCGGCGCCGGTCAGCAGGGGCAGCGTGACCGCGGTGACAGCCAGCAGCCGCCACGGGTATTGCAGCAGCTTGACGAGCGACAGGACGTCCCACGCCGGCGCGGCGATGGGCGTCATGGCGACGATGGCGATCAGCGAGGCGAGCAGCAGAAACCCGGTTTGGGCCAGGTGGGGCAGCCTGCTGCGTCGGCTTTGGATCACCGCCCATGCGCCCAGTGCGCCGCCCAGGAATTGCAGCGGCCCCAACTGGAAGCTCATGCCGTCGTTGGGACCGGGCACAGCGTAGCCGAAGCCCCACGAGGCGCTGAAAAACTGGCTCAGATAGACGAACTGCTGGCGGTAGTTGTAGGTGGCCGCGACCCACTGCGACTCGACGAGATACTTGCGCTCCAGGAAGGCCGGCAGCAGGAAGATGGCGGTGATCAGCAGACCCAGCGTCAGCGCTGCGCCGCTCCACAGCACCGGCCGGATCGGCGCCCGGTGCTCGCGCCAGAGGGTTGCGGCCATTTGCGCCAGGAGCAAGCCGCCGAGCAGCGGGCCGAAGAGCAGTGGCGCGGCCGTATGCGTCATGGTGAGCGCGGCCAGTGCCAGGGCCGCGAGGGCGGCCGGGCGCGGCCCCGGCTGATCCCACAGCCGCGCGAATGCCAGCAGCACCCAGGGCGCCAGGGCCAGGGCGATGAACTCCGCCAGGTCGCCGCGCACGTAGATCTGCACCAGGCGATAGGGCGCATAGGCGAAGGCCGCGGCCGCGGCCAGGGCCGCCGCCGGCCCCCACCAGCGCCGGGCCAGCCGGTAGGCGCCCCAGGCGCCGAGCAGGAAACCCAAGGCCCAGGTCGCCTTGACGGCCGCGGTAAAGCCCAGCCCCAGCAGGTGGAAGACCTCGGCAGCGGCGTAGGCGAGCGGCGCATAGATCAGCCACAGCGGGTAGCCAAAGCCGACCGCGTGATCGGGGTTCCAGACCGGCCACAGGACGCCGTCGCGGATGCCCTGGTCGTATTCCACCAGGTAGAAGACGCTGTGATGGGCGTCGTGCGCGTCGAAGAAATAACCGGGCGCGATGAGGGGGAGCGCGGCGGGGATCACGAGGATCAGCGCCGCGGCCAGGCCCACGAACCGCCCGCGAGCCATCGGCAGCGCCGCGAGCCAGGCGCGCCAGTGGGTGATCAGCTTCGTCATGTGGTGGCTCCGTTGGATGAGTGAGAGAATTCTACCATGCAGACAACGCAGCGCCAAAGCCGGGCGCACTTCCTGAACGCTGAACAGGTCCTGGTCGGTAACGCATTTGCTACGAGCGCGTTCTTCGGGTAAAATGGGCTCACCTGCGATCAAGGCCTCGCATCTCTACGGGCGGAGCCGCAGTCCCTGTTCGCGTATCTCATTGGAAAAAGAAGGATGATGTCGAAATCGGTTCACAGAATTGCGCTATGCCTGCTAACCGGATGCCTGCTGCTACTGCTATCAGGCGCCGCGGGCTGTCTGAAACCTCAGTCAAACCCCGTGCCAACTCCCACCAAGACGCCGCGCCCGGTGCGCGGAACGGTTACCGCCATCCCGACCTCGGTCTTACCAGAGTTGCCTTCAGCGACCCCGATACCTATCCCGACTTTGCCGGCGGCCGCGACTGAGCCAGCCAGCCCAACGGCCGCGCCGGCGACTGCCACCGAGCCGGCGCCCACCGCCAGCCCGACGATCGCGCCTTCGGCCACCGCGCCGCCCGCCACACCAGCGGTCACCCGGCCGCCGCAGCCCACAGCGGTCGCACCGGCGCCGGTCGCGACCTTGCCGCCGAGGCGCGGCGGGAGTTGGGATCTGGAGGAAGGTTTCTTCGCCTGGCAAAGCCCCCACGAGGGCTTTACCGCTTTCGTAGCGAATGGCTGGCGGCCCTTGAGCAAGGTCTACGATCCGGCCGCCCCGCCGCGTCTGAATGAGAACAAGTATCCCCCCAACATCCACAGCGGCGAACGCTCGCAGGAGATCAGCTTCGACTGGCGCAGCGGCGAGGCGGGCATCTTGCGTACGGTAGAGGTCGTGCCGGGACATCGCTACGTGATCGAGGCGTGGGCCAAATACATGCCCAGCGAGAGCGGTTTGGCGCTCTACCTGGGTCTCGACCTGGGGGGCGGCGACAATTTTGCAGCGGGGTCGGTGACGTGGTATCCCTGGCGCGACATGACGCCGAATCAGTGGGTCGCCACCCGGGAGACGGTGCGAGCCAGGGGGGGCCGCATGACGATCTTGCTGCGCACCGTCCATCCCCTGGCTGCCGACGGCGGCAACAAGCCGGGCGGCAACACCATGTTCGATGACGTCAGCGTGACCGATGTCGGCCCTTGATCCCCGATAAGTTGGACTGATCGGCTACTCCAGCTTCACGAACTTGCGCACCATCGCCACGTACTCGCGCCAGGTCCACTTCACGGGATGGATGCGTTGTTGAATGGTGTAGCCCTTCCATAGTTTGTGCATCAGCCAGAACAAGGGGTTGGGCGGCAGCTTGAGGAGCCGGCGGGTGAACGGCAGCAGCCAGGGGAATTCCACGGTAACGGCGAACAACTTCTGCAGGTTCTCGATCTGGCGCTTTTCCGCCGGGGGAAACTTGAGGATGGTATGGTTCCACGCCGACGTGTCTATGGTGTTGATATCGCCGTCCAGCAAGCCCAGCCGGGCCGCGTACTCACCCAACTCGGTGCGCGGGTAGGGCTGGAACAGGAACGCGTTGGCAAAAGCCGGCCGGCATTCCGCGTTCAGCTTCAACGTTTCGATGTCCAACTCCAGGCTGCCGCCGGGCAGGCCGATCATGTTGGTGGTCAGCACGCCGATCCCCGCGGCGCGCAGTGTCTGGCACGCTACCACGATCTGCTCGCGCGACATGTTGCGTTTGAGGATCTCATTGCGCAGCCAGTCGTCGGCCGTCTCGATGCCGATCCCCACGCTGAAACAGCCGGCCCCCGCCAGTTGCCTGGCCAGCGCGGCCGTGACCAGGTTCACCCGCACGTTGCAGAAGAACGGCAGGCCGATGCGCTGCGGATACTTTTCCGCAAACTCGGCCAGCCAGGGCTTTTGCAGCGTAAACGTGTCATCCAGGAACACCACGAAGCCGAGCGGCCAGCGCTCACGCACCTGCGCGATCTCGTCCAACACCAGGTCAACGCTGCGCCGCCGCACGCGCCGGCCGACGTCGTGATAGATGTCGGCCCAGGCGTGGTTGAAACAGTACGAGCAATCGTAGGGGCACCCGCGGCCGGTGATGAAGTGTTTGATGGGGCTGGTGCGCAGGACCGGATCCTGGTCGTAGATGAGGGCCCGGTCGGGCATGGGCAGGGCGTTCATGTCGAGAATCGCCGGGCGCACCAGGTTGCGCACAATCTCGTGCCCGGCGGCGCCGTCAGCGCCGTCTCGAACTCGGAAGTGCCAATTGGGCAGATCATAGCGCAACGCGCCGCTCTGCAGCGCGTTGGCCAGATCGAGCAACGCGCCCTCGCCTTCACCCACGCACACGCCGTCAATCAGCGAATCTTCCTCGATCATCTCCGGGAAAAACGTGGCGTGCGGCCCGCCGAAGGCCGAGAAGGCGTTGACATGCTCCCGCAGCCGGCGATTGAGCGCCATGTAGTAACGCTGCCCGCCCGTCCACACGCTGTAGGCCAGGATATCGGGCTGCCATGCCCGCGCCACCTGGACCGGGTCCTCCGTGGCGACCACTGTCAACCTGACCTCATGGCCGCCCTGTTGCAGGACGGCGGCGAGCTGCATCAGGCCGATCGGCTCGTAATCGCTTTGCTTGAGTACAAAGAGGATACGCAAAGGGCTGCTCCAGTTAGAATGCTTGTGAATGGTCACACAGCGATTCTAGCATGTTACCCAGCAAACACCAAACTCAGGTGTCAGACGGGAGAGAACCAACCCGGTAGGGACGAAGCGCGGCGTTACTTTCTTTCGAGCCATCCCAACAGCACATAGGGATGCTCCGGCGTAGCAGCCTGTGCGCCGTTCCTGAAGGGTGCGACCAGGTCCTCGCCAAACGGATACAATCCGACCTCAACCCGGTAGCGCCCCGGGCCGGCCCAGTCGGGCCATGACACGGCGTAGGGGTCGCGCATCACGCAGCCAGCCGGCCAGTGATCCGTGCTCCAGCGACCGGCCCCCGGCGATCGTTTCCATTCCCCGACCAACGCGCCGTCTTCCCGCACGATGCGGAGCACTGAGCGCCAATCCCGGGCCGGCTGCGTCGTCGCGATCCAGTACAAAGAGGGGGCATCGTTCAGGTCCCAGGCTGCCAAAACCAGGTCGCCGAATGTGACCCGCTCCGGTTGCTCCACGAGCGCGGCAGCCGCGGGCGGTGCAAACGCAGGGCGAACCACACCGAGCAAGGCGTACAGTCCTAAGGCCAGGCTCGAGACGACGACCGCGGCCGTGGCCAGGCGTATCCGTCTCTGCGGCGCCCAGGCCGACAGGCCCAGCACGAACAGCCCCGCCAGGCTCCCGATGGCGGGGTACAACAGCCGGGCCTGGTCCGTGCCCAGCGCCACCAGGGAGTAGCTCCAAACGCCAATGACCGTCGCTGCCACGGCCAGCGCCAGCAAGGCGACGGCGGCCCGCTCACGCCCTGACACCTGCCTGATCCCGGCCCGCAGCAGGCCAATCACTGCTACGATCGTCAGCCCCGCGAGAACCAGGTAAACCCACCCGGCCATCGGTATGTGCCCCGCGCCGCCGAACTTGCCCCAGAACGAGATGAACCAGCCGCGCAGCAACCAGGCAGTATCGCCCCACCCCCACGGCGCCGACCGCAGATCCACCGTGCCGCGCGCCAACTCCCACCCCAGTGGGTCGCCATAGAGCCGCCAGTTGCGCCAAAACCAGGGCGCGGCGATCAACAGGGCGGGCACGAAAACGACGATCCCAACCGCCAGCAGCCGCGCGGCGCTGCTGATCGTGAAGCGCCACCGCCGCGGCTTTCCGGCAAGCGGCCTGACCGCGCGCTCTTCGGGCGCGGGCAACACAAACCGCAGCGTACCCAGGGCGAGCGCCAGGCCGACGATGGGCCACAGGGCCGCGGTGCTGACTTTTGCCAGCAACCCCAAGCCGAGCGCAAACGGCGTCCACCACCCGGCCCGGAATCGCCCGCCCGCTTGCCAGATCGCCAGGCCACCCCACAGCGCCAGCGTCCCGAACAGGGCCGCCGCGTTATCGTTGCTGACCGAGCCGCCAATGAAGGCGAACTCGGGCAGGAACGCCAGGAAACCGAGCGTCGCCAACGCCAGGCCAGGACGCCGCGGGAAGGCCGAACGCAGCAGCCCATAGGACGCGGCGAGCGCCAGGGTGTTCAGAAGCGCGGACCAGAGCCGCGCCAGGTGGAAAGCTAACGGCCCGTCTCGCCAGGGCCAATCCTCCAACGCAGTATGGATGAAGAAATTCGGGCTGCCAGCGCGAGGATCAGCGGGTGGGGGCCCGACGAACACGTCCGGGTTGGCGCGCAGGAAGTCGAAGCGGGGCTCGGCCGCGGAGGCGACCAGTGCGGCCGTGGCATAGTAGAACGGCGGATGCTTGCTCTGGGTGATGGCCGGGCCAACAGGCAGACGACGTTCACGCGCCAGGTGTACGACATAAGCCCAGTGGTCGGCTTCGTCGGGTGCCTCACCGAGCGGAACGACAACACTGTACGCCACCGTCAGGCCCAGATGCGCCAGGAGCAACACGGCTACGATAAGGCGTTGGGCGGCCGTCGCCCGTGTCGCCGGTCTCGTCTGAGTCACGGCTCTACCTCCAGCACCCCGATAACCGCGCGCGGATCGGTGGGGTTCCCCCCAGGGATCAGCTCGCCCGGTTGCCAACGACTTGCGGGCGTATAGTCGCCGCCGAGCGGTTTGTCATCCTGCGCCACCACCCGGCCATCCGAGGCTACGACATGCACGAACGCGATGACCGGCTGGCCCGAACCGCGAGCCAGCCAGTTCAGCGTCACACGCCCCGTCTCGCCCGGCCGAGCGGCCGGGATGACGGAAGACTCGAGCCGCACAAAACCGAAATCAGCGCCCACCGCTGACGCCCGGTGCGCGTGCGCGAATAGATCGGTGGCTCCGGCGACGGCCACGATCCCCAACAGGCCCCAGCCGGCGGCCGCGAGGCTGCGACGCCGTCTCATGCCCCAGAGGATGAGCCAGAAAATGCCGGCCCACGCCGACACCGAGACGAGACGACCGATCCGGCCGGCCGGCGTCACTCCCCAGGAACGCGCGATCTCGTGTCGGCCGGCCGGCACATCCACCGTCAGGAGGCCCAGATCGCCGGTCGGGCGGGTCGGCGCCGGCCGGCCGTCAACCCGCACCCGCCAGGCCGGATAGTAAAACTGGTGAAACCTCAGTTGGGCCGGCGTCGCGGCTTCATAGATGATGCGTTCAGACAAGTACCCGGCGGCCGTGATCCGAGCGGAGGATGGGACCGGCCCACTGGCGCCGCCCTGGCTGGGGCTGCTCGGATCTCGCCCGATGGCCCACCGCTGCTCTGTCACCCAATGCGGCAGAAATTCACCGGTCCAAGTCGCGCCTATCTGGCCGTGCTCAGCGTCAAAAGCCCACATCTGTGCTGCGGTCAGGTCGGCGGCCTGGTAAGGCGCGGGCACAGTGCGCAGGCCAGTGCTGCTGGCGAGCACCAGGTAGAGCCCCAGGAGCAAAGCTAACACCTGGACGCCGACCGACCACTTCCCGTGGCTGCGCGTCGAGCCGGCTTGAGACCCGAGTTCCGCTGCCCGCCTGGCGAGTATGTCCATCTCAAGAGCAAAGAGGAACGCCAGCGCCAACCCGGCCAGGGTCTGCCAGCGCCACGGGAACTGGAGCCTGCCGAGCACCGGCGCGGTGGCGTTCCACAGGCACGCGGACGCGGACGTCGTCAACCAGAAGCACGTTGTCACCAGCGCCGTACCGGCGGCCAGAACGCCGCGCCGTTCGCGCACGAGCAGCATGAGAAGCAGCGCGAGCGCCATGATCGCGACCGTGTAAATCGGGGCCGGGACGGTCGGTTGGGCCGCGACAGGATAGCTATAGCTGACCCCCCAGTCAATGAGCGCTCCCGGCGACGCGAAGTGGCGGGTGTAGCCTTGCCGATCAGGCGCCGCGCCCAGGCCGACCCAGGCCGACTCGGCCAGCGCCGACAGCGCGTAAAACGCGCTGAGGAAAACGCCTCCCACAGGCGGCAAGAAGACAACGGCCGCACGCCCGGCGGCGCGCGGCGCCTCCGCAACCAACCGCGCGCCGATCATCCGGCCCTTTGTCAGCGCCGCCAATCCGAAAGCGACTTCGAGTACCGCCACCCCAATCAGTGCCATCAGGGCGGTCAGGTTATGGGTCAGGATCAGGGCCGCCCAACTCAGCACGGCCGCAACCAGGCCCGGCACGTCCCACCGCCGCGCGTCCCACCCGGCGCGCACGGCGCGATCCGTCCAGCGGATCGTCGCCAGCGCCGCGATGGGCAGCCACAGGAAGGCGGCGAACTCCGGCAGCGCGCCCCGCACGAACAGATCATACAGACGATAGGGGAAAACCAGGTAGAGCAGCGCACCCAGGGCGGCCGCCCCCGGCCGGACCCAACGGCGGAGCAGCGCGGCCATGCCAACCGCCGAAAGCCCGTAGCCCAACGCCAACGCGATGCGGACAGAGGCGATCACGTCCAGGCCGGCCAGGTGCAGCAACGCCGGTGGATAGTAAAACGCCGGGGCGTAGAAATTGAGCACCGGGTGGCCATAGCCAAAGGCAAAGTCAGGAAACCAGCGAGGATAGAGCACGCCCGAACGCAGCGCCTCAGCCAGGGCCCGGACGCGCTGCAAGTGGAAGAGACCATCAGGCGTATCGGGCCAGGGCGCCGTGGCGACATACAGGGCCAACGCCGGCGCCAGGCAAGCCAGGATGCAAACTGCCGATCGTAACCAGCGTTTCACGAC
>PHCA01000013.1:17176-20819 GCA_002842085.1 Chloroflexi bacterium HGW-Chloroflexi-1
GAACTGAGTTACGAACCCCAGGGTATCATGTCGCTCTCCGCGGTGCTGAAGCAGGCCGGGCATGAGGTGGCGCTCACCGTGGCGACCGAGGAAGACCCGGTGGCGCGTGCCATCAGCTACCAGCCCGATATCCTGGCTTACAGCGTGATGACCGGCTCGCAGGCGGGGTATCTGGCGCTGAATCAGAGGTTGCGCGCGGCGCTTGCCGGTCCACGCAGCGCAGGGGGGAAGCAGCCGGTCTTCTCGGCTTTCGGCGGCCCGCTCCCACGTTCTTTCCCGAGATGATCGAGGAGCCGGGCGTGGATGGCGTCTGCCGCGGCGAGGGTGAGGGCGCGCTGCACGATCTGGCCGACTGCCTGGCCCAGGGGGTACTCTATACTGAGAAATGAATTCAGTGCCGCTCAGTATAGATGATGTGATCGGCGAAGTGCAGGCGGTGCGTGCCCGGTGGCCGTTGGAACACGTGGTGTTCGTGGATGATCTTTTCATCGTGGACAAGCTCTGGCTCAAAGAGCTGGCTGTCAAGTGGCCTGCCGCCGTCGGCCTGCCGTTTTTCTGCAACGTGCAGGCCAGCCTGGTGGTCAAGCAGCCCGAGCTGCTGACTCTGCTCAAGCAGGCCGGCTGCCATACCGTGAGCATGGGCATCGAGTCGGCTGATGATCGCATCCGCACCGAGCTGCTCCGCCGGCGCATGACGCGGGAAGAGATCGTGACGGCCGGCCGCCTGGTGCGCGAGACCGGGATGCACGTCACCGCCACCAATATCCTGGGGCTGCCCACCAGCACACTCGAAGATGACTTCGCCACGATGCGCCTCAACACCGAGGCGCGCATCAGTTATGCGCACGCGTTTCTCTTCCAGCCCTATCCGGGCACCGAGCTCGGCCAATATGCCCGCGACCACGGGTTGGTGCCCGGCACGCTGGATGACTTCAGCGAGATCGCCTGGGAACGCTCCGTCCTGGTCTTCGAGAGTGAGGAGGCCAAGACGCGCGTCGAGCACTTGCAGCGCCTGTTCGGCATCGGCGTCGAATGGCCGTGGCTGGAGCCGCTCATCCGCCGGCTCATCAATCTGCCGCACAACCGCGTGACCGATGCCATCTTCTGGTGGGTACACAAACTGCACAAGGGGTACGCGATCTACCGCCGCGTGCATCCGATCAAGACCGGCCCGGCCCAGTTGGTGAAGCTGGCCAGGCACTACATCCGACTGCGAGGCTAGGGGTGGCAGAACCGGCCGTTTCGGTGCTGATCCTGGCCGGGGGCCGCAGCCGGCGCATGGGCCAGGACAAGGTCTGGATGGCGTTGGACGGCGTGCCGTTGGTCGAGCGCGTCGTCCGCCGCGTGCTGCCGCGTCCTGACCGGCGGACAACCTCGTTCGAGAAAAAAGGCCGGTGGCGGGTTTCCGGAATCGAGCCTGTGCGAAGCCTCCTTTAGGATCAGGCGGTTCGTTCGTGGCCCCCAAGAGACCGGCTGAAGCCTCGAATCCGACGATGAGACCCCCGCTGCCCCGAAACTGAAATGCCCCCGCGCACCCGTTGGTTGGGGGGGCGGGACCTATGCCGTCGGCACAGGGTGGATGCAACGGATCATTTCACGGCGGCGACCGCGAGCGCCGGCTCCAGGTGCGTTGTCGCGGCCACGTTCGAGATGGCCCCGGCGATGCCCTGCTCGATGCGCACCAACAGGTCATGCCCCTGGGTCACCGTCCAGGTGCTCGGCACGCGCACGGTCAGCTCGACGAAATGCCGCGCCCCGGCCTGGCGAGTGCGGAGGTCGGCGAAGGTGACACCGGCCTGGCGGTGCTCTTCCAGGACCTTCTGCACGGCGGCCTGGTCTTCAGCCGGCAGCGCTGTATCCATCAGCCCGAACAGCGAGCGCCGCACGATGCCGACGCCGGTCCGGACGATGTTGGCGGCGACCGCGAGCGCGACCAGTGAATCGAGCGGCAGCCAGCCGGTGAGCGCCACCGCGCCCACCCCCGCTATCACGCCCACCGAGGTCCGGACGTCCGTCATCAGATGGCGGGCGTTGGCTTCCAGCGTAATCGAGTCGTACTGCTTGCTGACCCGCAGCAGGAGGCGCGACACGCCGAGGTTGATCAGCGAGGCGGCCACCGACACGGCCAGGCCCAGCCCCACCTGTTCGATCGGTTGCGGGGCCATCAGCCGCCGGATCGCGGCGACGGCGATGCTGAAGGCGGCCACCAGGATCAGCGAACCTTCGAACCCACTGGAGAAGTATTCCGCCTTGTCGTGGCCGAAATTGTGGCGGGCATCGGCGGGCCGCAGCGCCACGGTGAGCATTGCAGTGGCGACCAACGCGCCGGCCAGGTTCACCAGCGACTCCAGCGCGTCGGAGAGCAAGCCCACCGAACCGGTGAGCAGGTAGGCGATGGCCTTCAGCACAATCGTTACCACCGCGGCGGCGACCGAGAGCAACGTGAAACGGATGAGCGACGAACGGTTCACAGGGGTATCCTCCAAAGGTGTGATCAGCAGTCCCGTGTCAGGCTTCAGGTCGTTGTTCAGTCCCCATTCTTGCCCCCTGCGCCTTCCTTTTCGCGTCCCGTCGGGTGGCATTTCATGCAGTTGGCGAAGTCGGGGATCCCTTCCTTCACGTGTTTACGCTGGATATCGGCCGGCGTATGCTCGTGGCAGCCGTAGCAGGTGTAGGCCTTGAGCTGGTCGGGGTGGCATGTCTTGCACGAGCTGACACCGGACTCGCCGTGGTCCAGCGGGAAGGCGTGCGACCGGTCGTAGGGCAGCCGCGCGCCGTCGGCCAGGACGACCTGGTGCGCGTCCGGCTCCAGCCGCGTCACTTCACCGGTCACGCGGCGCAGCCCCAGCGCGCGCCAGTCGGCCTCGCGTAGGGAGAAAAGCTGCGCCTGGGGGATCTCGCCGGTGAGCAGGTAGGCCAGGCCGGGGCGCGAGTAGTAGCCGTGCGGGTCGTCGGAGACCAGCGTGATCTCGCCGGCCCGGTCGGCGGCGCGGATGGCCTCGGCCGCGGCCAGGCCGGCGATGCTGCTGCCGATGATGACGTAACGGGTCGTCACGTGGCCTCCGCCGGGTTGGGGAAGATGTCGGTGCGCTTGAGGCGCAGGACACCGCGCGGGCAGCGGATCACGCACTCGCCGCACGTCAGGCAGTGGCTTTCGGCGATCGGCTCGCCCAGCCAGGCGTGGCGGCGCACGTCAATGCTGATGGGGCAATAGAACGAACAGATGCCGCACTGGACGCAACGGCCGTCGGCGGCGCCCTCGGCGGCGTTGGCCTGACCCTGCGCTGGATCGCGGCGGGGGGCAAGGCGGACGAGCGCGCGACCCATCCGTATCCCGCGCCCGAGTGACGCGGCGGCGGTTTCACCGATACACTGCAACACACAGCCCGGCGGGTTAGCTAACCCGCCGGGCCGTGTGTCGCCTGACGTTTGGGCGAGACTTGCCTTGTGTTTAGGCGGCTCTCCAACCGGCGTCCGCTGGGATGATTGCGCCGTTGATATGCCGAGATTCGTATCTTTTCAATAATCCGGGGTAGGGGCGATCCCTTGCGGTCGCCCGCGTGGGCAGGGGTAGGGGCGATCCCTTGCGGTCGCCCGCTTATTGAGAGGATACCCAGCCATTTTGATTTCTCCTTTTGTGCTG
>PHCA01000301.1 GCA_002842085.1 Chloroflexi bacterium HGW-Chloroflexi-1
GACCCCTGTCCCCTGTCCCCTGACCCCTGTCCCCTGTCCCCTGTCCCCTGACCCCTGTCCCCTGACCCCTGACCCCTGGCCCCTGACCCCTGGCCGCGACAGGCAAATTGTAAGCTACCCCGCGCGTTTTGTCAACCGTTTGCCCGCCCTACAGCTTTAGGCTATAATGCCGGCCATACGGCTTGCGAAAATCTGTTCCGGGTATCCTCTCAAGTGACAGCCATAATCCGGGGTGGCTGTGGCCGGTCTCCTGACCGAGTCACGGTGGCTCGGTCAGGAGACCGGCCACAGCTAATCCGGGGTGGCTGTGGCCGGTCTGTGACCGAGCCACGGTGCGGAGGCTGGGGTGGCGCTGGAACTAAACAAACTCACCGGGCAGGTGGAAGCGATGGGCTCGGCGATGGCGAGACGCCGCCAGGATCTGACGGTGCGCGGCCAGCAGGCCCAAGAGGTGCTGCGCCGTGCACCGGAGGTTACGGAAGAGCTGAAGCGGAAGATCACCAAGGCGCGTGAGATCGATGCGTGGCGCCGGGGGGCCTTGCCGCTCGGGGAACGCCTGGACGAACGCCGCCGGGTCAACTCGAAAACCGACCAGGCCATCCTGATCGCGGTCGACGGCAGCCAGATCTACCCCGACCGCCACGGCATCGCCGCGTATTACCTGTTGAACACCGGCAGCATCGTGTTGCGCAAGGGCAGCGGCCAGGCGCCGAGCGTGAACAGCGTGCCCGAGATCTTCTTCGAGGACGATGATCTGTACGACGACGGCGGCCAGATCCGCTCCGCCGAGTATATCAACGCCCAGCGCAACCGGCGGGAGCTGGCGGCCCTGGCGGCCCTGGCTGAGGCCGAGCGCGCGGCGTTGGGCGGTGACCTGGCCACCCCGATCGTGGCGCTGATCGACGGACCGCTGCTGCCCTGGATGCGACAGGAGGCAGGCAACACCGCTGCCATCGACGAAGAGATTCGCTTTTTTGTCCGGCAATTGCAACGACTGCGTGACGCACGCTGCATCCCTGTGGGTTATGTCGACCGTCCGGGCAGCGCCTACGTCCTGCGCATCCTGGAATTAGTGGACCTCCCCATCGAGGAGATCACCCGGGAGACGTTGCGCCACGGCCGTTTTCGCCAACTCACCGACAGGCTGATCTTCGCCGATCTTGCGCCGAACGAACGCACCGGCCGGTTTACGCCCAACTCGGACACCAACGACCGGTACGCGCGCGCGTCGGGCGGGGACCGCGTGGCCTTCGCCTACGCCAACGTATCGCGCCGGCCAGGACCCGATGCTGGCATCACCGATGCTGGCATCACCGTGCGCATCGAGGTCCCGGGCTGGGTGGCATCCGATCCGGCCACGCTCGACATCGCCCAGGCGGCCATCTACGCCGACTGCGAGCTGACCGGATTTCCCTACGTCCTGGCCCGTGCCCACGAACTGGCCGTGGTAGGTCAGGCCGAACGCGGCGCGCTCGAGGCGATGTTGGGTCAGGCCATGCTGCGCCATAGTCTGCACCCGGGGGCTTCGCACAAGGCCCGGTTGAAACGACTGACGGGAAACAGACCATGACAAAGAAACGGAGATGACACATGCGTGATGAACCGATCATGGTGGGCCGCGTACTACGGGCCAGCACGGCCAGTTTTGCTGTCGGCTGCAGAGGACTCATCTCCAAACAGGATCAGACGATCCCGGAATTCGGCGCGCTGGTGAAAGCAGTTGGCCCCGCCGGTTCACGTGGGGCGGACGGCGCTGCCAATGCCACCTACGGGCTGATCTACAACGTCACCATCGAGGATGACGCGTTCGTGCGCCAACTGGTGGCCGCCGGCGTCGAAGATACGGTCTACATCGAAGATCAGCGCCAGAACCGCCAGGTGCCCATCGTGGTGGACGTGCTGGTGACTGGCTGCGGCTCCGGGCTAGAGGTGTGCCACCGGCTGCCGCCCCAACCTCCCGCCACGCTGGACCAGATCTACACCTGCAACGCCGCCGAGCTGGTTCGCTTCACGGTCCGGCACGACTGGCTGCGGACCGTCCTGGCCGCCCTTGACGTCCCGACCGACCCGCTGCTGGTCGCCGCCCTGCGCGCGGCGGCCCAGGCCCGTCCACCCGATCAACGCGAAGCATATCTGATCGGGGCCGGCCGCGAGCTGGCGCGGCTGCTGGCGCTCGACCTGATCCGGTTGGATGGCGTATTGAGACAGTTGACGTAAGGAGGCAGGGAACAGGGGACAGG
>PHCA01000302.1 GCA_002842085.1 Chloroflexi bacterium HGW-Chloroflexi-1
TACTTCGTAATAGAGCGTAGCGTCTGTAGCCTGCAATGCTGCCACGTACTGTTCGTAGCACTGCTCCGGTGTGGCGTAGCGTTCCTGCATCTCTGGCGTGAAGTACATCGGATTCCACTCTGGCTCAGCGGAAAGCCATTTCCACGTACCGCCTATCAGTGCCAGCCCGAGAACCACCACTACCCCGCCAATGATCCACCACTTGCGCGCCATGTTTTGCCTCCTTTGTGTTTATTTGCAAACTTGCCGAACGAGGATCAGGACTGAATTGGAAATGTAACGTTAGCGGTCATTCCCCAACGCAGGGCCGGATCCGTATCAGAGAGCGTTACGGTGATCGTGTAGAAGGGATCCAGCCGGTTGGCTTCAGCGGGTTGGAGCGCAACGACTGACACGATCCCTGGCAGTGTATGGCCATCGAGGGCGGGAAAGACCAGGTCCACGCGCTGGCCGGGCTGGACGTGTGCCGCAGTCCATTCGTCGGCATCGACCGTCTCCACCTGGAAGACCGAAAGGTCGGCCAGAACGATGATCGGTGCGCTGCCGACGCGCTCTTGAGGCCGGGCCATCACACTCACGATGGAACCGGCGAAGGGCGCCACCAACACGGTGCCATCGACCGCCGATTCGGCCTGCGCCAGGGCATGCCGGGCCTCCGCCAAGTTGGCAGCGGCTTCCATGAGTTCGGCTGCGGACGCGGGAGTATGCACGCGGGCCAGGGCAAACTCGGCCTGCGAGACACGGCTGCGCGCTGCAGCCAGATCCACTTCGGAAGGACCTGCCTTGACGGCATCTAGCGCCGCCTGCGCGGAACGGACGCGCGCCAATGCCGCCGCCAGGGCGCTCGGGGTGGCGCCGCGGCGCGCAATCTCCAACAAGGCTTGCGCCTCGTCATGGGCGATGGTTGCCTGCTGAAGTGCGAGGGCCTCCGGCAACATAGCGGCCTCCGGCCGATCCCTGATTTGATCATACGCCGTCTGTGCGCGTTGACGGACAACAGCAGTGCTCTCAAAGCGCGCCTGAGCCGCCCGCGCCGCCGCCGGATCAGGCAAAGCCCGCAATGCTTGCAGTTCCGCCTGCGCGGCGGCCAATTCCGCTGCAGCATGCGTCTCAGCAGTCTGGCTCGGCCCTGACTGTAGCGCTGTCAGATTCGCCTCCGCGGCTTTCAATTCCGCCGCCGCCGCCTGCACTGCAAGTAGGTCCGGCGCCTCGGCAAGTTGAGTCTGCCGAGCTTCCCCCGCCGCGACCGCACGCCGCGCGGCCTCGACAGCTACGCGCAGAAGATCGGCGTCCAGGCGGGCTAACACCTCGCCCTGCTCCACCGTTTGGCCGATCGTTATATTGACCTCAGTCAACATCCCACCGCTCGGGAAACCCAGTGCAACCCAACGCACCGGTACGACTCGCCCGCGCACATTCAGCCCGACCAGTTCGGCCGTCAAGGTAGGCGCTGCGGTGGCTTTCAACGACTCGGGAGCCAGCGGTTCGTTACTACAGCTCACAACCACCAGCGAGGCGAATAAGCCAACCAGCAGCCAAAGGACTTTATGCATCGAAGTGCTACGAAGCAGCATGACGGCTCTCCTGTCATGAATAGGGCTATTGCATGTTGCACATGAGTGACCCACATGGCCACTTTCAGCGCAACAATAGAGCGTTTGCCAGGTATTCGGACTGGCTGCACAGATCTGCACCGACTCGCTCGATCAAGTAAGAGAGCAACACATCAAGACCGGGCGAACTGCGCGTTACAGTCGCCTGGACCCACAGCGAGCGCCCGGACCGCTTGATCCGCTCGGCAGCCTGCATAGCGGCCGCAAAAGACCCGCGGCCGTTGGGATATGTTCGATGGGTGTCATGAGTTCCCCTGGGACCGTCCAGGCTCAGGAGGATGCCGAACTGGTGCTCGTTCAGGTACTGCAGCGCCGCCTCAGTCAGAAGCGTACCGTTGGTCGTAATGTTGAACTTGAATGACAGTTGCTCGCGCTGTAACGTCTCCAGCAGCGCCAACGTTTCCGCACCGTTTTCGGCTTCCCCCACCACTGCGATGTCCGGTGCGTGCTCCAGGAGCACCCGCAACCCCAGCCGCAGCGTGGGGTGGTCGTCAGCCAGCAGTACGCGAGTTGCTCTTGTCACTCTCACGAAACACACAGACCAAGATGGAGAACCGATACCACCGGGTTCGTTCCACCTGGGACGGTTGCGATATCAGGAAAACATCACGGATC
>PHCA01000303.1 GCA_002842085.1 Chloroflexi bacterium HGW-Chloroflexi-1
TAGACCCACTTCCCTCTGAGCTATCGTATATGACGACGATCATCGGCGTGCCCAACTGGCCGAGCGCGATCCAGTTGTCGAGTTGACTGCGGTTGCCGGACGAATTCGTGACGCCAGGCAAGCCCTGGACCCAACATCCGATTGCAAGCTCAGGACAGATACTATGCGGATCTACGTAGTCGGGCTGGTTTCCCGGTGTCAGTTCCTGCTCGACGTAAGGCGCGTTGTTGGCGCCACTCCAGGAAAGCCAGCCAAAGTTGCCGGGACCGCCGCCTACCCACATGTCGTAGGATTGCCCAATTTCGAATCCGCATTGGTCCAAATTCGGCTGGGTGCATTCCGTCGCCAGTGGTTGGGTGCTTGGACCTGGTTCCAAGACGCTCCCCGTGGCTGCGCTGGCCTTGGCGCTAACGGTCATCTGGGGGTGTCCCAAAATGCCAGCGAAATAGGTAGAGAACGTGATGCGCGTGACGACGTTCACCCCGGTGGAGTTGCCTGGAACCGTCCCGCCGCCAACCTGACTCCCACCTGGATAGTAAGCAGCCGTGAATAAGCTCGCCCCGTTTCGGCTAATCGCGTATTCGCTGATGGCGCCGGCGATCTCGCTGTCTGTACCGCCCAATGCCAATTGCCGCGCGCCTGCGATGGCGCTTGCGTCGGCGGCGTTTTGGGCCTTGGCACGTTGGACAAAAGCCATGCCGCCGTCGATTGCCAGCGCCGTCATGCCAAGGAGTGCGACCAGCGCCAGGGCCATCAATACGAGAGATTGTCCCTCTTCCCGGCTCTGCACTCCTGGTACGAGGCGAAATCGCAACCGGTTGCGACAAAAATACTTCGCGCCAGTTCGTAACAGCGACACTTTTACTGTCTTCTTTTCATGTGTCATAGGTCACGCTCACTCGATATACATGGTCGCGGCCGTCCGCAACGTCAGGTTGGGCAGTACCAGCAAGTAGACCGACTGGAAGTTGTACGTGACATCCACGCGGATAGAGTTGCCTGCGGTGCACGGACTGCAACTGCTGGTGACGTTGCCAGACGTCAAGCCCAGCCCAATGGCCGAGTCGATGACCTGGCTCCGGATACCCGCCGTATTCGTCGGATCCGTGATGGCGAAATGAGCTCCCTCACGTGCAGCATGGGTGATCGTACTATAAGCGTAGACCGCTCGTCCTCCTTCCAGGATGCCGAAGAGAAACAACACGAGCAGCGACAAAACCAGCGCGAACTCGACCAGGCTCTGGCCGCTCGTAACCTGCGCTCTCGACAAGCGTCTACTGGACGGCTTTATCATGTGCGCATTGCCCTTTCCAGCCGCCCGGCCCACAAGCACGCCGGACTAAAAGATGACATCCTGAACCGCGCTGTGAAGGGTGATCCCACTAATGCCCAGGATAGATCCCAGGATCGTCGACACCTGATAGGTCACCTGCACCATGATTGGATTTCCGGAAGCGTTCCCGTTCGGGTAAGAAACGGTCACACTGGTGATGGTCATGCTGGTACCGCTCGCCGAATTTTGAATGCGCGCCTGAATGCCGGCCGAGTCGGACGGATTGAAAGAACCGTAACGCGCGCCAACCTGCACAGCGTTCGTGGTGACGATGTAATCTCGAATCCCACCCCCGAGGTCGACCATGCCGGCCAATATCAAGATCAGGAGCGGCAAGATCAGGCCGAACTCGACCATGCTCTGGCCATTTTCAGTTCGTAGTTTGCACATCAGCGGTTGCCTCCGTTATTACCTTCACTATCCTCCGTTTCCCATGGGAGTCGCATGTTCGTGCAGCCGCCCCGACACGTGATTTCCTGTCGCGACCCGTCTACTGTTTGCTTCAGCTACACAGCAGTCGACAGCGCCTTCCGGCATTCCATAGGAAAGCGCTTCGGCAGTATGACCAGTCTAGCATGATCGCTGTGGCCGGTCTGTGACCGAGCCACCGTGGCTCTCCAGGGCGCCCAATTGCAGGGTGTGAGTTACCAAACCTGGCATTTGCCAGGTTTGGGCTACCGCTATCCCTAACCTGGACAAGGCCGCTGCGCTTACAAGCCAGAGCCAACCAGGCAAATGCCATCAGAAAATTCTTGTCTGTCGTGCAAGGATTTAACTGGTCAGGCCCCTACGGGTGTTCGAGGTCCGTTGACTTGTTCCCCCACAACCCCATCGCGATGACTGCCCCCGGCAATCCCGCTGTCAGGCACT
>PHCA01000304.1:0-2198 GCA_002842085.1 Chloroflexi bacterium HGW-Chloroflexi-1
ATGCCTGCGCCTGGGTCAATAAGAAATCGAACAGGTCTCGCAGACTGGCAAACCCCCGGCGCTCTCCGCTGCCTGGACTTTCCAGAGAGGCTCGCCAAACTCGTTTTCCTCTGTCGCTGGTCTGCCACAGGCGCAGCAGGTACGATAGATAACGTTGTTGTTTTGCCATAGCTCCCGCTTATTGTCCCGTGCAGCCGTCAGGTCAAAGCGACGAATTGATGATCAGGGGCTGGAGACTTGTCTGTAGGTGCACAGGTTAAATCAGACTATTTGATCTTATTGTAACACCTTATCGTCAAAAAAACGTCAAAACAGGCAGCGTTTTCTTTGCCTACAACGTCCAATGATGGTATAATTCCTTCCATCTTATCCTCTGCCCATCCTCTACCGGTTGTTGAGCACTGACGATGATGCGACTGACGATTTCTTTGCTGGGACCTCTGCGAGTAGCCCTCTGCGGTGAACCTGTCACCGACTTTGCCACCGACAAGGCGCGGGCGCTGCTGGCCTATCTGGCCGTCGAAGCGGAGCGTCCCCACCGCCGGGATGCCCTGGCCGGACTGCTGTGGCCCGACCAACCCCAGCGCAAGGCCCGCCAGAACCTGCGCCAGGCGCTCTCTCATCTGCGCCGGGCCATCGGCGACCGTGACGAAGCCGCGCCGTTCCTGCTGGTCAGCCGGGAGACGGTCCAGTTCAATGCCGACAGCGACCATTGGCTGGATGTCGCGGCGTTTACATCCCTGGCCGAAGCCTGCAGAGGACACCGCCACCGTCGTCTGGCGACTTGCCTTCCCTGTATGCGGCGGCTGGAGCAAATGGCCGAGCTGTACCGGGGCGACTTCCTGGCACAGTTCTTCCTGAGTGACAGCAGCATTTTCGAGGAATGGGCATTGCTCAAGCGCGAGTGGCTGCACCGTCAGGCAGTGGAAGCGTTCTCCCACCTGGCCGGCTATTACGAACGACGCGGTGACTATGAGCAGGCACGCCAGTATGCCCGGCGGCAAGTGGCACTAGAGCCCTGGCGCGAGGAAGCCCACCGGCACTTGATGCGGTTGTTGGCGCTCGACGGGCAACGCAGCACGGCTCTGGCCCAGTACGAGACGTGCCGCCGGATGTTAGCCGAGGAGCTGGGCGTCGAGCCGACGGCTGAGACCGTGGCGCTGTACAAGCGAATCAGCGAATCGGCGATTGCAGACTTGCAAACTTGCAGACTTGCAAACCTGCCCCCCTCTCCTACTCCTTTCGTAGGCAGAGAAGAGGAGTTGGCAGAGTTGGCTGACTACCTGGCAAATCCCGATTGCCGGCTCTTGACCCTCGTCGGCCCGGGCGGCATCGGAAAAACCCGCCTGGTGCTTCAGGTGGCGGCGGACCAGACTGGGGCTTTTGTCCACGGTATCCACTTTGTGCCTCTTGCTTCTGTCAGTTCGACCGAGCTTATCGTTTCCGCGATAGCGGAGGCCCTCGATCTCCCCTTCGACAGTCACCAAGACCCCAAAGAGCAGCTCTTGAACTATCTGCATGAGAAAGAGATGCTGCTGGTATTGGATAATCTGGAACATTTGCTCCCCATCTCTATCTCCTCTGCCTGCGGGAAGGGTGAAGGGGGGGCGGAGTTACTGGCCGAGATACTCCGGCGTGCGCCGGGAGTGGTGCTGCTGGTAACATCGCGAGAACGATTGAATCTGCGAGAGGAATGGGTGTACACGGTCGAGGGGCTGACGTACCCGGAAGGGGAGGCCGTGGGCAGGCCTGCCCTGAGCGTAGCCGAAGGGCCGGAGACTTACAGTGCGGTCAATCTGTTCCAGCAGCGTGCCCGCCGGGCCTACCAGCACTTCTCGCTTTCGGAGATAGAAAGACCTCACGTGGTGCGCATCTGCCAGTTGGTAGAGGGAATGCCGCTGGGCGTCGAGTTGGCCGCGGCCTGGGTGGCTGTGCACTCTTGTGAGGAAATTGCCCAGGAGATCGAACGTAATCTCGACATTCTGACGACTCGCCTGCGCAATGTGCCCGCACGGCAGTGGAGTGTGCGGGCGACGTTTGAACATTCCTGGCAACTGCTCTCGGAGACGGAGAAGGACATTTTCGCCCGTTTGTCCGTCTTTCGCGGGGGATTTCGGCGGGAAGCGGCCGCTGTGGTGACTGGGGCATCCTTGTCCACTTTGTCGTCTCTGCTGGACAAATCCTTGATCCGCCGCGTT
>PHCA01000304.1:2321-3882 GCA_002842085.1 Chloroflexi bacterium HGW-Chloroflexi-1
CTGGAAAGCCTGTATCATTTCTGCGACACCAGGAGTCGGTTTCAGGAGGGGATCGAACTCTTTGCCCGGGCGATAGACCGCTGGAGCGGAGACGCACAGCAGACGCGCATCTTCGGCAAAGTCCTGTCCCGCCAGGGGGCGCTCTATCGTCACCTGGGCCACTACCACCAGGCCAGAACCTGCCTGGAGCAAAGTCTGGCAATTTTCGAGCACCTGAAGATACAAGCCGAGCAAGTCTTCTGCCTGGTCAATCTGGCGAACGTGGCCCGCGATCAGGGAAAATACGGAGAGGCGGAACAACTGGCTCGAAAAAGCCTGGCGCTGTCCAGACGGATCGGAGATGAATGGGGCTCAAGTTCTTCGCTCTGCCTGCTGGGTTTGATTCGATATCGGGCCGGGGACGTGGCTCAGGCACAGGCGTTGTTCGAAGAGAGCCTGGCTATTGGTCGGGAAAGTAGCAATCAGCGCCTCATACTGTTCCCTCTCAATACATTGGGGGACATTGCCTGTCACCGGGGGGATTACGCCAAAGCGCAACGTGTGTTTGAGGAGTGCCTGGCCTTGAGCCGGGAACTTGGCGACCAATTCAACGTCGCGGTGCACCTCAATAACCTGGGCACCGTGCTGCACGTTCTCGAGAAGTACGCAGAAGCCCGGTCGTTTTATCAAGAAAGCCTGGAAATCTGCCGCAAGATTGGCGACCGGAGCGGGCAGGCCATCGCGCTCAGCAATCTGGGCGAAGTGGCTTATGCGCTCAGTGCGTATCCTGAGGCGCAGGAGTACTATCAGGAAGGGCTATCCATTGGGCGCGGCATCCAGGATCAGTGGACCATCATGGCTTGTTTGAACAACCTGGGGGAGACTACCTGTGCCCTGGGGGACTACCAGGGAGCCACGGCCTACTTTGCCGAGGCCATGAAGATCGCCACGGAGACTCAGGCATTGACGGTGCTATTGAAAGTCCTGGTTAACCTGGCCGTCCTCTTTGCCAAACAGGGCCAAAGGGGCCGGGCGGCGGAGCTGCTTGAGTTGGCGCGTCATCACCCCGCCAGTGAACAGGCGATCCAGGAGAAAGCTGAGCGTTTGCTGGACGAAATGAGCCTCGTTCTACCGGATAGTATCCCCAAGCCCCTGGATTTGGTTGTCGCCGAGATACTCGCGGAGATCTCCCCGGAAGCATAATAGTAGGTCACGCTTCAAGCGTGACCTACTTCACGTTTGCGGAGATTCTACTCCCGTATCATCTGGGTGCCGCACTTGGGGCAGCTCATCTGGTAGCAGGGCTGTCCGACCTGGTGAGGCACCTTGTGGCCGCAGTTGGGGCATATACAATAGCCACCCGGCCCGGCGGCCTTTGGCCCACCCATGCGGCCCGGCCCACGTCCACCGCCACGGCCAGCGCCGCGTTCTTGACCTCGGCCCATTTATCTCACCTCCTTCCGATACAACGCTCGCCAGTTGTGGCGACCGTCACGAGTTGGGGACATGGTTTTGAGCCACCTCCAGGGGCCAGGCCGGGCTCCAGCCGGCGCAGAGGGCAGCCATGGGTACCTGGCTGATG
>PHCA01000014.1:0-38799 GCA_002842085.1 Chloroflexi bacterium HGW-Chloroflexi-1
CGCGCTCCAAGGCATCGACCAGCCGGCGCATGGCCGGGAGCACCTCGCCGTTCAGCTCGTTGAAAAAGGCGGTTGCCCCGCGGCCTTGCCAGCCGCCCCCTGCTAAGGACTGAGGATTAAATAACTTGGGCAAGTCCCCTCTTCATTTGCCGGAGCAGATGAGTAAGTTATTTAGTCCTTAGCCCTAATGGTCGCATGGCTCGCTGCACGCGGTCGGTCAGCTCCTGGTTGGCTCGGGCCTGGCTGCCGAAGCGTCTAGCCAGGTTGGCAAGCTCGTCGTACCAGGCCTGGATGAAGTCGCTGGACATGGTTCGTGCCTCATCGATGATGAACTGGTCCAGGGCTGACCGTCAGAGATCACCGGCCTTACAGGCTCTTGGCCAGCAGGTCGCGAATCTCCTCCGCCGTCGCGGTCTTCACCAGGAGCGGCGCCTTGGCCTCCTGGCCGGCCGCGGGCGCCACCCACCAGGCATGTTTACCGTTTTGCACCAGGGTGAACTCACGCGAGCGCACTGCCTGGTTGCCTTGTTGTTTCAGCGTTTGCAGGATCGAGACGCGCGGGGAGGAGACCAGCGTGGACACCAGGGCGCCGGCTGCGGCGTTCGGGACGCCGGCTTGCGTCAGCAAAGCCGTCGCGCGCGCCGCGTCGCCGGCACTGGCGAGTTGCCGGGCATCGGCGAAGTCCTGGCGCGGCACGGTGAACTCCAGCGGTTGCGCGACGGGCACATCCCCGCACTCGCAGAAGGCCAGCACCTGGTTGACGAGATCCTCCTTGGATTGCAGCAAGGTGAACCGGTGCAACACGGCAGACGGTCGGGTGTGGACGACCACGTCGGCGCCACGGATGTGCCCGAAGAGGCGGTGCGGTGCTTGACCACCTGACGGCCAATGATAGGCCAGCACAGCATCTTGCGAGTAGGCGCAGACGCCCACGGCGGTCAGCAAGGCGCGGTGCACCAGCAACTCACCGTCGGCCCGAATTTGCGCCAACTCGCGGGCCAGCAAGGCGCGCCTGGCAACCACCACGGCAAAAGCCTGTTGATCAGGCGCCAACTCTCCCGTCGGCTCGCGATCCAGGCCCGGGATCGTCGGGGCGCGCAGCACGTCCAGGATCGCCAGCAGCTCCTCGCGCGACAACAGCACTGTCAGCGGTTGTGATCGAGACTCCTCGTTCATGGTGCTCCTTTCGACTTGTCCTTGATAGCTTTGCCCAACAGTGCCAGGAACGGGCTGAGCGCGGCCAGGCCCATCGGGATGCCCACATTGGCCTGCGCAGCTAGCTGCCCCGCGGCCGCCCCACTGCCGGCTCCGCCCTGGGCCGCAACGCTCGCTGGCGTGGCTTTCACTGCGGCGCCGAGGCTGCCCGCGCCGCCGATGCTTTGGTAGCGTAGCGGGCCAGGCGGCAGCGCGGCTGCCGCCTGGCTGCCGGCGCCGGCGCCGTACCCTTGCCCAAACGGGCTGCCGCCACCGGATGGCTGGCTCATGCCGGCGCCAGTGCTGGGACCGCCACCTCCCGGCGAGCCACCACCGCTGCCCATGTCACCACCACCCCCGCTGGGAGCGCCACCTCCACTGGACCCGCCGCCGAGACCGCTGTCCATCCCGGCGCCAGCGCCGCCACCCATGCCGTCGCCGAGTCCGCCGCCACCAGCGCTGCCACCCATGCCAGCGCCGTAAGCCTGGTCAACCCCGGAAAGCCAGTCGTCGGGAACGCTGAAGTCGCCAGCGCCGCCCCCCAGCCCACCGCCGCCGGCGCCGCCGCCGGCGAAATCGCCGTCAGAGCCATACCCGTAGTCATTCTGTATCTGGTCCAACCGCGCATCATCGATGTCGCCGGGCATGAAACCACCGTCGTCCCAGGCGCCTCCAGCCCCCCCACCGAGATCACCGATAGGATGTGTTTCACCGCTGTTGGCGAAGAAATCGCCGATGGTCTCACCCGTTCCTCCTACACCAAGGCCGCCGCCGATGTCGCCACCGACGTCGCCTCCCGCACCGCCGATGCTGCCCCCTGCATCGCCGACCGCGCTCCCGATCGCAGCCCCGCCACCGGTATCCTGGCGGAAGGGTGAGGCGGCCTGCTCCTCGGCGTTGCGCAGGACTTCCTCGATCTGTTTTGTCACGCGGTCGGCCTCGGCCAGCGCAGCCGCCAGGCGCTGTACCGCCGGCAGGACCTTGTCCGACAGCTCTGCGAAGAATGCCTCCGACCCCTTGCCGACCCAGGCCGGCCTCAGCAGAGACATCTGGCGATGCAGATCGCTGTGCATCTGGCGCATCTTGTTCGCCTGCTGCGCGAAGCGTTTCGCCAGGGCCGCCAAAGACTCATAATTCGCCTGAATGATATCCGCCATGGTTTACCCTCCTTGCGTCAAACGGATTCTCGATTTTGGGCTTATTGCCCAGTCCTACATCGTATGCAGGTACAACAGTACTTGGTTGCCAACGATCACCACATAGCCATCCTGCAGGGAGCCCTTTGCAAATAGCTCCGGTTGAAAGCGCCGCGCTGCAAGCCTTAAGTAGTCCGGATATAAATCATCAACCACGAATGCCTCCCGGATTGTCTCAGGGAACCAGGATTGAACGAAGGTCTTAGCAACATAGACCACACTTGGATTGGTCTGCTCAACCATTTGCTTCTCTAGTTGGAGGATGGCTGCGTCAGCGAATTCCAATATGGCAACCAACTCGAAATCAGTTGGGCCGATGCCTGCGGTACGGACACCTTTTTCGGTTGTCTGCCAACGCGCCTCAAGGGGCGGCATAGGAAGCTCGATCAACTTGCCTAATTTGATGGCGTCTGTTTCGTACGATATTGTCATGGTAGGCTCCTTAACGGGTCGCGTTTCCGGACCGCTTTGGCATGCGCCCAGAAGCAATAAGATCACGATCATAGTCAATAGGAGTATCATTGCTCTCATCAAGTGTTGAACACCAGTAGATAGATGACGAGCGTTTCCGCAGTAAGATTAATGACCACCAGGTTATATAGTGAGTCAGATAAAGATTCGTAGGGGCAGTGCCTTGCGCCTGCCCTGGGCGACCGCAAGGGATCGCCCCTACCACGAAACATTATCTGAACTTTGCGTCCGGGACTTGCCACCAATCTGTGGCGTCCGCAAACGGCGCTTCGGTCGAGAGGAAGGGGGTGTCGCCCGGCGCCAGCGGCTCCGTCACACCGAGAGCGGCCAGATAGGCAGCCAGGTCACTACTTGGCAGGTTGAAGCGGGCAATGACCATCGTGTCCAATGCCGCTTCTCCCATCGTGTGGATCTCGGTAGCACTGGCAGGCATCGGCTGACCGATGCACTGTTCGACGGCCTTACGATCGAACTGTTGGGTCAAGAATCGCATGGGATCGAAGGTCTGGGTTTCTGGCTTCTTCATATTGGGACTCGCCTCGCAGGCGGTTAATGCGACCAGCGCAATCAGGAAAAGCGCCACTCTTATGGCCGTGCAACTCGATAAGGGGCGGTGGGCGTTCGCCAATTGCCCCGTATCAGACCCGGTTAGCTTAGAACAGTTTATCATAACCTATCTCCATTCGTAACTACTCAGCTTGTCATTGCGAGGAGGTGTTTTTTGCGGTTGCGAGGCACGCAGCAAAGCAATCGGGATTGCCGCAATCCGAGATTGCTTCGCAAAAAACGCTCGCAATGACACGGCGGCTGAGTAGTTACGAAAACCTTATGAACGTTGTCTGCTTGCCGTAAAACTTTCGACGAATATTAGCCATCCGCCGCTTTCTCGGCAGGGCTAATGGCGCCCGCTTCGGCAGCAACGGGCGCGGCCGGCTGAGCGCGCACGATGAACTTGAGCGCCAGGTCGCTGCGATCCAGGCGAAGCGCATCCCCTGGGTGCAACGCCTGCCGTCGCGCGCCCAACGGTATCGCGGCCGAGCCGTCCTGCGGCACGAGGGAAGCCGGATTGCCCGACAAGTTTTCGGCGTACCACACGCCGTCTTGCTCGGTCAGCTTCACGTGGCGCCGCGAGACCCGCAGACCGGTGGTGTATGACTTCAGATCGACCGCGACCAGCTCGTTGAGCGGCTGGCGCTCACTGGCTCGGCCTATGATCGCCGGCTGCCAGTGGATCCTGTATGCCTGGCCCATGCGTGGCTCGCGCAGGTAGATCGGTTGCGAAGGCCGTCCGGCGCCCTCCGGCAAGGGCAGATCGATCTCCTCCAACCGCAATCGCGCGCCTTCCTGGAGCCCCTGCTGCCCGATCGGTGTCTCGTCATCCAGCGGATAACCGTCTGCCGCGCGCACCAGCCGATAGTCGGCCGGGGTGTCGCCCAGGTATTCCAGCTCGCGGAACTCCTGTAGGATCGTCTCGACCAACTGGGGCGGCTTCAGCTCGGGGAGCGCCAGGGCCTGCTGGTCGGTCTTCTCGAAGATATCAATACGCAAATCGAGACGTTTCTGGCTGGATGCCATTGGTTTCGCTCCTTCATGTTATCCAACTTCGTCGGCGCGGCTGCTCCCGCCCGGCGGCGGGAACATCTCATCGACCGCCATCAGGATCGAGGTGTCGTCCATAACCCCCGCCATGCTGTCGATGCTGTCGTCGGTCAACCCCATCTCCCGCTGGCCCTGCCACCACACCTGCTTGAACAGCGGCATCAGGGAGGCGGTATCGCTCCAGCTCGCTGCGTCGAGCGCACCCAGCGCGGGCGCCACGATCGGCGTTGCACCCGGCGAATCCTGCAGGCGTTTTGCCTCCCACTGCAGCGCGCGTTGCACACGCGCCATCGTCTCCAGCGCCTTCTCGCCCTGCTCGGGGGCCGGCGCGTCCCCGGCGGCTGCCGGCGTCTGACCGTTGCCCTCCGCGGGTGCGGCCGACCACGTCGCCCGGGGGCCAGGATGCCGGTCCAGGAGCATCTCGATCCACCAGTCGAGCGCCTGGGGGAGCTGGTCTTCCTCCTCCGAGCCGGAGCCGGGTGGCAGGTTCAGGCCATCGTAAGGGCTGGCGACCTGGATCATCGTGGGCAGCCCCGACTTAACCGCGTAGCCACGGCCGATCGCCAAATCCTTGCCGCTGCGGAAACTGGCTGGGATGCGCATCACCCGCAGCGCGTCCAGCGAGCCCGGGGTGCGCAGGCCGACGCCGAAATAGGTGGCCTGCACCGCCCGCCTGAACTCACTGATGCCGCTGTCGAGTGCACCTGCCAGGACGAAGTGGGCTCCGTCGCGGCCGTAGCGGCGGGCCACGGTCGCCAGATCCTGTACCAGCTCGCTGTGGCGGTCTATCTCCTCAGCGATATCGTCGTAGTTATCGATCAGGACGAAAATCTCGCGCACCGGGACGCGCGTCGCCAACGCCTGCGCCTCGGCCTTCAACGCACGCGCCATGGACACCAGCTCGTCCAGCTCGTTGACCGTGGCGACCACGTGGGGCAGATCGTCCAGCCGGCGCCGGCCGCCGTACTCGACGAACCGGCGCTGCGGATCAACCAGCACCAGCAGCACTTGTTCGGGCGTGTAGCGGTAGGCCAGCGACAGCACGAAGTTGACCAATGTCGTCGTCTTGCCGGAAACGGGCGGGCCAACCACCAGGAAGTGTAGGCCGGTACGCTTGAGGTCGAAGACGGCCGGCTGCAAGTCGCCGCTTTGTCCCAACACCGCCTCGACACGATTCGTCCTGACCGCGGGGGACCGCTCCAGCATAGACTTCAGCGGCACGATCTCCGGGAGGATGTCGATGTGATCAGGCTTCGACCGCCAGGCCCGCCGGCCAGCCGCCATCTCGGCCGCCATGTTGCCGGCCAGCAGACGCAACTCATCCGCCTCCAGCCGCGTGTCACGGCCATCTGCCCCCGGCAGCGCGCCGACCGGGAGGGCCGCCTGGAACAGCATCGGCCGGCGGCTGATGCGGATGTAGCCGCGGCCCGGGATGTCGTCGATCTCGATGGCCCCGCGGCCGACGATATCCATGTAGCGATCCGGATTGCTCTGCTTGAAGGTGATCTGCTCGCCGATGAGTGCCAGCAACCGGCTGGGCAGGTTGTTTGGACCGTTGGCAGCCATGACGAAGCTGATACCGGCCGCCAGCGAACGACGCACCAGCGGAGTCACCATGGCATCGATGAACAGCTCGTAGTTCTCGTGCAGCGGTGCGAAGTTGTCGATCACCACCAGCACCGCCGGCAACGCCTGGTCGGGGAAGCGCGCGTTGTACTCGTAGAGATTGCTGACCCCCGCAGCGGCCAGGGTCTGGCTGCGTTCGTCCGCCAGGCGAGTCAGCTTGTCCAGCAGGCGCTGGAGTCGCTCATCGAAGCTTTCCTCGTCGGCGTAGAGCACGGCGCCCATCTGCGGCAACGCCTCCAGGCTGCGGTAGTTACGGCCGCCCAGATCGAGCACGTGGATGTGCAGCTCGTCCGGCGAGTGAGTCGCGGCGAGATCGACGATCAGGCTGCGCAGGAACGACGTCTTGCCCCAGCCAGAATCGCCGAACACGGCCAGGTGTTGGCGGGTCAGATCGAACCCTAACGGCGTCTGCCGCGCTTCTGCCGGATCATCCACCAGGCCGACGGCCGGCCGCATGGCCCCACTTTCCCAGTTCACGCCCGGCCAGAGATCGACCGTCTCGCCGTTGAGCCAGTCGGTCACGGCCTCGTTCAGCACAAAGGAGCGCTCGGCCTGAGCATCGAAGATGGCTGACTGCAGGCTGATGCTGTGGGGCGGCCGCGGCAGGAAGGCGGGCCATGGCTTGCGAGCCATCTGGCCCCCGGTCAGCTCGCCGGCCAGCATCACCACCGCGTCAAACAGCTTCGGCACGTCATCGCCGGCGAAGGTTTGGGCCGGGCGCGGCCGGGCGGGCCAGGTTACCGGCGGCTCACGATCGTCCGGTTGCGACTCGCCGGTGTAGGATACCTGGATCAGCTCCAACGGCTCGTTGCCGACCTGCAGGTAGCCGCGGCCCGGCATCCCGTTCGGGAGGAACGCGGCGTCGGACCGGCGCAGCATCTCCTGGCTGGTGTCCGTCTGCTCCACCCGCAGGCATAGCTTCAGCTTGATGTTGGCGCGCATCTGGTCGGTGACGCCCTTGGGCCGCTGCGAGGCCAGGATCAGATTGACGCCTTGGGAGCGGCCCACGCGGGTAATGCTTTCCAACTCATCCTTGTACTCCGGGTTGTCATCGATCATCTCCGCGTATTCGTCGATGATGATGAACAGGTGCGGATACGGCTCGCGGGTCAAATGCCGCCCCTTGCGCCGGTACTCGATGATGTCCTTGGTGCCCGTGTCGGCGTTGAGCTGCTGCCGCCGCCGAATCTCGGCGTTGATCGCCGTGAACATGCGATTGACGGCAGCCTTGTTCAGGTTGGTGACGCTGTCCACGCAGTGCGGCAGCCGCTCGAACGGCTTGAACGCGCCGCCGCCCTTGTAATCTACCAGCACGAAGTTGAGGATTTCCGGCGAGTAGTTCAGCGCCAGGCCGACGATCATGGTCATCAGCGCCTCGGACTTGCCCGAGCCGGTGCCGCCGGCCAGCATGCCGTGGACGCCGTCCCGCTTCGCCTCCAGGTGGAGCCGGCGCGGCTTCATCCCCGACTTGATGCCGATCGTCGCCTGCAGCCAGTCGGCGGCCTCGGCGGTCGCGTTACGCGCCCAGGTGCGGGCCATCGCGGCCTTCAGCTCGTCCAGGAACGCCCGGTCCGGGCTGAGGCCGAGCTCCTCCGTCAGCACCTGGCGATAGGACGAGTTCTTGGGCAGTGCGTCGATACGCAGCGGCTCGCGGAACTTGTGCGTCGCGGCAGTTGCCGCCACGAACAACTGCATCTGCGCGCCGATGGCGCGAATCTGCGCCGCCTCGCCGCGAATCTGGCCGGCGCTGAGCTGCGTGCCCGGCGGCAGTGCGATCTGGAACGCCAACGGTTGGCGGTCCACCCGCGTGAAGCCGCGGCCGGCGATCTCCTCCACCTCAGGGACGCGCGCGCCGACGATCCCGGCGTAGTCATCGGCCTCCGCTAACCGCAGCGTCAGCCGCTCGGTGAAGAGGCTGAGCAGCCGGCCGGACAGCACGTTCAGCCGGTTGGCGGTGATGACGAAGTGGATGCCGTACGCCTTCGACTGGCGCATCAGCGCCACCAGGGCCTCCAACAGGTTACTCGCGTCGTTCGCCTTGTCGTCGCCGCCGAAGGTTTCGATGTACTCGCCAAAATTGTCGATCGCGACCAGGATGGCCGGCTCGACTTTGCCGCTCCCGGCGCTGTTATACTCCGGCAACGTAGATACGCCCGCCTCGGCAAAGAGTTTCTTGCGCGCATCCAAGACGTCGTTCAGCTCGCGCAGGAGCTGCTGTACGCGCTCCTGGTAGCCCGGCTCGTCGGGCATGATGACGGTGCCCACCTGCGGCAGGCTGCGCAGCACCTCCAGATTGCGGCCGCCCAGGTCCAACACGTGCGCCTGGAACTCGTCCGGCGAATGTGTGCCGGCCAGGCTCAGGATCAGCGAGCGCAGGAAGGTCGTCTTGCCCCAACCGGAGGCGCCGAACATCACCGCGTGGCCCTTGTTGAAGTCGACCAGCAACGGCAGTTGGCGCGCGTTGTACGGGTCATCCAGCAGCCCCGCCACCGCCCGCATGGCTTGCTTCGTCCAATCGACATCCGGCCAGGCGCCTTTGCCGTCCAGCCAATCCTGCAGGAACGGGTTGAGCGCCAGCGGTTCGGCTGGCCCCAGCGGCGCCAGCGAGCGATAGGCCGGCTCGAAGTAGCGCTCGGCCAGGGGACTGGCCATGGTCAGCGCAGTGGGCAGGAAGGGCGGCCACGGGGTGCACGGCCGCGCCACCTGCCCCTCCGCCAGCAGATCGTTAGCCATGTCCACGATCACGTCGTAAAACTTAGGGGCTCGGCCACCCTCGCGCACCTCGGCGTAGGGGTAGGTCTCGCCGGTGTAGGCGGTCTGCATCAGCTCGATGCCTTCGCTGCCCACCTGCAGATAGCCGCGGCCGGGCAGACCACCCGGCAGGAACGCCGCGTCGGAGCGGCGCAGCATCTCGCGGCTGGTTTCGGTCTCTTCCACGCGCAGGCAGATGCGGAACTTGATGTTGGCTCGCATCTGGTCGGTGACGCCGATGGGCCGCTGCGCGGCCAGCAACAGGTTGACGCCTGCCGAGCGGCCTACGCGCGTGATGCTGTCCAGTTCCTCCTTGAACTCCGGGCTTTCGGAGATCATCTCGGCGTACTCGTCGATGATGATGAAGAGGTGCGGATAGGGCGCGCCCGTCTGGTGATAGCCCTTCTGCCGGTATTCGACGATGTCCTTGGTGCCGGTGTCAGCGTTGAGCTTCTGCCTGTGCAGCATCTCCGCGTTGATCGCGGTGAACATGCGCCGGACGGCGGCCTTGTTCAGGTTGCTGATCGAGTCCACGCAGTGCGGCAACTCCTCGAACGGCTTGAACGCGCCGCCGCCCTTGTAGTCCACCAGCACGAAGTTGAGGATGCTGGGGTCGTAGTTCAGCGCCAGCCCAACGACCAGCGTCATCAGCAGCTCGGACTTGCCGGAGCCGGTGCCGCCGGCGATCAGGCCGTGCACACCATCCCGCCTGGCTTCCAGGCGCATCTCGCGCGGCCGGTCGCCCGAGACCAGGCCGAGGGTCACCTTCAGCCAGTCTGCGGTCTCGCTCTTGACGCTCGCGGCCCACCTGCCGCGCGTGATCTCCTTCAGCCGCGGCAGGAATGCCTCGTCCAGCGCCAGACCATGCTCGCGCGCCAGGAGTTGCTTAAGGAGCACTGCTTTGGGCAGCGCACCGATCACCACCGGCGTCCGGTACGGTTTCGGCGCGCGCGCTATGAAGGCGCGCATGTTGGTCGCCAGGCGCTCCAGCTCGGAGTTTTCGTTGATCTGCTCGCCCCCGGCGGCGGCCGCCGCGTGCAACGCATCGGTCCGGTCGGCCCGTTGCAGGTCCACAGGCAGGGCCACCTGGAAGCTGAGCGCCAGGCGGTCGAGGCTGACGTAGCCGCGGCCGGGGATGTCGGCGATATCGGGCGCCGCCGCGCCCACGATGGCCCGGTAGTCGGTCGCGTCCCCCAGCTTCAGCGTGAAGCGCTCGGTGAAGAGGTTGAAAAGCTGAGTGGAGAGCACGTTGAGCTGGTTGACCGTGACGATCAGGTGGACGCCGTACGGCTTGCATTCGCGGGCCAGGGTCACGAATTTGTCCAGCACGGTCTCCACGTCCTCCTTGCCGCCGCCGAACGTCTCCTTGAATTCGGTGAAGTTGTCGATGGCAACGACGATGCCGGGCAGCGGATCGTTGGGGTGGCTGGCGTTGTACTGGTAAATATCGCCCAGGCCGGCGTTGCTCAGGATCGTCTTGCGCTTGTCGACGATGGTGTCGAGCTCGCGCAGGAGCTGCTCGACGCGTTCCTGGTAGCCTTCCTCGTCAGGGTTGATCACGGCGCCCACATGCGGTAGCTTCTCCAGCACGCCCAGGTTGCGGCCGCCGAGATCCAGGATGTACAGGTGCGCGTGGTTCGGCGAATGGGTGGCCGCCAGGCTGACGGCCAGGGTGCGGATGAAGGTCGTCTTGCCCCAGCCGGACGCGCCGAAGACCACGGCGTGCCCGCGCGGGAAATCCACCACCAGCGGCATCTGCCTGGCCGCGTAGGGATTATCCACGAGCCCGACCACGGGGCGCAGCGCATGGCGCTCCCAGCTCAGCGACTCGACCCAACCGTAGCCGTCGTTCAGCCACTTGGGAACCGATGAGTTCACGCTCTCCAGCGGCTCGCGCGGCTCGCCCAGCAAGATCGTATCGAACGCCTCCGCGTCGAGATAACGGTCGGAGGTCAGCGCATGGACGGCAGGATCCTGCGAGACCAGCGGGCTGGCCAGGCTGAATCGGGCCGGCAGAAAGCCGGGCCAGGGCGCCGTCTGCGCGGGCACGCCGTGGTCGTTGGCCAGTGTGGCCAACGAAGAGACGATCGCCCGGTAGAGCTCCGGCGGCTCCTGATCCTGGGCCGGGTCATAGGTATCCCCGCGGCCCGGCCAAAGCACGCCGGATCGCGGCTTGCGCGCCGGATCGACGTATTTGTCGCCGGTATAGGCGACCTGGATCAGGTCGACATCTTCATTGCCCACCTGTAAATAGCCGCGGCCGGGGATGCCGCCCGGGAGAAACGCCGCATCGCCGCGGCGCAACATCTCACGGCTTTCGCCCGTCGACTCCACCCGCAGGCAGATGCGGAACTTGATATTCGAGCGCATCTGGTCGGTCACGCCGCTGGGCCTCTGCGCCGCCAGGATGAGTGACACGCCCTGCGCACGGCCCACGCGGGTGATGGTCTCCAACTGGGTCTTGTACTCTGCCCGGTCGGCGATCATCTCCGCAAATTCGTCGATGATGATGAACAGGAAGGGGTAAGGCGCGCGTGTCACGTGCAGGCCCTGCTTGCGGTAGTCGACGATGTTCTTGGTGTTGGTGTCGGCGTTAAGTTTCTGCCGCCGCTGCAGCTCAGCGTTGATTGCCGTGAACATGCGGGTAACGCCTTCGCTGCCGAGGTTGGTGATGATGTCGACGCAGTGCGGCAGCGCATCGAACCCCTTGAACGCACCGCCACCCTTGTAGTCGACCAGCACGAAGTTAAGCGTCGTCGGGTCGTAGGTCACGGCCATGCCGGTGATCAGCGAGATCAGCAGCTCCGATTTGCCGGAGCCGGTGCTGCCGGCCACCATGCCGTGGACGCCGTCCCGTTTCGCCGAGAAGACCAGGGTGCGCAGCTTGTTGCCCGACATCACGCCGATCTTGGCCCGCAGCCAGTCCGCTTTGCCCTGCCCGGCGCTGCCCTGCCAATGGTCCCAGGCATCCTGGTCGAGCTCCTGCATCGAGCGGTAGCCCATGAAGTCCATGAAAGGCACGGTCGCGGGCAGGCTGGCGCCGAAGCTCTGGCGCACATCCAGTTCCGCGAGCCGCTGCGCCAGATCGGCCATCTCGCCAGGGGTCGAGACAAGGTCGGCCTCGCCGACGTAGCGGTAGGTGTTGACGCCGATCTCGGCGTAGCGGAAGTGCAGCCGCTGGAAGTTGGCGAGCCGGCTGTTGGTGGCCGGCGTCGTCCGCTCCACCTCGATGACCGACTGGCAACCGCTGGGCACTTTGCTCCGTTCAGGCACCAGGAACAGCACAGCCGCGCCCAACAGCGCCCCTTCCGCCAGCAGGATGGAGAGCGCCGCGTCCCCTTCCAGGTTACTGAGTGGCGAATCCTTATCGTAGATGGCATCCATCAGGTCGACGACGACCAGCATAAAAGGCAGCGTCGGGTCACCCTTGGCCCCGCCCTCGTCGTTCGTTTCCTGCAATTGGAGCTTGCGCTGTGCCAGCACCCGGCGGAGCCCCTCGAGGTACCTGGCGAGCGGCGTTTCCTCCTCCTCGCCCGGCGCCTTCTCCTCTTTACCTTCGTCGCTGGAATCCAGGAAACATGTGTAACGGTTGCTTTCGTCACCCCGTGAGTGCGGTAATTGCTCGGCCCACGCCCACTCGCGCTTGCGGCTGGCCATGACGTAGAGCCGGCCATCCATTGGCGCGTGGAAAACGGCGTAGTGCCCCAGCGCGGCGCGGGCGAACTCGTAGACCGACGTCCGGTCGCCCGCCACCCCGACCGCGTGGATGGCAGGTGTTCGGCGCTCCTCTTCTGTCTTGGCCTGCTCCTCTTTTTCCTGTTGCTTGTCCTTATCTGACGCCGCCGGTTCCGCCTTCGGCGGCCGGAACGAGATGATCACGGGAATGTCATTCACGAAGCGCGAGTCTTCTTGCAACTTCAGCGCCGCGCGGGTCAGCGGATCGTCGGAGGCGTCAGCATTTTTCAGGACGTAGAGGACCGTCGAGGGCAGGGTGCCCATTCCCAGGCGGACGACGCCGAAATCCTCGTCGGTCGTGCGGCGCTCCCACAGGCGGGATTCCGCCCGCAGGGTGCGCTCCCCCTTCTCCACCTCCCAGCGAGCATCACGGACGATGCGGGCCACGGTGGCGCGATCGGGATAGTTGTACGAATAAAACCGGCGCTGCTGGTCGTGATAGTTGTGCATGTCGCGGTTCATCTCGACCAGGCGCCCGGTGTACGCGCGCGCGGCCGCCGCGCGGTCGCGCTTGTCCTTGATGTAGGTATAGATGGAGATGCCGGCCGAGGAGATCACCATCAGCACCATCGGGATCACCATCAGCGGGCTGCTGCGCCCGCCGGAGAGCAGCATCATGAACATGAAACCCAGGATGGTCACCAACGGCAACGCCATCTGGATGAGCTGGGCCATGGCCGACTGCCCCTGCTGCGGCGGGCTCGGGATCTCGATGGTCTCGACCGGCAGCTCGGGCTGGATGCGAGGCGGGCGGTCGATGAAAACGGGTTGGCTCATGCGTCGATCCTCCTCTCGTTATCCGAGCCCGTTCAGCGACAGGGCCAGCACGATCAGGAACCCGATGATAAGCAGCACGACCACAACCAGGAAGATCGTGTGCAGGCTGGGCCAAGGGCTGCGCTTGGGGGGCGGCACATCGCCGAACAAGGCCTTGAGTTGGACGGCCACATCGACTGCGCTCGGCTGCCGGCCCGCGGGTTCCTGGCTAACGGCCTTCAGTGCGATCTGCGCGACCTTGTCGACGTCCTCGACGCGGTTCATGGTGACCCGCTGATCGCGCGTGATGGCCTGGTACACCTCGTCATCGCTGCGCAGCCTGAACGGGAAGGCGGGCTGCCCCACCAGCATCTCGTAGAGGACCAGCCCCAGACCGTAGACGTCCGTGCGATAGTCGGCGACCACCGTCTGCCGCGTCGCGTCGACCAGCTCTGGCGCTGTGTAGGCGGGCAGGACGAAAGACGGGTACCAATCGAGCGCCAGGTTGGCCTTGTCGGTCGCAATCCCCAGGTCGAACAGCAGGATGCGCGGGGCGCTCGGCTTCTCGTCGAAACGGACGAGGAGGCTGTCGGGGCCCAGGCCGTAGTGATAGCGCTTGTCCAGGTGCAGATAGTTGACCGTCGCCGCCAGGCTGAGCACCGTCCAGCCGACGTGGTTGATCCATAACTGGGGATTTCTCACCAGCACGTCGCGCAACGGCTCCCCCTCAAAGTGCTCGAAAAGGAAGAAATAGAGCAGGTGCCCGCGCAGCATCGTTTTGCCGTACGCGTCGTGGGCGACCGTCGTGTTGGCGTACGGCGGGAGCAGGGCCGGCAGCGTCGGTTGGCCCTGCCGGCGCAACTGAAGCGCCTGCAGGAACTCCGCCTCGCGCTTGAGCCGTTCCTTGTTCTCTGCGCCGGGGTGCGCGACCTTCAGATAGACCTTGCGCTTCTGATGCATCGCCTCGTATAGTACCGCCGAGCGGAGGACGATGATCGGCTTCACGATCTCGATGTCACCGCACCAATCGCCGGCATCCAGGATCGTGGGTGACATCTCGCCCGGACAATAGGTCTCCTGGCAAAAGAGGTCCCCGCCGGGGGAGGTGCGTCCGCATTGCAGACAGACTTGTTTCATGCCTGTTTTCTTTCTCTGATAGAATTATACCATACAGCCAACTGACCCGCGGCTATCGAGGACAGCCTTGCGAAGGTTTTGGCCCCGACTTGGGCTAGAAATGGCGTCTTCGGGAACCTTCGCAAGGCTAATCGCGCAGGAGGTTCAACTACCGTGCGCGAAATCATCCAGGATTTGCGCCACAGCCGCGGCAGGCGCCTGCCGGAGCCGTAACAGGCCGGGGGCCGCCAGGTGTAACAGCCATTGCGCGTGCTCACCCAACACAATGGTGAACGCGCGCTGGAGTTCCGGCGTGACGGCATGGTTGAACTGCGCAAAGGCCGTAATCGACACCAGATGTGCGATCGTGTCAGCAAACGCGGCCGCAGCCTCAGCACTCAGACCGGCCTGGCCTAAACGCGCCTGGAGCTCAGCCAAGGGCTCTTCATGGGCCGCACCGGCAAGCGCAGCAAAGGTTGCCTCCGGCAAGGCGCCACCGACAGCGCGCACATGGCCGCTAGCCAGAGGCGACACGATCTGTTGGGCAGTTTCCAACACATCCTGGCGGCCGCCAAGCACGATAAACTGGTGGATACCCAATGTTTCCACATGCGCCAGGCAGTGCTCGCCCGCGGCGTGGATATGCGTGGCACGCTGCGTCTGACCGGCCGGCTGATGAAGGATGACCCAGGTCTGTTTAGGACGCGCGCAAACGCCGAGCGCCGCCGCAATCGCTCCATCCAACTCAGACCCATCGGTGCTCAGCTTCGAGAACCCGTGTGCCAGCAGGGAACGCTCGGCGGCAGCCATCGACGCCACGCGACCATCCGCCTCCAGGGCGCCGAAAATGCGTTCAGCCAGATCGTCGCAGCCAGTCGGCGCCGGCAGACCGGCGATCGCCAACGCCGCCAGCAACTCCTCCTGACTCAAGGCAAAGCCGGAGATTTCCGCCATGTCGCTATGCCTCCACGCTAAAGTTCAACTCAAGGCGCCAATCGTTTTGTGCAGCCAGGGTGTTCAGCACTGTGACACACCGCCGAAGCGCGGCCGCATCCGGGTGGTACCAGACCAGCACTTCACCATCGCTTTCACAGTAGATATACTCCTCAGGACTCGCCTTCGCCATACTGGCGTAAGCTTGTTCCAGCGCTGGTGCAAGAAGCGCCTCTGTCCATGCACCGGCCAAAGCCTCGGCAATTCTCTGCCCACGGTGTTCCAGTGCGGCCACAAACGCCGCGGCACGTTCTCCGGGCATTTCAGGGAGGGCCACGATAAAGAGCAAGCCCAGTCTGAAATCCGTGCTTCGCACAGCCGCCAGGATTTGAGCAGCCGTCACCCGTTCTGCAAAAGCCAACATGTATTTGGTCGTGCCGTGATGAATGGTAGATCTGCGCCCGGACAACTCGGTAAAGTCCACATCCCAGTCGACGGGATCATATCCGGCAAAGCAGACATCTCGGCCTGCGAAAATCGTCGTCGCGATCAGGTCGAGAACGTTTGACCAATTCGGCTCGTAGCCGTCGGCATCGAGCGTCACCAACACCGAGTGGGTGGGACCACGGCGTAGGCGCAGACAGGATTGACTTGGTGTAGTCATCAGAACAATTCTCCGATCTGCTCGCCCAGCCACCCGCCGCCGAGCCCACCGCCGATGCCACCTGCCAATCCGCCCAGGAACCCGCCCACGCCGGCGCCGACGACCGTGCCAGCGCCCGGAATGACGCTGCCGACAATCCCACCCAACCACGCGCCCCCGGCCGCGTCGGCCTGGGCGCCAGCAAACGCGCCCGCCCAACCGCCGGCTACTCCGCCGATCGCTTGCCTGGTCTCAGCCCCCACGGCGTTACCGTCCGCGTGAAATGCCGAGCCGAGGCGAAAGGCATCAGTCACCAGGGCCACGGGCAGGGCAATTTTGCGTGCAGCTTCCAGTGCGTGGGCGCCCTTGCCGGCGGCCTCCAGCAGGGCCGGTGATATTTTGATGTGTGGATCTTTGAAGCCTGTCAGGGCTTGTTCGAGATTGATGTGAGGAAAATTTGTGCCTTTATGGGGTAAGTCGAAACGCATGAGCGACAGGCCGCGTCCGGGCTTGCCGGCCAAAAGATCAATCAAGGCCGCCACCGTCGCCTGGCCGCGCGCCGTGTTGGGGGTAAGCGCACGTAACACGAAACGCTGGGTGAGCAAGGTGTCGGCCGCCACCCCTTTGAGCATCCCGCCCAGCAAGGCCGCGGCTGTGCCTGCGCTGTCTGCCACATCGCCGCTCAGGCCCGCCGCCGGCACACCAGGCGCATCGGTTGCGCCCCGGAAGGGCGCGGCCGCATCCTGCTCGGCCCGTTGCAGGATCGCGATGATTTGCATCGTGGCTTTGCCGGCATCGTTCAGCGCGCGGTGCAAGCGCGCCGTGGCCGGCAGCACCCGGTCACTCATCTCCGCAAAAAACGCCTCGGAGCCGTGCCCGATCCAGTTGCCCTGCAGCGCGCTCAGGCTCCGCTTCATCTGCTGTTGCATCCGGTTGATCGCGTTGGCCTGGCGCGCGAATTGCGTGGCCACTTGCTGCAACTGCCGATAGTCCGCTCGGATTTCATCTGCCATGGGCACTGACCTTCTTCGTAACTACTCAGCCCTCTGTCATTGCGAGCGCAGTTTGCGAAGCAATCGAGATTGCTTTGCTTCGTACCTCGCAACCGCAAACTACGCTCCTCGCTGTGGCGAGGCCCTCGCCACAGCGAGGCCCTCGCAATGACAGGCTAAGTAGCTCGACAATGTTAGATTAGTCATTGCGAGCGGAGCACCGCACGGTTTTCGCGGTGCGGAGCGCAGCAATCCCTGACTCAAAGCAAGAGATTGCTGCGTCGCAAACTACGCTCCTCGCCACAGCGAGGCCCTCGCCACAGCGAGGCCCTCGCCACAGCGAGGCCCTCGCCACAGCGAGGCCCTCGCCACAGCGAGGCCCTGAACCTGCTCTTGAACCGCATCTGAATTCTTGATGAATTGCCGTTCAGTATATCCATCAGTCCGGAAGCTCATCGGCGCTGGCTTTTCGATTGTTGCGCTGATGCCAGCGCGGCTACTGCGTCGGGCGTATGTAAAGGTTGGGGGGACAAGTGACAAGCTGCCGAGAATGTGGTATCCTTTTGATAGCCTGATACGGTTTATCAAAAGGAGAATCCCGAACCCGCCGTCTTGTCTGACCCACACTATAGCACAAAGTGATCCGTCTTTGCAAGAATTGATCGAGAAAATGAAACCGCCCCCCCCGATTTCTTCAATCTGATGCTGATCGAGGTGATCGAGTTCACAGGCCAGCACAAGCCAAAGCTGTTCGAGGCGCTGTTCCCGCAAATCAGCGAATCGGAGAACCCTTATGTTCAATTCACGTCTCGCCTCCATCATCCGCAAGGAATTCATCCAGATCACGCGCGACAAACGCACGCTGATCATCATCCTGGTCATCCCCATCCTGCAGTTGTTCCTGCTGGGTTATGCCGCCACCAGCGATATCCGCAACGTCCCACTGGCGGTCTTCGACCAGTGCCAGTGTGCCGAATCGCGCTCCCTGCTGGATGCTTACCGCGTCGCCGACTACTTCCGCCTGGCCTACATGGTCGGCGCTGAGGACGAGATCCGCGTCCTCATCGAGCAGGGCGACGCCCGCGCCGGTCTCATCATCCCGCCGGATTACAACACCGCCCTGGCGCAGGGCGAGGCCGAAGTGGCGTTCATCCTGGATGGATCGGACGCCACCGCCGGGTCCACCGCGCTGGCGGCGGCCACGCTGATCGGCCAGGCCCACGCCACGGACCTGATGCTGGAACGGCTGGAGCGCTCCGGCATGAACGTCGAAACCTTCCAGCCGCCGGTCACGGTGCATACGCGCGTCTGGTACAACCCCGATCTGGTCAGTGCCTATTTCATGATCCCCGGCGTGATTGGCATGATTTTGTATGCTATCACCTCGATCCTCACCGCCACTGCCATCGTGCGCGAGCGCGAACGCGGCACCATCGAACAACTCATCGTCACCCCCATCCGTCCCTGGGAGCTGGTGGTCGGCAAAATCCTGCCCTACGTCATCCTGGCCTTCATCGACGCGCTCGAAGTGCTGGCCATCGGTCACTGGTGGTTCGGCGTGCCGGTGCGCGGCGACTTGAGCCTCATCCTGGGCTGTTCCGGTCTGCTGCTCTTATCTGGTCTCGGAATTGGGCTGTTCGTCTCCACCATCGCCAACACCCAGCAGGAGGCCATGCTGACGGTTTGGATGACGCTCCTGCCCAGCATCTTCCTCTCCGGTTTTTTCTTCCCGCTGGAAGCCATGCCGAAAGTGTTGCAGTGGATTTCCTACGCCATCCCGCTGCGCTACTACCTCATCATCATTCGCGCCCTGCTCATCAAGGGCGTCGGGGCCGGCCCTATCTGGAGTGAAATCCTGGCCCTGACAATTTTTGGCATCGTGATCATGGGCGCGGCCTCCCTGCGCTTCCGCAAACGTCTTGACTAAGGAGTTTCCATGAAACACAAACGCCCCCCCGTTCCTGTGATTATCGTCCTCGCGCTGGCCGTCCTGGCCGCCGCCTATTGCGGCATCCGCGCCCTGCTCGACAAGGGTGACGGCGCGCTCTCCGCTTCCGGCGCCATCGAAGCCATCACAGTGACCCTCTCGCCCGAACTCGGCGGCAAGGTCGCCGAAGTCTACGTGGACGAAGGCGGCGTGATAAAAGCCGGCGACCAACTCTTCCGTCTGGACGACACCCTGCTCCAGGCCCAGCGCGCCGTCGCCGCGGCCTCTCTGGACCTGGCGACTGCCGCCGCCAAAACCGCGGCTGCCGCCCTGGCGACTGCTCGAGCGAACTACGAGCTGACGCTGGACGCCGCTCGCGCTGAATCCGCTACCACTCGCACCTCAGACTGGCGCGCCGCCAACCCGGCCGGCTACACCCTGCCCGGCGGCTATTTTGGCCGCGCCGACCGGATCGCGGCTGCCCAGGCCGAAGTAGACACAGCCAGGTCTGCCCGCGCTGCCGCACAGGCCAGTCTCCATACCCGGCTGGTTGACGCGGTCAACGCGGATTTCGTTGCCGCCGAGACGCGCCTCGTCAACGCGCGCGCCGCTTCCATCGTTGCCCAGGATGTGCTGACGCGCACCAATCTCTCCACCAACGCCGCCCTGTGCGCCGCCGCCCAGACCGCCTACGACGCCGCCGATACCGAATTGGCCGCCGCCCAGACCGCCTATGATGACCTGAAAAACAGCGCCGCCGCCCAAGCCACCCTCACCGCCCGCGCCGGCCTGGCCGTAGCCGAGGAGCGTTACCAGTCCGCGCAGGACGAACTGCTCCTGCTCCAGACCGGCGTCGACTCGCCGCGCGTCGCCGCCGCCCAGGCCGTCTTGAATCAGGCCGTGGTCGCCGCCGAACAGGCGCGCCTCGCCATTGCCCAGTCCGAAGCCAGCCTGGCTTTGATTGACACCCAGATTGCCAAACTGACCGGCATCGCCCCGGCTGATGGCGTCATTCTCACCCGCGCCATCCAGCCCGGTGAAGTCGTCGCCCCCGGTGGCACGGCCCTCACCCTCGGCCGCCTCGATGACCTGACCATCACCGTCTACGTCCCCGAAGACCGCTACGGCGAGATCTCCCTCGGCCAGTCTGCCACCGTCAGCGTGGACTCCTTCCCCGGCGAGACGTTCACCGCCACTGTCGTCTACATCGCCGACAAAGCGGAATTCACCCCGCGCAACGTCCAGACTGTCGAGGGGCGCGCCTCCACCGTTTTTGCCATCCGGCTCCAGGTTCAGGACCCGGACGGGACACTCAAACCCGGCATGCCTGCGGACGTGGTTTTTAAGTGATGTCAAATGTCGAATGTCGAATAATGATTGACGCATCCCATCTTTTCAAATCATTCGGCCATACTCACGCCGTAGAGGACGTTTCTTTACGAGTGAAAGCGGGCGAAATCTACGGCCTGGTCGGCTCGGACGGGGCGGGTAAGACCACCACGCTCCGCCTGCTGGTCGGCGCTCTCAAAGCTGACGCGGGCGAGATCGCCGTCTGCGGTTTCGACGTGCGCAAGCAGGGCGAACAGGCGCGTGCCCACATCGGCTACCTCTCCCAGCGCTTCTCGCTCTACGAAGACTTGACCGTGCTGGAGAACATCCGCTTCTTCGCCGAAGTGCGCGGCCTCAAGGCGGATGAGTGGCTGCCGCGCTGCATGGAAATCCTCGAGTTCGTCGGGCTGGCAACCTATAAAGACCGCCGCGCCGGTCAACTCTCAGGGGGCATGAGGCAAAAACTCGGCCTGGCCTCCGCCCTGGTCACCCGCCCAAAGGTGCTCCTGCTCGACGAACCCACCACCGGCGTTGACCCCGTCACCCGGCAGGACTTCTGGCAGTTGATTATTCGCCTTGTGGCGCCCCCCTCTCCCGCCGGGAGCCCCACGGGGGTGCTGCGCGCAGGGGCCGGAGGTGAGGGCGAGGGTGTCGCCATCCTCCTGACCACTCCCTACATGGACGAAGCCTCCCGTTGTACCCGCGTCGGCTTCATGCGCGGCGGGAAGATCATCGTCGAAGGCGCGCCGTCCGAGTTACGCGCCACGCTCGAGGGCCGCATCCTCGAAGTGCGCGGCCCATCGCTGGCTTCCCTCCGCCAGGCGGCTCAGAACATCGACGGCGTGGAAAATGTCCGCGCTTTTGGCGACAAACTGCACCTGCGCGTCGTCTCCGGGCAGGCGGACTCCGTGATCGCGGCCCTGGCGGAGGCTTTCCCCGCCCGCGCCGGCTCCCGTGTCGAAGCGCGTCTCGTCCCCCCGACGCTGGAGGATGTGTTCATCGCCCTATCGGTAGACTGAGGTCTCAAAAGGCTTTTTCATGTCTGAATCCGTTGTCCGCGCTGAAAACCTGACCCGCCGCTTTGGCGACTTTGTGGCCGTGGACCACGTCTCCTTTTCTGTGGAAGAAGGCGAAATCGTCGGCTACCTCGGCCCAAACGGCTGCGGCAAAACCACCACCATCCGCATGTTGCTCGGCCTGCTCCAGCCCAGCGATGGTCACGCCACGGTGCTCGGCTTCGACGCCTTCCGCCAGTCCGAGGAGGTGCGGGCGCGGGCCGGGTACATGTCGCAAAAGTTTGCCCTTTACGAAGACCTGACCGTGCTCGAAAACCTGACTTTTTACGGCGGTGTTTATGGCATTCGCGAGCAGAAGCAAATAGACGAGACCATGTCGCTGGTCGGGCTGGCAGATCACGGGTCCGAACTGACGCGGGAACTGTCGGCCGGCTGGCGTCAAAGGCTGGCGCTCGGCATCGCCCTGGTCCACCATCCCAAACTTTTATTTCTCGACGAACCCACCTCGGGCGTGGACCCGGCGGCGCGGCGCGTCTTCTGGGATTTGATCTACGAGCTGGCCGCGGGCGGCGTGACCGTCTTCGTCACCACGCACTACATGGACGAGGCCGAGTACTGCGGGCGGGTGGGCATCATGCGCGATGGCAAACTGCTGGCGATGGACACGCCCACCGCGCTCAAGGCGAGCGGCATTCCGGGCGACGTGTGGGAAGTCCATGCCGAACCGCTGCTGGCAGCGCTGAACGCCTGCGGGACATGCGCCGGGGTACTGCGCGTCGGCCTGGCGGGCGACCACCTGCGAATCATCGCCGAACGGGGGACAAAAGAGAAGGATTTGCGCGCCGGGCTGAAATCCGCCGGGCTGGCGCTGCGCGAACTGACGCGCGGCGAACCGACGCTGGAGGACGTGTTCCTGTCGCTGGCGAAGGGATGATCAGCATTTGTGGACAGCGGGCTAAATTAGCCTTGCGAAGGTTTTTGCCCCGACTTGGGCTAGAAATGGCGTCTTCGGGAACCTTCGCAAGGCTAACAATGTGCATCAAGACTCTGCGCAAGAGCGACCGGGGGGTGCGCCGTGGATGGCGCGCCGGCTCCGTCGGGTGCGCCCGCGCGAGGGTTGGCTGATCCTGGCCCTGGCCGTCAACGCTTCAGCACGCCGACCACGCCCGACGCGCCACGCGAAATGAAGACACCTTCCAACTGTGTCAACCGACAATGCCAGAAAGCCGCGTACGTGGCGTGGTCGGCGTGCGTGTGTCAGGCGACGGCTTTCTCTCCCGCTATCGTTTCAGCAAGATGGGTTTCAGAAATGCTGTCCAGGTATAGTGTATCGGGGCATAAGTCTTGACCGTGTTCCCATTGCACACTGCCTAAGAATGGTTTGACCGAGTTGAAGACGCTCATGCTTTTCAACTCTCGAAATATCCCTATGTTCAGATAGGGTTTCACATCAAAGCGTTTTACTTCGCCATTGGTGAAAACCAAAGTGATTGTGTAATCGAGATTCGGTTTGACCATCTTGACTCGCGGATTCATAAACATCCCCTCCTATCTCAAAGGTTCAATCTTGAAAACGTCTTGCCCGTGGCTGGCAAGTTCCCAGTCTGCCATCAGTTCATCCTGATGGATTTCAATCCATGCCAAAAGCAATTTCAATCTGTTTGCCTTTAGTTCGCCTTCCAGTATCTCGCCGCTTGGGATAGCGATGACTACCTCTTGGTCTTGATACTTGACGTGAATATGAGGGAGGTGATGCTTGCGAGTATCAAGGAAGTACATTGAGACGATGATGCCGTAGAACATTGATATGACTGCCATAGATTCACTGCTCCTTATCATCGCGTCGCTTGTGGTACTGCCGTCCTGTCAAAAAAGTGCTGTCGCCTAACGCTACAGCACACCGACAACGGCGGACGAATTGAAAGCACCTTCGATTGCCAGCCGCCCCGCCGTTGTCGGTGTGCGTGTGTTATCTGCCGCGCGTCGTCTTTTGTACTCCTGGCCGACGGCGCATCTCCTCGCTGGAGATACCGCCTTCCGCTCTCTGTCGTGCGCGCGAACGCCCAATCAGCGCGATGAATTGAGGATGGGTGCTGAGCGTTATTGTTTCCAAGTCTGCGTTTTCAACAGACACTAACGCGGCCATAGGTTTTCCGCGCACAGTCAGTATCACTGGCTCTCTACTCACGTCCCGCGCATACTCAGCGAGCGGAGCAGTTGCCTGCGCCATTTCAAGTGTTCTCATAGGTCAATCACCTCTCTTCCGATGCGAACCCGATTACCTGCTTTGACTCCAACCGCGCGAATGTAAACCAAAGGTTCAGGGTCTTCTTCCACGTCCATAGTATACCCGAAGGTTGCCGATACGAAGTTCCCATGGGGCCACTGGGTTAGGGCGCATGACCTTGCGGTTCTTCGTTTCCACCTTCGGCTGATACATCAATTGATCGTCCACCGCATCCAAGACGATTGCTTGTTGTCGCGCGGTCAGTACGCGCATGTGGTCTTCAGCGTCAGGAGAATAGTCAATTCGATACAGCAATGTACTTGCTCCTCAGTGCAAGACTTGGGGGACAAAAGGGCGTGGCAGATAACTTACGTTCCACGACACAAAACTGTCGGGATAACACCCTCATGGGTGGTATTACCCGCAAGTTCTGTGTCGGGTAACCAACCGGGCGCCACGCGCCCGCCAACTCCTACAATTGCATGTTGTCCAGCGGACTCTTGATCCGCGCCAACGCCGGCTGCGTCACGTGCGTGTAACGCTCGGTCGTCTTGATGCTGTCGTGCCCCAGCAATTCCTGGATGTAACCGATGTCGGTCCCATCTTCCAGCAAGTGCGTCGCGAACCATGTCCTGGGCGAAGTCGAAGGGAAGTGATGCAGCGTGCCGTCGCCCAGGATACCCGCAAGGCCGCTGGCTATCAGAGGTCAGCTGGATTATAAGACTTCCGAAGCTAAAAGTCTAGGGTTTGTTGCGCACGAAGTCACTTTTCGACGCCCTCGAGGCGCATCGCCGGTTGACGACGAACCGGCCGCACGGGCTTGGATGAAGGGGCCATGCGCACGTCGCTGCGTCGTTCTGACTGACGGGTCACGATCTCTTGATACTGCCGTTCCAGGTTCGTCCGGAATTCCTTTGGCGCCCCCAGCACACGCTCCAATTGCACAGCCATTTCGGGAGTGACGGGCGCCTGGCCCTGGATAATCCGCCGTCAGGTTGTTTGGGTATCGGGTCGTTGGCCGGCTCACAGATCAGCCGATAGGGATGATCCAGGTCGAGCGACAATTGGCCTGCCCGGTTGCCGGTCAACTCATGACAGCGCACCTGTGGCAACTTCCTCAAATCCTCCAGCACATTGGCAGCACGCAACTGAATCAGGCGCCGTTGGAGAAGCTGCGCCCGGCGCGGGCCGTGACGTCTGACCAAGAGTTGCCCGGTATTGAATTCTTTGGCCAGCTTGCTGGTCTGAAAAAGAAGGTCCACGGCGCGGTCTCCCGCGATTCCAATAAACGCCGGGTGTCAATCGCATTGTAACTGGCGTGTCCGGTTCTGTCAATGGTTCGAATTGACGTTTGACGTGATCCGGGACATCCTGCAGAAGGACGGCGACTTCCTCCTCAAAGTGCCGGCCCAGGTCAAGTTCCACCGGACGCAGCGCTTGGCCGATGGCAGTTGGCTGGCCGAGTTGACTGGCAAGATCATCGACCCGGCAGTTCCGCTTGAAAATCGTTGACGCGGAACTGATTGGAGCACCAGCCAGTTGAAGTTTCATTCACGGGTATTGGATTGGGGCTAGTGGGGCATTTGGCACGAATATGCCCCTTTTTACCTCTAGTAAAGGGTACAAGCATAGCAAATGCCTCACTCGTATTCCCGACTATTCGGCGGCGCCGACACGGTCACGCGCTCGCGCTCTTCGGGCTCGTCCATCTCGGGCGTGATCACTAGAAACTGGCCGGGGTCGGTGGCAAAGCCGGCCGCGTGGCCTTGTGGGTCGAGCACGAGCAGATCGATGCTTCCGCGCCCGGCCCCGGGCAGCGCCAGGTCCTGCATAGCGCGGGCGCCCGCCTCTGCCACGCTGTAGCCCAACTGTAGCAACAGCGACACCGTGCGCGCTGTGCCCGCGCGGATGGCCACTTCGCCCACGCCGGTGCAGGCCGCCGCCCCCCCACGGTTGTCGGCGTAATAGCCCGCGCCGCAAATGGGCGAATCGCCCACCCGGCCGGGGTACTTCCAGGCACAGCCGCTGGTGCTGACGCCGGCGCACAGATTACCCGCCGCGTCCAGCGCCAAAAAGTCGATCGTGCCGCCGCGTTGGCGCTCGTTCAGCGCCCGCCAGACGAGTGTCACCAGGTCGGGGTGCGTCGGCAATTCCTCGGGCCGCACGCCCGCGTACTGGTTCAGCCGGTCGAGCCAGGCTTGTTTGGCCTCGGGGGTGAGCAGGTCGCTGCGCTCAGCAGCGATCTCGGCGGCAAAGCGCTCCGCGCCCGCGCCCACCAGGAATACGTGGGGCAACCGGATCATCACCTGCCGCGCCACCGAGATGGGGTGCGCGAACCCGCGCAGGGCGGCGACGGCCCCCACAGCGCGGTTGGAACCGTCCATAATGCCCGCGTCCAGTTGCACCTCGCCCAGAATATTGGGATAGCCGCCCAGCCCCACGCTGTGATCCTGCGCGTTCAGCTCAACCTGGCGGATGCCCGCCTCGACAGCGTCTAGGGCTGAACCGCCAGCGCGCAGGGCGTCGCGCGCAGCCTTCATGCCCAGGCGACCAGTGACGCCAGATACAACGATCACGATGCCAGACTCCTTCACTGTGGCCAGTCGTACAGGTGACAGGCCACCTGGTGATCAGGCTCCAGCTCGCGCAACGGCGGCTCCACTTCCCGGCAGATGTCCAGCACCCTGGGGCAGCGCGTGTTGAAACGGCAGCCCTGGGGCGGATTGATGGGGCTGGGCACGTTGCCCTGCAACACGATGCGCTGGCGCTTTTCTTCCAACTCGGGATCGGGCAGCGGCAAGGCGGCCCACAGGGCTTGCGTGTAGGGATGCAGCGGTTTCTTCCAGATGTCCAGGCTCTGGCCCATCTCCACGATCTTGCCCAGGTACATCACCGCTATGCGATTGCTGATATAGCGCACCATGCGCAGGTCGTGCGAGATGAACAGGTAAGTGAGACCCAACTGATCCTGCAAGCGCTTGAGCAGGTTCACGATCTGCGCCTGGATGGACACGTCGAGCGAGGAGATCGGCTCGTCGCAGATGACAAAGCCAGGGTTCACACTCAAGGCCCGGGCAATGCCAATGCGCTGTCTTTGCCCGCCCGAGAACTCGCTGGGGAAACGCCCGGCAAAGTAGCGGTTCAGGCCGACCATGGTCAGCAGTTCGGCCACGCGCTCGTGGGCGGCGTTCCCATGGGCGATACCGTGCACGATGATGGGTTCGGCGATCGCCGCGCCGATGGTCATGCGTGGGTTCAGCGAGGTGTATGGGTTCTGGAAGATGATCTGCATCTGCGTGCGCAGCGAGCGCAACTGGTCATCCTGCATCTGGCACAGGTCGTTGCCGTTCAGGATGACCTCGCCGGCGGTGGGCCGCTGGAGTTGGAGGATGACGCGAGCGGTGGTGGTCTTGCCGCAGCCGCTTTCGCCCACCAGGCCTAACGTCTCGCCACGACGAATCTGGAAGGACACGTCGTCTACGGCTTTGACATAGTCGGTTACGCGCCCAAACCAGCCACCCTTCACCGGGTAATACTTTTTGAGGTGGTTTACTGTCAACAAGACTTGTTGTTCAGCCATCACGCTACGCCCGCCCAGATGCCGCGCCAGCAGTAGCTGGCCCGGCGGCCAACCTGGCCTGCACCGCGGCGACATTCCAGCAGGCCGCGCCGTGGTTATCGCCGACGCTGACCAGGTCGGGTCGTTCTTTGAGGCATTGTTCCGTGTGGTAGGGGCAGCGCGGGTAGAACGAGCAGCCCTCGGCCAACTGCAGCATGTCGGGCGGGGCGCCATCGATGTACACCAGCGTCTGCGTGCCCAAGACGTCCGGCTTGGGCACGGAACCCAGCAGACCAATCGTATACGGATGGTGGGGATGCTTAAAGATGTCTTTGGCCGGCCCGGTCTCGATGATAAAGCCGGCATACATCACGTTCACGTGCCTGGCCAGGCGGGCGATGACGCCCAGGTCGTGCGTAATCCAGATGACCGCCATGCCCAGCTCGCGTTGCAGGCTTTGCACCAGGTCCACGATCTGGGCCTGGACGGTCACGTCCAGCGAGGTGGTCGGCTCATCGGCGATCAGCAGCTTTGGTTGGCACGAGATGGCCATGGCGATCATCACGCGCTGGCGCATGCCGCCCGAAAACTGGTGCGGATAGTCCTTCACGCGGTCCTCGGCCTGGGGGATGCCCACCCGCGTCAGCAGTTCCACCGTGCGGTGCAACGCCTGCCGGTGACTGTAACCCAGGTTGACGGTGATGGCCTCGGCGACCTGCTCGCCGATGTTCATCACGGGATTGAGCGAGGCCATGGGGTCCTGAAAGATGACCGCGATCTTGCCGCCGCGGATGGTGTGCAGGTCGTCGCGCTTCATCCGGACCAAGTCGATGCCGTCGAACAGCACCTGCCCGCCCATGATGCGGCCCGGGGGCTCGGGGATGAGGCGCAGCATGGCCATGCAACTCACGCTCTTGCCGCAGCCACTCTCGCCCACAATTCCGAGGGTATCGCCCTCTTCCAAGGAGTACGAGATGCCGTTCACCGCGCGTACCACGCCGTCTTTGGTAAAGAAGGCAACTTCCAGGTTCCTCACTTGCAGCAGAGGACTCATTTCAGGCTCCGGGTGCGCCGATCAGGTCGCGTTCAAAAATAACTTAGTTGTTTCGCGGTAAAATTGCACGGAAGAGCGGCCTGAAAGTACGGAGTTATTTTTGAACGCTTACTTAGACATTGACGTTCACGTCGATGGCTTGCCGCAAACCGTCAGCAAGGCCCTGGAACGCCAGCACAGAGATGACGATGCAAAGCGACGGAAACAGAAACACATGCCAGTAGTACATCCAGTACTGGCCGGCCTGCCCCAGCATCTGGCCCCAGCTCGGTATGGGCGGGCGAATGCCGATGCCCAGGAAGCTCAGGCCCGCCTCGGCAAACACCGATCCCGGGATGCTGGTGGCAAAGCCCCACAACAACAGAGGAGCTATCTGCGGGAGGACATGTCGGGCGAGGATCTGGCGCGTGGGGATGCCCAGCGCGCGCGCCGCCTCCACAAAGTCGTACTCACGCGCTGAGAACGTGAGGCCACGCACCAACCGGCAGGAGCCTACCCAGCTACTAACACTGAGCGCCAGGATCAAGTTCCACACGCTTGGCGACAGCACCATCACCAGGTAGAGCACCAGCAGGTACCAGGGCAGCGCTGAAAACAGATCGACCAAACGCTGGATGAACCAGTCGAACGCCCCCCCCAGATAGCCCGCCAGAATGCCCAGGGGCACACCGATGACCATGCCCACGGCCCCCGTGAGGATGCCGACCAGCAGCATGGGCCGCGCGCCCCACATCAGGCGCGTAAGCATGTCGCGGCCAAGATAGTCGGTGCCCAGGAGATGCTGCCAGGTGGGCAACTGCAGGGTAATGCCATAGTCGACCCGGTCGTAAGGGTAGGGAGAGATCACCGGCGCCATTACCGCGACGAACAGGATGATGATAAAGTAAACCAACCCGAACATCGCCAAGCCACTGCGGCGAAAGCGACGCCAGGCCGCGACCCAGTTCGAGGCATAGCGCGTCTCTGGCGCGTTACGTTGCGACTTGGCCCTGGTCATGAGGATTTCTGCGTGATACGCACGCGCGGATCAATGACACCGTAGAGAATATCGGTTATAAAGTAGGTCACAGAGAGCAACAGGGCCCAAAAAACCGTAATGCCCAACACCATAGGATAGTCGCGGTTAGTGCTGGAGAGAACAAACTGCTTGCCCAGCCCGGGCAATCCAAAGACCATCTCGATGAACATAGAACCCGTCATCATGCCCGGAAACATGGGCAGAAAGCTGGTGACCATGGGGATCAGAGCGTTGCGCAGCACGTGTTTGGACATGACTTGCGAGCGCACCAGGCCCTTGGCGTAGGCGGTGCGAACATAGTCAGACGAGATAGTATCCACCATGCACTGGCGTGTCCAACGGGCAACGCCGCCGATCGCCGGGAAGCCATAGGCAAAGACCGGCAGCACCAGGTACTTGGGGCCGCCCCAGCCGCCGGCGGGCAGGATCGCCAGCTTGGCGGCAAACACGTACACCACGACAAAGCCGAGCACAAAGGCTGGGATTGAGCCGACTACAATAGAGTAGGTGACAATAGCATTGTCCAACCACGAGTTCTGGTGGGCGGCCGCTATCATCCCGAGGATGATGCCCACCGTAAGCGAGAAGACGCAGGCCAAAAACCCCAAGAGCGCGCTATAGGGCAGGAGCTTGAAAATCAGCCCGGTCACGGTCATCTCGGGGGCCGTAAAAGGCACGCCAAAGTCCAGCCGCACCGCCTGGCCAAGCCAGGTAACGTACTGCTCCAAAATGGGCTTGTCCAGGCCGTATTTGGCCTTGAACAACTCTAACTGCTTCTTGCCCATGGGCACCTCGACTTTGCCAAAGGGTCCGCCGGGTACCGTGCGGGACAAGACAAAGGTAACGAAGGAGAGCAGCAAGAGCATGATGAGAATGCCCAAAAAACGCCGTAGCACATAGTTCAACATGGGTCGGCCTATCCTTCAGCAAGGCAGCAATTTCCGTTATGGGGTTCGTAGTAACGACTTTAGTCGTTCGAGCCGCGTAACCAGCGACTAAAGTCGCCACTACGATGCCGGCATCGCGATGCCATATCACACGGTGATGATGCCATATCACACGATGATGATGCCAAAACGGGAATTGCTGTTCGAGGATAGCGGGCCAGGCGCCGGTTTCCCGGCGCCCAGAGGTTCGCTTGTTCGGACAACGCGACTGGGGGTTACTTGCCCTTCAGCGCGTCGCGACAGATAGAGTTGCTCCAGTGTAGGTGCTGATAGGCCTCGATCACGCTGCCGCCGCCGGTACCCATGGAGAAGCCGTTGCGGTTGGGCATCGCGCCGGGACCGGCCAGGTTGCACGGGAACATGGTGTACGAGAACGGGCTGTCCATGCCGAAAAAGACCGTGCTGTCGACCAGAGCGATCTCGGCCTTCTTGACGGCCTCAAAACGCTTGACCGGATCCATGATCGAGTTGGCCGCGTTGTACTGGGCGGTCCATTCGGGCATCTCGCAAGGATGCCGACCGCCGTCGCGCCAGATATTCAGGAAGGTGGCCGGGTCGAAATAGTCGAGTTGGTAGGCCACCCAGTAGATCGGGGCGGCTTTTTGGCCAAAGGCCTGCTCGGTGAACCCGGAGTAGTCCGCGCCCTTCAGGGTGACTTTGATCCCCAGGTTGTCCTTCCAGGCCGCCTGCACGGCTTCGGCGTAGGCCGAGACGCTGCCACGGCACCAGAACTCGAACTCGGGAAAGCCCTTGCCATCGGCATAGCCAGCCTTGGAGAGCAACTGCTTGGCCGCCTCGGGATCGAACTTGTTGGGCTCCAGCTCCTTCAGCACGTCGTCGTTGTTGCCCGGGAAGCCCTTGGGCAGCATGCCCCAGGCGGGGAGGGCAAAGCCTTTGCCCACCTGGGCCACGATGGTGGCCTTGTCGATGGCCTTGCACATGGCCAGGCGCACGTCGGGGTTATCCAGCGGCGCGAACTTGCCGGGCAGGGTGTTAAAGCCGAAATAGTCGGTCAGGTACGGGGCGACCGGGTGCGTCTCGGCACGCAGGATGGGGCTGGTGTTGATAAAGGCCTGCTCGCCCGGAGGCGTGCCCGCGCCAACGCTGTAAAAGATGGTCTCGCCGGCCATGTAGGCGGCCAGGCCACCGGCCAACGGGCCTTCGTGGCACTTTTCAAAGTAGACCGTGCGCACGCCCTTGTACTTCTTGTTGACTTCCCACTCGCAGCCGGTGGCGCGGTCCAACTTGACCAGGGTCCACGGGCCAGAGCCGTTGAACGTCTTCGGGTCGAGCTCGTACATCTCGCCCGCTGTCTCATACGCCTTCTTGGACATGACCAGGAACCAGCACATCACCGAGGGCAGGTACGGTGTCGGCAGTTCCGTGGAGATCTGGAGTGTAAAGTCGTCAACCGCTTTGATCCCCAGCTCCTCAGCGGGAAGCTGTCCGCCTGAGACCTTGGATGCGTTCTTGATGTCTGAATAGTACCAGGCGTAGTCATAGCCGCTGCCCATGGCGCGCTTCATGGTCCATTCCCAGTCCTGGGCGGTGACGGGCGAGCCATCGGTGAAGGTGAGTTCCTTACGCAGCTTGAACTCCCAGGTCAAGCCGTCTTCCAAGATCCGGTAGCTCTCGCAACCGGCGGGATAGGGGTCACCGTTGAAGTCGAGGCCCACCAGGCGAGTACTCAACAGACGGCCCACCAGGGCGCCATCTGTGAATTCCTCCCTTCAGCCCAGCCTGCTTATGGCCAGACTCCGCCCCACGGACACTCCGGGGGCGCCCGTGCGCGGCGTTCGGGCCAGGGAGGTCATCCAACCACCCACCGACTAGCGCATACTGTGCTTCGAGAATCCTTACATAGACCCTCCCTTCACGCAGCTCTCGTCTCGTCTTCCGCGAGGTTCGCCGATAGCGCATAGTAACGCGGCAGCGTACTCACCCTGAAGACCGAACGAGCGCATCGGGAACCGCCCCTTTGCTGCCCAGTCAATCTCGACGATGAGGAGTAGATATGTTAACAGACAAATAAATTATACTACAGTACCGTAGTCTGTCAAGTTACGCTTGTTGGGGTATCTGCTCCATTTTTCGGGGGATCGCCCGCTGTGGCCGGTCTGCAATCAAACCTCCAACACCGCGCCTTCACTCCCCGACGTGACTATCGCGGCGTAGCGCCGGAGCCAGCCGGTCAGCTCGCGGCGCACCGGCCGCCATGCGGCTCGACGCCGCGCCAGTTCCGCATCGGAAAGCTCCACCTCCAGCCGCCGACCGGGGATGTCGATGGCAATGATGTCGCCGTCCCGGAGCAGGCCGATCGGGCCGCCGGCCGCGGCTTCAGGCGAGACGTGGCCGATGCATGCGCCGCGCGTGCCGCCGCTGAACCGGCCGTCAGTGATCAGCGCGACCGATGTGCCCAGCCCCATGCCCATGATGTTCGACGTGGGCGCCAGCATCTCCTGCATGCCCGGGCCGCCTTTGGGCCCCTCGTAGCGGATCACCACCACGTCGCCCGCCTTCACCTTGCCGGCGAGGATGCCCGCGTTGGCCTCGTCGTGCGAATCGAAGACGACCGCGGGACCGCGATGCAGCATCATCTCCGGCAGGATGCTCGCGCTCTTCACCACCGCGCCCTCGGGCGTCAGGTTGCCGAAGAGGATCGCCAGCCCGCCGCGCTCGCTGTAGGGATGGGCGAGGGGGCGGATGCAGGCCAGATCGCGACTCTCCGCGCCCTGCACGTTCTCGTACAGCGTCTTGCCGGTCACCGTGATCGCATCGCGATGCAGCACGCCGGGCTTTTTGGATAGCTCCCACAGGATGGCCGACACGCCGCCGGCCGCGTCCACATCCTCCAGGTGATAGCTGGAGGAAGGCGACACCTTGCAGATGTTCGGCACGCGCTCGGCGACCTCGTTCAGCCGCGCCAGCGGATAGTCGACGCCCGCCTCGTGCGCCAACGCCAACGTGTGCAACACCGTGTTGGTCGAGCCACCCATCGCCATGTCCAGCGCAAACGCGTTGTCGATCGCCGCCGCGGTGACGATGTCGCGCGGCTTCAGGTCCAGGTCGATCAGCGTCATCAACTGCCGGGCGGCCTGTCGCGCCAATTCCTCGCGTCGCGGATCGACCGCCAGGATCGTACCGTTGCCGGGCAGCGCCATGCCCAACGCCTCGCACAGGCAGTTCATCGAGTTGGCGGTGAACATGCCGGAGCATGAGCCGCACGTCGGGCAGCCGAACTGCTCCAACTCCAGCAGCGCCGCGTCGTCAATCTTGCCTGCCTTGTGTGCGCCCACCCCCTCGAACACCGAAATCAGGTCCACCACCTTGCCCGACGGCGTCACGCCCGCCCGCATCGGCCCGCCGCTGACGAAGATAGTCGGCACGTTGAGCCGCATGGCCGCCATCAACATGCCGGGCACGATCTTGTCGCAGTTGGTGATGCAGATCATGCCGTCGAAACAGTGCGCCTTGACCATCGTCTCCACCGAGTCCGCGATCAGCTCGCGACTGGGCAGACTGTACTTCATGCCCGCGTGGCCCATCGCGATGCCATCGTCCACGCCGATGGTGTTGAACATGAACGGCACGCCGCCCGCGGCCCGGATCGCATCCCGCACGACCTCGCCCAGCACGTTCAGGTGCGCGTGGCCGGGAATGACGTCGATGTAGGAGTTGGCGATGGCGATGAACGGTTTGCGGAAGTCGTCCTCGCTTTGGATCACGCCGGTGGCACGCAGCAGCGAGCGGTGCGGCGCGCGCTCGAACCCCTTTTTGATCATGTCCGAGCGCATGGCGCGCCTCTTGAAGTCATTCTTGCCCATTAGACCCCCAAATAATGGAACGCGGATGAACGCGGACGACGCGGACTACGCGGACAAAAACAGAAAAATCCGCGTCATCCGCGCTCTCCGCGTCGTCCGCGTCCGGTTTTTCGAACGAATGTCAATCGCCTACCAGCCTGGTCACCTTGTCGCCCATTTGTTGTGTATCCAGCAGAATCCCGCCCGGGGTCATGATGTCGCGACAGCGGTAGCCGGCGGCCAGCACATCCTCCACAGCCTTCTCCACCGCGTCCGCCTCCGCGTGGAGGCCAAAGGACCAGCGCAGCAGCATGGCGCAGCTCAGGATCGTCGCCAGCGGGTTGGCGATGCCCTGGCCGGCGATGTCCGGCGCGCTGCCGTGGATCGGCTCGTAGAGGCCGAAACGCCGCGCCCCTCCGGCCCCCCAATCCTGGGGGGTGTCCGCCACCCCCGAAATCGGGGGCCGGGGGGCAACCATCTCCCCCGAAGTCGGGGGCCGGGGGGCCATCACCGCGCCCAACGACGCGGACGGCAACATGCCCATGCTGCCGGCCAGCATCGCCGCCTCGTCCGACAGGATGTCGCCGAACAGGTTCTCGGTGGCGATCACGTCGAAGTCGGCCGGGCGGCGGATCAGGTACATGGCGCAGGCGTCCACCAGGATGTCTTCCATCCGGACATCAGGATAATCGGCGGCCACTTCGTGCGCCACCGTGCGCCAGAGTCGCGACGAGGCCAGCACGTTAGCCTTGTCCACCGAGGTGACCTTGCCCCGCCGGCCGCGGGCCAGGTCGAACGCCACGCGCATCAGCCGCGCGACCTCCCCTTCGGTGTAGCGCAAGGTGTCCACGCCTTCTCGGTGCGGCGCGGCGCCCGACTGGCCTTGCGGCTTGCCGAAGTACAGGCCACCGGTTAGCTCGCGCACGATCACCAGGTCCACGTCCGCAACGACTTCCGGCTTCAGGGGCAAGCAAGCCTTGCTCCGGCCGGACTTTGGCGCGCGGATCGCTCCACTTCGGCCCACCGACCGCGCCGAGCAGGACGGCGTCACTCGCCCGGCACAGCGCCAACGTCTCGTCGGGCAAAGGATTGCCGGTCGCGTCGATGGCGATGCCGCCGGCCAGCCCCTCGGTGAGCTCGAACGTGTGACCGTACTTCTCGGCGACCGTCCGCAGGACCTTGATCCCCTCGGCCACCACCTCCGGGCCGATGCCGTCGCCGGGGAGAACCGCTATTTTCGCGTGCATAACTTTCCTTTCGATCGAAATGTAGCGCAAGCTGGCAGCTTGCGTTACACGCCCGCCAACGCCTCCACCTGCCAGTCGGCGATGCCGCGGGTCTCCGGATCGAAGCCAACGCCGATCAAGGTGACGGGCTTGCCGGCCAGCCGGTAAGGCTCGGCATAGCCGCGCGCTTTGATTTGCGCCAACGCCTCGGCCGCGCTGCCGCGCAGCTTGAACTCGAAGACGAAGACCCCCTCGGCCACCTCGACCACCGCGTCGGCGCGACCGCGGCTGGTACGCACTTCGGTTCCCACCTGCAGTCCCACCAGCCGGAAGATCAGGTAGAAGACCGTCTGGTAGTAGCGCTCCTGCGGGATCTGGAGGTCGTAGGGGATGTCGCTGAAGAAGACGCCCAGGATCTCGAAAAAGCGGTCGAAGTCCGCGGCGCGCAACGCCTGCGTCAGCCGCCAGAGATAGCCGCCCGCGATGCCATCTTCGACCGGGGTGAAGGAAGTGAGCAAACGGCTCAGGAAGGCCAGTTCGACCTCGTAGTTGGGGTAGCCCAGTCGATAGATGCGGCTCTTCCGGTCGTAGCCCTTGACGGTCAGATAGCCGGTCTGGAAGAGCAGCGGCACGATCCGGAGCGTCTCCAGCTCATAGCTGCTGAAGGCCAGCTCGTCCAGCTCCAACTGATCCAGGTCGCGCACGTCGTACCCGCGCTGCTGGATCAGCTTGATCAGGAAGGTGGGGGTGCCGGTCTCGAACCAGTAATCCCTGAAGCTCTGCGTCTCAAGCAGCAGCAGCAGCGAAAAGGGGTTGTAGACCGACTCGCACGTCCGCGAGAAGCAGAAGCCATCATACCAGTGCCGGATTTCGGCGAGCAGAGCCGCTTCCGACACCTCCTCGTGTGCGGCAAATCGTTGGATGTAGTCGGGAAAGCAGGTTTCCACCTCGGCCTGGGTGATTCCCAACATGGCCGAGAAGCGGTCGTCCGTGCTGAGATCGCGCAGATTGTTCAGGCCGGAGAAGATGCCCACCTTGCTGAACTTGCTGACGCCGGTGAGGAACACGAAGCGCACGTAGGCGTCCATGCCTTTGATGACGGTGTAGAACCCCTTCAGCACTTCGCGGATGCGCTGCGCCTCGGCCAGGTTTTCCAGGTTGTCAATGAGCGGCTTGTCGTATTCGTCAATCAGGATGACGACCTGACCGCGCTCGGCCAGCAGACGGATCAGATCGGCGAACTGGTGGTAGTAGGCCGCGTCGTCGAGCGTCACCTGGTACTCGCCGGCGATCTGGCGCAGGGTATACCGGATGTGCTGTTCCAACGCCTCAGCGCTCTTCACCTGGGCCAGGCTGAAGTCTATGCGGATGACCGGATAAGGCCGCCAGTCGTAGGGCTGGTCATACAGCCACAACCCGCGGAAGAGCTCGCGCTTGCCCTGGAAGATCTCCGCCAGGGTGGAGATGAGCAGGCTCTTGCCGAAGCGCCGCGGCCGCGACAGGAAGTAGACACCCTTGGCAGGACGGATCAGGTCGTAGATCCAGCGGGTTTTATCCACATACAAAAAGCCACCCGCGATGATATCCTTGAACGTCTGGATGCCGATAGGCAACGGTTTAGACATGGCTGACCTCGCTCTGGCTGGAACGGCCTGGACGGATTCCATCACTGACCCCACTGCCCACATTATACCACGAGCGCGTACTCCATGCTATCGGCTAACGCCTGCCACGAGGATTCGATGATGTTGGTGGATGCGCCGACGGTGCTCCACGCGCTGTGGCCGTTGCGCGTGTCGATGATGACGCGCGTCGTGGAGGCAGTGGCCGCGTCTCCGTCGAGGATGCGCACCTTGTAATCAACCAACTGGATGTCGGCAAGCTGCGGGTAGTGCGGCAAGAGCGCCTTGCGCAGCGCCCGGTCGAGCGCGTTGACCGGGCCGTTGCCCTCGGCGACCGTGTGGGCGATCTCGTCGCCGATCTTGACCTTGACCGTGGCCTCGGCGAAGATGCCGCGACCCTGGCGATGCTCGACCACGGCCATGAAGTCCACCAACTCGAACGGCGGCCGGTAGCCGGGCTGCAACCGTTTCAGCATCAGCGCTACCGACGCCTCCGCGCCCTCGAAGAAGAAGCCGCGGCTTTCCAACTCCTTGACGTGCTCCAACACCTGCTTGACGTCATCCCGGGAAGCGTCCAGGCCGTACTCCCGGGCCTTGAACACCAGGTTGCCGCGACCGGAAAGCTCGCTGACCAACACGCGCTTTTCGTTGCCCACCAGCGCCGGGGCGATGTGTTGATAGCTCTCCTCGACCTTCATGATCGCGGCGACGTGGATGCCACCCTTGTGCGCAAACGCGCTGGCCCCCACGTAGGGCTGGCGGGAATCGTGGGCCAGGTTCGCGGTCTCGCTGACGAAGCGGGAAAGCTCGGTGATGCGGCGCAGATTCTCGGCCGAGAGGCAGGTCATTCCCATCTTGAGCTGCAGCGCGGGGATCACTGTGCACAGATTGCAGTTGCCGACCCGCTCACCGTAGCCGTTGATGGTGCCCTGCACGTGGGTGCAGCCGGCGCGCACCGCGGCCAGCGCGTTGGCCACCGCCAGGCCGCCGTCATCGTGGGTGTGAATGCCCAACACGACCGGCCGAGGAGGATTTCCGAGGTCTCGGAGACTTTGGAAATCTGTCTGAGCCAGGAAACGACCGGTCGCCGCCACCGCGTCCTCGACCTCCCATGGCATGGCGCCGCCGTTGGTATCGCAGAGGACCACGCAGTCGGCGCCGGCCTCATACGCCGCGCGCACTGTGGCCAGCGCGTAGTCCGGGTTGGCCTTGTAGCCGTCGAAGAAGTGCTCGGCGTCGTAGAACATCTGGCGGCCGTGATCCCGGAAGTAACGCACGCTCTCGGCGATCATGGCCAGGTTTTCTTCCAGCGTAGTCGCCAAGATGTGGTGGACGTGCAGGTCCCAGCTCTTACCGACCACCGTGACGATGGGCGTCTCTGCTTCGAGCAGCATCTTGATCTGCGGGTCCGTCTCGCAGGTCAGATGCGCCTTGCGGGTCGAACCGAAGGCAGCGATGCGCGCCTGCTTGAGTTGTAGCGTGCCGGCAAGTCGAAAGAATTCGGCATCCTTGGCATTGGAGCCAGGCCAGCCCCCTTCGATGTACGGGAGGCCCAAGTCGTCGAGGCGCAGGGCGACCTTGAGCTTGTCCTCGAGAGAGAAGGAAACGCCCTCCCCCTGGGCGCCATCCCGCAAGGTGGTGTCGTAAACAGATATCTGGGTCATCTCAACTGTGCCAGGAGCCGTGATAGTAACGCCACTCAGGATCAGAGTAGTCCGGATGCATCACGGCCCGCTCGGCCTGGCTGGTCGTAGGCTGCGCATTCTCGCGTTGCCCGTTAGCGCGCTGCCCGTCGGCACTCTCCGCGGCGCGCAACTGCCCGTTCTCCTGCTGTATGATCTCCCGTTGCATGGATAACCTCCTGAAAACGTAACTACTCAGCCGCCGTGTCATTGCGAGCGTTTTTTGCGAAGCAATCTCGGATTGCCGCAATCGAGATTGCCGCAATCTCCTGGCACTCAACGCGGGGATTGCTTCGTCGGCAAAAAACGCCTCCTCGCAATGACAAGCTGAGTAGTTACCTGAAAACTGCTGACTCGCTGACTCGCTGACTCGCTGA
>PHCA01000014.1:38875-58959 GCA_002842085.1 Chloroflexi bacterium HGW-Chloroflexi-1
GCATGCGAGCCAGCAAATAGCCCAGCTCGTCCACCCCCTGCAACAAACACCCTCTCGAAAAACTGTCGATCGGGAAGGTCACCGCCCGCCCGTCCGGCAGCGTCAGGGTCTGGCCGGCCAGGTCGATCACGAGCTGAGTGGCCGGCTCCTCCTCCACCAGGCTGAACAACTGCCAGTGCGTGTCCCGGTCCACGACCACCGGCAACAGCCCGTTCTTCAGGGCATTGTTGCGAAAGATATCGGCGAAGGAGGTGCTGATCACGGCCCGGAAGCCAAACCCGACGAGCGCCCACGGTGCGTGCTCCCGCGAGCTGCCACATCCAAAGTTGTCGCCGGCCAACAAGATCCGCGCGCCACGGGCCTCCGGTTGGTTCAGGATGAAGTCCGGCTTGGGGTTACCGTTGCCGTCATACCGCCAATCCGCGAACAGGTTGTCGCCCAATCCGGTCTTGTCGGTCGTCTTGAGAAAACGCGCCGGGATGATCTGATCGGTGTCGATGTTCTCGGCCGGCAGTGGAACAAGTCGGCTGGTGAGTGTTGTGAATGGTTTCATGTCGCTCTCCCATACTGCGGATTTCGGATTGCGGATTTGCGCCCGGTAGCCGCGCTACATCATCGTCCGCACATCCGCCACCGCGCCCGCCACCGCGCTCGCCGCGGCAGTCAACGGGCTGGCCAGGAAGGTGCGGCCACCCGGCCCCTGCCGGCCCTCGAAATTGCGGTTGCTGGTGCTGACCGCGTACTGGCCCGGTTGCAGTTGGTCGCCGTTCATAGCGATGCACATGCTGCACCCCGGCTCCCGCCACTCGCAGCCGGCTTCTCTAAAGATGCGATCCAACCCCTCAGCCTCAGCCTCAACCTTAACCTTCTGGGAGCCCGGCACGACCAGGACACGCACCCCCGGGGCGACCTTACGGCCCCGCAGGACGCTGGCCGCGGCGCGCAGGTCCGAGAGACGGCCGTTGGTGCATGAGCCGATGAAGATCACGTCGATCGGATGTCCCAACAGCGGCTGCCCAGGCGTCAACCCCAGGTAACCCAGCGCTTTGTCCAGCGCCCGCCGTTGGCTCGGGTCGGACCGGGCCTCCGGGTCAGGGACGCGGCCCGTGACCGGCATGCCCATGCCGGGGTTGGTGCCGTAGGTGATCATCGGCGCCAGGTCGTTCACGTCCAGGGTGATGGTCTTGTCGTAAGCCGCGCCGGTATCAGTGGTTAGCTGCCGCCAACGCGCGACCGCCGCGTCCCACGATAAGTGCCAGGCACTTTCGGAAGTGCCTGGCACTTGTTGCGCGGGCACTTGCCTGGGTGCGAACGGCCGGCCGGCCAGGTACTCGAAGGTGGTGTCATCCGGCGCGACCAGCCCGGCCCGGGCGCCGCCCTCGATGCTCATGTTGCAGACCGTCATCCGACCCTCCATCGAGAGCGCCCGGATCACGCTGCCGGTGTACTCGAAGACGTGCCCGGCGCCGCCACCCACGCCGATCTGGGCGATCAACGCCAGGATGATGTCCTTTGGCGAGACCCTCGGCCCCAGCCGGCCCTCGACCCGCACCTCGCAAGTCTTGGGCTTGTTCTGGAGCAGACACTGGGTGGCCAGGACGTGGGACACCTCGCTGGTGCCGATGCCGAAGGCCAGCGCGCCGAACGCGCCGTGGGTGGCCGTATGGCTGTCGCCGCAGACGATGGTCATGCCCGGCTGGGTCAGTCCCAGCTCCGGGCCGATCACGTGGACCACGCCCTGGTGATCGCTGCCGACGCCGTGCAGCGGCACGCTGAACTCGTCGCAATTCGTTTCCAGTTGGGCGATCTGCCTGGCCGCCAGCGCATCCGCGATGGGCAGGCCGCGATCGTGGGTCGGGATGCTGTGATCCACGACCGCCACGGTCTTGTCCGGCCGGCGCACTCTGAGCCCGCGCTGCCGCAACGCCTCGAACGCCTGCGGCGAGGTCACCTCGTGGACCAGGTGCAGGTCGATGTAGAGCACGGCCGGGCTGCCCGGCTCCAGTGCGACGACGTGATCGTCCCAGATCTTGTCGAAAAGTGTGCGGGGCATACGCCTCCAGCAAGAGAAAACAGGATTGACAGACCCGAACATCTGGCCTATAATCGGTTTGAGCCTGTAAAGGCTTCGACGGTCTCCAGAGACAAGTGCTTCAGGGAGCAGAAATTCATGGACAAGGTGCTCGAACAAGAACTGACATCGGCGATCCAGGACCTCTCGCCGCGTGACGTCTGGCTGGTTGTGAGCTACGCCAAGACCATGCAGACCAAACCTGCCGCCAGCGAGTTGCGCCAGGCATACCTCGACATGCTCGCCCAGGATGGCGCTTCGGCGGCCGAGCTTGCCCGCGCAGCCCTGGCCGTGCACGAGGTCGAGAGACGTTACGCTCGTCTTGGCACCGAGGCGGCGATCTACGATCTGGAGCGCCGCACCGAAGCCCACATGCGCGTCTGGCTCAAGGAACGCGGCCTGGATTACGACACTCTGACCGATGAGCAATTCGACCAGATCGTCGATGAAGCCGTGCACCGCACGAGGCGCGTTGCCCACGATCGGAGGAGGTCTTGACCCGCGCTGTCCTTGACACCAACGTCTGGATCGGCGCCATCCTCCGCTTCGGCGCCGCTCACCAACTCTATCTTCGCGCTGAGGCTGGCGACTACACTGCGGTTGCCTCTCACCCGATCCTGCATGAGATCGTCAGGACATTGCGCGCCTACTTCAACCTTCCCGACGAGTCCACGTACGAGTGGTGGCTGCGCCTGGTCGGGCTCTGCGATGTCATCCAGGTGACTAGCCTGCTCAACGTCGTCGAGCGTGACCCAGACGACAACAAGTTCATCGAGTGCGCCCTGGACGGTCACTGCAAATACGTCGTCTCACAGGACGGTGATCTTCTCGAGTTGGGCAGCTACGCAGGCATCCAAATCATCAAGCTTGGCCGGTTCTTGCGCCTCCTTGAATCCGCATCCTAACCGCCGATTCCCTCTCTTCTCGCACTCAGCATCTTGTTCAACGCGCTCATGTACGCCTTCGCGGCGGCCACGATGATGTCGGTGTCCGCGCCGTGGCCGCTGTAGGTGCGCTGGCGCAGGCCGAACTGCGGGTTCAAAGCGTAGTGGCGGCCGTGCGCGCCGTTGGTCCCCTCGATGCGGATCGTCACCTCGCCCACCGCGTCGATCCCCTCCGTCACCGCCTTGATGCTGAATTCGGTGAGCACGTTGGGCGCCTGGACGATACGGTTGATGGCCATGCAGACCGAGTCCACCGGCCCGGCGCCGACCGCCGCGTCCTCGCGCACGATGCCGTCCGGCCCGCGCAACGTCACCGTGGCCGTGGGGCGCATGCTGGTGCCGCAAGAGACCTGGACGTGCTCGAGCCGCCACAACTCCACCGGCTGGTAGACCTCGTCGTTGATGATGGCCTCGATGTCGGGATCGCTGACGATTTTCTTCTTGTCGCACAGGTCCTTGAAGCGCTCGAAGACGCGGTTCATGTCCTCCGCGCTCAGGTCGTAGCCCAGCTCGGCCAGCCTGGTCTGGAAAGCGTGGCGCCCGCTGTGCTTGCCCAGGACCAGCTTACTTTCAGTGATGCCGATCGTCTCGGGCTTCATGATCTCGTAGGTCAACGGGTTTTTCAACATGCCATCCTGGTGAATGCCGGCCTCGTGTGCGAAGGCGTTGGCGCCGACGATCGCCTTGTTGGGCTGCACCGGGATGCCGGTGTATGCGCTGACCAGCCGGCTAGACCGGGCGATCTGCGTGGTATCGACATTGGTGCGCAGCCCGTAGACCGTCGGCCGGGTGTGCAACGCCATCACGATCTCTTCCAACGACGTGTTGCCGGCCCGCTCGCCGATGCCGTTGACGGTCACCTCCACCTGCCGGGCGCCCGCCTGAATCGCGGCCAACGTGTTGGCCGTCGCCAGCCCCAAGTCGTTGTGGCAGTGCGCCGAGAGGATCACATCCTGCGCGCCGGGCACATGTTCACGGATGCCGGCAATCAGCGCGCCGAACTCCTGCGGGGTAGTGTAGCCGACCGTGTCGGGGATATTCAGCGTCGTCGCGCCGGCCTTGATCACCGCCTCCAGGACCTGGTAGAGGAACTCCGGGTCGGAGCGTCCGCCGTCCTCCGGCGAGAACTCCACATCCTCGCACAGGCTGCGGGCATGCGCCACCATCTCGGCCGCGCGCGCCACGCACTCCTCGCGGCTGATCTTCAGCTTGTACTTCAGGTGGATGTCAGACGTCGCCAGGAAGGTGTGAATCCGAGGCCGGCGCGCGCCCTTGACGGCCTCCCAGGCCCGATCGATGTCGGCCTGGTTGGCGCGCGCCAGGCCGGCGATGATCGGCGCCGTGTCCCCTCGCCCGACTTCATCAGCCACCCGGCGCACCGCCTCGAAATCGCCCGGCGAGGCGATGGGGAACCCGGCCTCGATAACGTCTACGCCCAGACGCGTCAACTGCCGGGCGATCTCCAGCTTCTCGTCGATATTCAGCGTCGCGCCGGGCGACTGCTCACCATCCCGCAACGTCGTGTCAAAGATGCGAACGATGCCAGATTCAACCATGTGTTCCTCCTTGTAGGGAGGTATTGGGTATTAGGTATTAGGGATTAGGGGATCAGGTATTGGATATCGGGGATTCGGAATTGCCATTCGACGAATACCCAATACCCAATACCTATCCCTAATACCCCATCCCTACTCCCCTCACGCCCCGCCCTGCCCCGGATCGACCTCTTTCGCATGCAGCCACGGCATCATCCTGCGCAACTCCTTGCCCACCTGCTCGATCTGGCTGGTGCGCGCCGCCTCACGTTGGGCATTGAACCAGGGCCGGCCTTTGGCGTTTTCGTCGATCCATTCCTCGGCATACGCGCCCGACTGGATGTCGGCCAGCATCTGTTGCATGGTTGCCCGGGTCTGGTCGGTGATGATCTTTGGGCCGCCGGTGTAGTCGCCGTGTTCGGCCGTGTCGCTCACGCTGTAACGCATGTAGCTCAGCCCGCCCTGGTACATCAGATCCACGATCAGCTTGAGCTCGTGCATGCACTCGAAGTAGGCGATCTCCGGCTGGTAACCGGCCTCGACCAGCGTGTCGAACCCGCTCTCGATCAGCGCGCTGACACCGCCGCACAACACGACCTGCTCGCCGAACAGGTCGGTTTCGGTCTCCTCGGCGAAGGTGGTCTCGATCACGCCGGCGCGCGTGCCGCCGATCCCCTTGGCATAGGCCAACGCAAACTCCTTGGCACGGCCGCTGGCGTCCTGCTGGACCGCCACCAGGCAGGGTGTGCCCGCACCTTCGACGAAGACCTCCCGCACCCGATGCCCCGGCGACTTGGGGGCCACCATGCTCACGTCCACCGTCGCGGGCGGGATGATCTGCCCATAGCGAATATTGAAGCCATGCCCAAACATCAGCGTCTTGCCCGGCGCCAGGTGTGGCTCGATCGACTCCTTGTAAATCTTGGCCTGGACCGTGTCGGGCGCCAGGATCATGATCACGTCCGCCTCGGCGGCCGCGGCGGCGACCGGGAGGACGCGCAGGCCCTCAGCTTCGGCCCTGGCCCAGGATTTGCTGCCGGCGTACAACCCCACGCGCACATCGCCGCCCGAGTCGCGCAGGTTGAGCGCGTGGGCGTGCCCCTGGCTGCCATAACCGATGATAGCGATCTTCTTGCCGTCCAATAGACCGAGGTTTGCGTCCTTGTCGTAGTAAATGTTAGCCACGAATATGCTCCTTCAAGATAGAATGCGAGAAATGGATGAAAACTTCGCTGGGGCCGGTTTGCAACCGTGCCCCCTGGCGGTCAGGTCCAAAAAGCCGGGCATCTTCACATGCCCAGCGAGACGACGCCGGACTCTGCCTCCTCGAGAGCCCCATTGTCGTTCGCCGGCGGCATCCCCGACCAATAGCCGGACCCCCGCACCATCGCTACCAGCCCGGTGCGCACCATTTCGATGATGCCGTACGGCTTGAGCATGTCGGCCAGGGAGTTCACCTTGGCCTCCGGCCCGGTGACCTCCACAATCATCGAATCGGCGCAGATATCCACCACCTTCGCCCGGTAAACATTGACCAACTGCATCACCTCAAACCGGGTTTGGCCGTCGATCTTGACCTTGATCAGCGCCAGATCGCGCAGGACCGCCGGAGAGTGGGTGACGTCCTGAACGTCGATGATGTTGACCATCTTGTACAGGTTGCGCTCCACCATCACCGCGTTCGTCTTGGTGGCATCGATCACGATGGTCATCCGGGAGACGTCGGGGGAATCGGTGTGCCCGACAGTCAGGCTCTCGATATTGAAATTCCGCCTGCGAAACAGGCTCGCCACCCGGGTCAACACACCGGGCTTGTTCTCCACCAACGCCACCAGCACGCGCGTCGTCTCCGTGCCGTTGTTTCTGCGATCTACCAGGGCCATACTGTGCTCCTTCCCTTTCCCAGCCAGAATCAGATGGGTGCATTCCAAATGAGTTGGGTGCGTCCTCCTCGTTGTACGTGGTGCGTGGTCGGCTACGCAATACGCAACACGCAATACGCAATACGTGATGAGGCGAGCATCCCGTGCACAATATCAACCGACTCGGAATACACCCGGTATCCTCTCAATAATTTGGGGTGGCTGTGGCCGGTCTGTGACCGAGCCACCGTGGCTCGGTCACAGACCGGCCACAGCATAGTGTCTCGTTCACGCTGCCGGACGCCGCAACATCTCGTGCAGCGCTTTGCCCGGCCCTACCATCGGGTAGACGTTCACCTCTTGCTCCACCACGAAGTCGATCAGGGTTGGGCCGGGATGCGCTCGCGCCTCAGCGATCACCTCGGCCACTTGCGACTTCTGGTCCGCCCGCATCCCCAAGATGCCGTACGCCTCAGCCACCTTCACGAAGTCCGGGCTGCTGATGGCGACACCCGAGTACCGCTTGTCGTGGAGCAGTTCCTGCCACTGCCGCACCATCCCGAGATAGCCGTTGCGCATCACCGCGATCTTGATCGGCAGCCGCTCCTGCGCGACGGTCGCCAGCTCCGGGAGGCTCATCTGAAAACCGCCATCCCCGGCGATCACCCACACCTCCTCGTCCGGCCGGGCGAAGGCCGCGCCCACCGCCATCGGCAGGCCACAGCCCATCGAGCCCAGCCCGCCTGATGTGAAGAAGCGATTGCGTCGCTCATGGCGGAAGTACTGCGCCGCCCACATTTGATGCTGGCCCACGTCGCTGACAATGGTCACCTGGCCGTTGCCGTCGATGCTGTGGCGGATCTGATCGATCACAAAAGGCACGTGCAGCGTGTTGTCCGACTCCTGGTTCAGGATGTCCCGCCGGGTGGAGTCCTGACACCACTCCTCGATCTGAGCAAACCACCCAGCCCGCTCCTGATACTCCACCCGGGGCAAGATCTGGGCCAGGACGTTCTTCGCGTCCCCGATGATGCCGATGTCGGCGACCACGTTCTTGCCGATCTCCGCCGGGTCGATGTCCACATGAATTACCTGGGCATTCTGCGCATAGGTGCGCAGCGTGCCGGTGACCCGATCATCGAAGCGCATGCCCAGCGCGATGATCAGGTCGGCGGCCTGGACCGCCTGGTTGACGTAGGCCTCGCCGTGCATGCCCATCATGCGCAGGTTGAGGGGATGGGATTCCGGGATCGTGCCGATGCCCAGGAGTGTGGTGGAGACGAGGATGTGACCTTTCTCGGCCAGGGCCTGGAGCTCGTCGTACGCCCCGGAGAGGATGATGCCGTGGCCGGCCAGGATGATAGGGCGTTGTGCGGCGTTGATCAGCGTTGCGGCTGCCTCTATCTGATCTTCAGTGCCCCGCGTCACTGGACGGTAGCCGGGCAACCGCACCTGGATGGCGTCGTAGTCGAAATCGGTGGAGGCGACCTGAACGTCTTTGCAAACATCGATCAACACCGGGCCGGGCCGGCCGGAGCGGGCGATGTGAAACGCCTCCTTCAAGACCCCCGCCAGTCCCTCTACTCGCGTGACCAGGTAGTTGTGTTTGGTCACTGGCAACGTGACACCGGTCACATCGGTCTCCTGGAATGCATCCGAACCCACCAGGTTCGACGCCACCTGACCGGTGATCGCCACCACCGGCACCGAATCCATCATCGCGTCGGCCAAGCCGGTCACCAGGTTGGTGGCGCCCGGCCCCGAAGTGGCCACACAGACCCCCACCTTGCCGCTCGCCCGGGCATAACCATCAGCGGCAAACGCGGCGTTCTCCTCGTGGCGCACCAGCACATGATGAACCGGGTAGTCCAGCAGCGCATCGTAGACCGGCATGATCGCCCCGCCCGGATACCCAAACGCAACCTCCACGCCTTCACGCAGCATGCTCTCCCAGACAATCTGGGCCCCTGTTCGTTTCATCAAACTCCTCCCTATAGTATTACCCGGTAACATTCGCGTGGATCGCGAGAATCTTTGACGGTGTCATTGCGAGCGGTTTTTGCGAAGCAATCCTTTTCCAACTGGGGAGATTGCTTCGTCGCAACAAACGCTCCTCGCAATGACAGCCCTTTGATTGCGGCAGGAGCCGCGCTATGATGGGGCGCTTACAATAAAAGCGCCTTCTCTGCGGCCTGCACCACCGACCGCAAAAAAGGCGTCCTTGCCTGGTTTGGGCGCCAACCTGGCGCCGATTGGCGACAACCCCCGGAACTAAAAAGGGCCTCCCGTGTGGGAGGCCCCTGGTGTACTTCTCGGGTGTCTCTGACTCAGATACCCGCCTGATCCCTCCCAAACGGCAATGGCTCCTTAATAACAAGGAGCGCAATAAGGGAGATAATAATCAGGCCCGAGCGATCTGACATGTCTCAAAGTCCCTGGCTAAACCGAATTGTGCGGAGTCTAACACAGGTCGCGGGGACTGTCAAATCGCTCACTTGACCCCTCGGCCGCCTCTTGCCCATCCCGCCACCCTCGTGGTATCATCGCATCCATGACCGACCCGCTGACCATCTGGCTGCTTAACCCGTATCACACCGGCTCCCATCAGGCCTGGGCCGAAGGCTACGCCGCGGCCAGCCAGCATCGGGTGCAAATCCTCGCCATGCAGGGCTACTTCTGGAAGTGGCGGATGCACGGCGCCGCGCTGGAGCTGGCCGAACAGGCCGCGACGCGCATCGCCGCGGGCGAACGCCCGGACCTGCTGTTGGCCACCAGCATGACCAATCTGCCCGCATTCCTGGCGCTGACCCGCCGTGCGCTGGCGCGTGTCCCGATCGTGCTCTACATGCACGAGAACCAGCTCACCTACCCGCCTCCTCCGGGCAGCCAACGCGACCTGACCTACGGCATGATCCAGCATCTCTCCATGCTGGCCGCCGACCGCGTCTGCTTCAACTCCGCCTACCATAAACAGATCTGGTTCGGCGAACTGCCGCGCCTGCTCAAACACTTCCCCGACTACACTCACCTGGAATCGGTGGAGACGACCCGTGCGAAGGCTGAAGTGCTGCCGGTGGGGTGCGATCTTCAGCGTTATGACAAGTATGCAGGGATGCGGGTAGACAAGGAAACAAGGGGACAGGTAGACAAGGAAACAAGGAGACAAGGAAACAAGGAGATAAGTCCGCTGATCCTGTGGAATCAGCGCTGGGAGTACGATAAGGACCCCGAGACGATGTTGCGGGCGCTGTACGCGCTGGCAGACGAGGGGCTACCGTTCCGGGTGGCGTTGGCAGGGGAGAACTTCCGCGTCGAGCCGGCCGAGTTCACCGGGGCTCAGGCCAGGCTGGGGGAGCGGCTGGTCCACTACGGCTACGCCGGGAGCGAGACCGAGTACGCCCGGCTGCTCTGGGACGCTGACGTGGTGCTCAGCACGGCGATTCACGAGTTCTTCGGGGTAAGCGTCGTCGAAGCGGTCTATTGCGGCTGCTGGCCGGTCCTCCCCAACCGGCTTAGTTATCCGGAATTGCTCCCGCCCGCGGCCCACGCGGCTTGCCTGTACGATGACTTCGCCGGGCTGCTGGCGCGGCTCAGAGCCACGCTGGCGACGTCCGCTCCGCCGGAGCTGCGCACGGCGGTCGCCCGCTTCGATTGGTCGGTCCAGGCGCCGATTTACGACGCGCTCATGGCGGCGCTGATGGCGCAGGTGCTTGGAGAGACGGGATAGTTGGTTGGTAAATTGGTAGATTGGTAGATTGGTAGATTGGTATGCTCGCCACGGTCATCAGGCGAGGTCTGTGTCACCGTGTCACCGTGTCACCGTGTCACCGTGTCAATGCCGCGTTGCCGGTGCGCCAGGGTGAACTCCACCAACTGCCCGGCGCGCGGGAACGGGTACCCGGCTGCCAGGCCCGATTTGTGCACGAACAGGTCCGGGCCGTCGATCGGCGTGATGAAACCGTAACCTTTGGCCCGGCTGAACCACTTGACCAGGCCGCGCGCCCGCCCGGCCGCGGGCGCCAGCAACCGGCACGCCGGGCACACATCCGGCCGGGGCTCGCCAGCCTGTTCGCCGGCGGTCCAGATAAATGGGGTGTCGCATTCGGCGCAGCGAATGCTCTGATCATCAGCCATGAGAGTATTCCTGGATGATTTGACAACGGAAACCAGTCAGGTTAGAATGGTCGTGTTGGCGACGTCGCCAAGTGGCAAGGCAGGGGTCTGCAAAACCCCCATCGCCGGTTCGAATCCGGCCGTCGCCTCCATGAAACGGGCTGGTACCGCAAAGTACCAGCCCGTTTTTTGTTAGCGCGAAGATGTACTGTGGCCGGTCTGTGACCCAGCCACGCTGGGTCCGGCTCAGGTCTGACGATAAAACTGATGCCGGCCTCCTCAGCACGCTGGGCAAGAAAAATCTGACTTGCCTCGTTGGATCGGCAAAAAAGCAGCCGGAAGAACAGTAGGGCGGGTGGGATTCGAACCCACAAGGTCTTCCGACCGGCGGATTTTCACACCACTATGGCTTTCGCCACCCTCGTGAGGAGGTTTGTAGTCCGGACTTTCCCTTGACCCTGGATGCCCACCTTAGGTCTTGGCCGTCAAGTCTCTACACCTTCTTCTTGCTGCCCCGGTAATTGTCCGTCAGTGCGTGACAATCAGGACATAAGAGCTCGACCAACCGAAAAACCGTAGAGACCAACCACCAGCAAGAAGCTTGGCTCGGGGTTGCCACCGCCATGACGCGCTGAGGTTTCCCCGAATTTGGCCAAATTCACTCAGGAGGTTTCCCTTCCTGGTGCTCAACTTGTTAAGTCCGCTGCGTATACCATTTCGCCACCGCCCCAGAATCGGCAGATTCCGACCAACGGCCCGCAGGGGCTGTTGAGGAATCTGTTGCGCGACTCACTATGCCTATTGTACCCAGTTAACACCCTGGGGTCAAGTTACGAAGTTCGTGGGATGGCCGTAGCTTCAGCTTGCAGTTGGCTGGCTACGACATCAGCCAGTTGCCCATGACGCCCCTCTGCACGGGCCTGAGCATCCTCTGGCCAGTGGACGCGGAGGTCCCAAAGTCGTGACGGTCGCCAAGGTCGTTAGCGCAAAGAGGGCAGTTTGTGGTAGAATGGCGCCGGCGCAGCGATGGTCCGTGCCTGGCAGCGTGGACCTCGACAGAGGAGGAGGTGAGAGTGTCATACGATATTGTGGCCAAGGGGGCGCATGCAGAACTTAGGGGAGAGCCGCAAATCTGCCATGAATCTCACGAATTCACACGAAATGTGAATGTGCTCCGGGTGATTCAGCAGCGGCTGTGGACGGCGCAGGACCTCGATGGACTGCGTAACCTCTACCGGGCGATCTGATCGATGCGGAGCAAGTGACGTTGTGAGTACTCTGAACCCCCATATCCTATCCTCTGAGCTATCCAAGGCGTTGAGCGCCGCGACGCACCGCATGCGCGCGCTGGAGCGCCCTCTGCTCACGCCGGCATTGCTGCTGCTGACCTTTGCGCGAGACGCGGGCAGCGCGGCCAACCGGCTGTTGGTCTCCCTGGCGGCTGAGCGCAGTTTCCGGCTCGAAGAACTGGCCGCTTCGGCCGAGGCGTTGGCCAAGGCCAGCCCCGGCGTAGATGCCGACTTTGATTTCATCGATGAGGGTGACCAGTCGGCGCCTTTTTCCACGGAGATGGTGGTTGTGCTGGACGAGGGGCGCAGCATCGCCCAGGCCAGCGACGAGATCTACGTGGGCACCGAGCACGCGCTGGGTGGGCTGGCCGAGCGGGGCGTGAGCACGTCGGCCCTGTTGCGGCGCTATGGCATCTCGCCGGAAACCATGACGAGCCGGCTGGTGACTCAGGCCCAGGCCAGGCGACTGACCAGCCAGGACCTGGTGGCGCTTGCCAGGGACGGCGAAGCGGACCCGGTCTACGTGCGCCAGGACCTGATGCGCGATCTGCTGGGGCTGCTGACGCTGGCCAACCACCGGCACGTGATCCTGGTGGGGGATGGGGGGGTGGGCCGGCGATCGTTGGTGCAAGGGCTGGCGCTGTCGATGGCGGAGGACAAGGGTCCCGAGGGGCTGGCGTCGCTGGTCCAGGTGGCGGAGAGCGCGCTTCTGGCCGACGCCGAGAAGGCCGTGGAAGCGGGCTGGCGGCAGGCGCGGGACGGCATCCTCTTCCTCCCCAATGTCGAGCGCTTCTTCGGCGGCGCGTTCAGCGCCCCGGAATTCCCCAAGGCCACGCGAGCGGTGCAGCGCGCCTTCCTCGATCCGCGTCCCGTCGTCATCGCCACCACCACCGATCCGGCCTGGAACGAGCGCCTGGCGGCGGACAGTGTGATTCGCGAGCATAGCCACCGCCTGCGGGTCCCCGAACCTACCACAGACGAGACCGTCGCCATTCTGGCCGTGCACAAATCCCACCTGGAACACAACTACGGCATCCGGATCATCGACGCCGCCCTGCCGGCCGCGGCGACCATGGCCAAGCGCTACGTGGCGGGCACGCCGCTGCCTGCATCAGCGCTGGCTGTGGTGCACCGGGCAGCAGCGCTCTTGAAGCTGGCGGGCCAGTCCCAGACCGCCCTTCGACAAGCTCAGGACTTCACGTTCCGGCCCGACATCCGGAACGATTCGGTACTGGATGCGGACGACGTCGCGGTGGCGGTCAGCGTGATGACGGGCATCCCGGTGAGCAAGTTGGGCGTGGACGAGCGGGCCCGGTATGCCCACATGGTCGATGCGCTGCACCAGCGCATCATCGGCCAGGAGGAAGCCGTGCTGGCGGTCAGCCGGGCCGTGAAGATCGCCCGCGTCGGCCTGAAGGACCCCCAGCGGCCCATCGGCTCCTTCCTATTTCTCGGCCCCACCGGTGTCGGCAAGACCGAGCTGGCCAAGGCGCTGGCCGATTTCATGTTCGGGGACGAGGCCGCCATGGTCGTGCTGGACATGAGTGAATATCAGCAGGATCACACCATCAACCGGCTGATCGGCGCGCCGCCCGGCTACGTCGGCTACGAAGGCGGCGGGCAGCTCACCGAAAAGGTGCGCCAACGCCCGCACACCGTGGTGCTCTTCGACGAGATCGAGAAGGCACACTCGCGCGTGCTGGATATCCTGTTGCAGATCATGGAGGAGGGCCGGCTGACCGATGCTCAGGGCCGGCTGACCTCCTTCAGCGAGACGATCATCATCATGACCAGCAATCTGGGCTCGGAGTACCTGGACCAGCCGGTGATGACCGAGGAGATGCGCGAGACGGTGATGGCGACGGTGCGGGCGACGATGCGGCCCGAGTTCCTCAACCGCCTGGACGAGATCGTGCTCTTCCTGCCGTTGACGCAGGACGAGCTGCGCCAGATCCTGGGCCTGCTGCTGAAGAAGGAAGGCAAGCTGCTGGCCGCCCAGGGCGTCACATTGGAGGTCACCGAAGCGGCTCGGACGTGGATGCTGGCCCGGAACGACCACCCCGAGTGGGGCGCCCGCCCCCTGCGCCGCATCATCCAGAAGTACCTGCGCGAGTCGCTGGCCGACTGGCTGCTGACCGCCGCGCCGGCGCCGGGCGCGCAGGTGATTGTGGATGCCGGGGATGGGGGGTTGGCATTCAGCTACGTGTGAGTGGGGCGGGGATTGCCGTGAGCCCGGATCATCTGATCTCCTCTCACCACACCTTGTCAGGGCATATTCGACGTAGCCTGGCGTCACCCAGCGGATCTCGACCCCGCGCGCGGCCGGTCGCCCGAATAGCGCTGCCTGGACGATCGGCAGAGGTCGGTCGGGAAATCGGCGGCGAAGATCAGGTGGCGCCCCGCGCCTGTCGCAGCGTCAGGCCATTGCCCGCGCGGGTGGCGCTGCGTCAGGCTCTTATTCACCCTCGACTTTGTACACGTGATCGCTCTGGCGAACCGGCTCCACCACTTCGAGAGCGACGTCCGCTCCGGGTCCGACTGCCTGGACTTTCCGGTGCTCGATCTCCATGGACCAGACCGTTTGGGTGAAGTCCGTGGTGTGCCCCAGGAAGTGCAGGTTGTCCCCGACCTTGATCCCATCGGTGAGATCGAGCACGGCCACACCGAGCCGATTGAAATAGTGTGTGACTTGACCGATTTGCTTTTCCATAGACGCGCCCTCCGATTTTGGTACAACCTCACGGGTTCACATTTGCCTGCAACTGTTAAGCGGATAGGCGCCAGGCACTTTTGTGACCTGAGAGACACCACGTGGCATGTGCGAAGATGCGTTGTTGGACAAGCGAAGTGCCTGGCGCCTGAACAGTTAGATCTGTTCGAACAAATCCGGATAGTCCGTCCCGATGCTGTCCACGCCCATCGCATCCAGCGTGCGCAGTGTCGGCAGGTCGTTAGGGCACCACGGGCTGACCGCCAGCCCGGCGGCGTGGGCGCTTTGCACCAGGTCGGGGGTGATGAAGACCCAGGCCGGGTTCAATGAATCGGCGCCGGCAGCTTGGGCCGCGGCCACGGGATCGATCAGCCGGCCGGCGTAGAGGATGCCGGTGGCGACCTGCGGCTCGATCATCTTGGCCTCGCGCAGCACGAAGTGGTCGAAGCTGATCAGGATCGCCTGCGCCAGCATGTCGTGTGCGCGCAGCAAACGGATCGTCTTTTCGGCGATGCCGGGGTAGTAGATCGGCCCGTTCTTGATCTCGATGGCCACCCCCACCCGATCTTTGGCCCAGATCAGCAGCTCGGCCAGCGCGAGGATCCGTTCGCCAGCGAACCTCGGATCGTACCACGACCCGGCATCCAGTTTCTTCAGCTCGGCCAGTGTCATATCCTTCACAAAGCCATAGCCGTCGGTGGTGCGGTCCACGGTGTGATCGTGGATCAACACGACCTCGCCGTCTTTGCTCAGGTGGACGTCGGTCTCCACGGCCTGGACGCCCATCTCGACGGCCAGGTTGAAGGACGCCAGGGTGTTCTCGGGCGCGTGGCCCCTGGCGCCGCGATGGCCCACGCGGATGAGAGGCGCGGCAGGGGCGCGTAATAGGGTGAGGTTCATGGAAATAGCCTCCGAAATGGTGATAACGAGTAACGAGTAACGAGTAAATTTTACTCGTTACTCATTACTCGTCACGTATACCTCTCCACCCGAAACCGGAACAGCTTCACCGGCTCATCAGGCCCGAGCCAGGCCTTCTGGCGGGCGAACGCCACCTGGGTCTCCGCGTCGGCGATGCCGGGGATGTCGGGCAACAGCAGGCCGCGCTGCCGGTCGCGCTGCACGATGACGCCGTACCGTTTCGGGTCCAGTTGTTTGATCGAGTCGATCGGCTCTGGCGGGTAGAGCACGCTCACGTCGATGACCAGGTTGTCCAATTCATCAGGTTTGACGGGCGGGAAGCGCGGGTCGCGCGTCGCGGCCGCAATGGCGTTGTGGATCGTCTCCTGGGCCAGGCTGGGCTCGGTGGGCTCGATGGTGCCGATGCAGCCGCGCAGATCGCCGGCGCCCGCCGTGTGGATGGTTACGAAGACCCCGGCCGGCTCGCCCTCGATCGGCGCCGGCGCCTCGGTCGGTTTCAGCGTGCGCCCCTCTTGCACGTACGCCTCGATGGTCGCGCGGGCGAGTTGGACGAGGGGATGGTGAGTTGTGGATGAGGACATGAGAACCTCCTGGATACTGCGTATTGCGTATTGCGTATTCCGTTGTCGGCTCATGTGGGCCTCAAGGTGAAGCCCAGAATGGGACGCAGATGAACGCTGCTGCGCCGCTGATTGATTAACGCTGATTTGTCTGGTTTGATCTGCGCCAATCTGCGCTAATCAATCAGCCTCATCAGCGTTCCCCACGGTGGCTCGGTCAGGAGACCGGCCACAGCGCTCGGTCAGGAGACCGGCCACAGCGCTCGGTCAGGAGACCGGCCACAGCGCTCGGTCAGGAGACCGGCCACAGCTCGGTCAGGAGACCGGCCACAGCGCACAATTCCGCCACAAACACCAGTTCGCTAGATCACGGTGTGCGCAGTACGCAGTACGCAATCCACAATTCGCAATCCGCAATCCACAATTCGCAATTCGCAATTCGCAATTCGCAATTCGCAATCCGCAATCCACAATTCGCAATTCGCAATTCGCAATTCGCAATTCGCAATCCGCAATCCACAATTCGCAATTCGCAATCCGCAATCCGCAATCCGCAATCCGGTCCTTACGCCACGTGACGCGCAATCACCAACCGTTGCATCTCACTCGTCCCCTCGCCGATGGTCATCAGCCGGGCGTCGCGGTAGATGCGTTCGACCGGGTACTCCTGACTGTAGCCGTAGCCGCCGTGGATCTGGATGGCGTTCCGGGCCACGCGCTCGGCCATCTCGGTGGTGAAGAGCTTGGCGATGGCCGCCTCTTTGGTGTAGGGTCGGCCCTGATCCCGCAGGGTGGCGGCCCGGTAGACCAGCCAGCGCGCCGCCTCGATCTCTGTCACCATGTCGGCCAGCATGAACGCGATCGCCTGGTGCTCGTTCAGCGCGTGTCCGAAGGTCTGGCGCGTGCGGGCGTAGGTGCGGGCGGCCGCGTAGGCGGCCTGCGCCAAACCCAGGCTCAGGCTGGCGATGCCGACCCGGCCACCGTCCAGCACCTGGAGCGTCTGGGCCAGCCCGCGGCCCTCGACCCCCAGCAGGTTTTCGCCGGGCACACGTACATCGTCCAGGCTCACCGCGTAGGTGTGGGAGCCGTGCAGGCCCATCTTCTGTTCCGGGGGTCCGAATCCCACGCCGGGCGCGTCGGTGGGTATCAAAAAATGGCTGAACCCGTCGCCAGTGCGGCAGAGCAGGATCGCCAGACCCGCCTCCGCGCCGTTAGTCAGCCACATTTTGCTGCCGTCGATGCGCCAGCCATCTCCATCGCGCACCGCGGTGGTGCGGATGCCGCGCAGGTCGCACCCCGCGCCCGCCTCCGTCAGCCCCAGGCAGCCCAGGATCTGCCCCTGAGCCATCGGCACGAGCCATCGTTTCTTCTGCGCTTCTGCGCCGAACAGCGCCAGCGGCCCGCACGCCAGCCCCAGGTGCGCGGCGACGATCAGCCCGGTCGAACCGCACCCGCGGCCGATTTCTTCGAGCAGCAGGGCCGCACTCAGCGCGTCGGCGCCGGCCCCGCCGTACTGTTCCGGCACATTCAGCCCCAGGAATCCGAGTTTGCCCATTGCCCGCAGCGTGTCCCAGGGGAACTCGCCGGTCTCGTCCACGTGGCGCGCGCGCGGGGCCACTTCTTTTTCGACGAACTCACGGACGATCCCCTGCAACATGCGGTGTTCTTCGTTCAGGTTGAAGTCCATGGTGACCTCCTGTGACAAAGGGCGAATCAGCGAATCAGCGAATCAGCGAATCAGCGAATGGCGAATCAGCGAATCAGTGGATGGCGAATGGCGAATGGCGAATGGCAAGTGGGTATCCTCTCGATAATCCGGGGATGCTGTGGCCGGTCTCCTGACCGTGCCACCCGTGGCACGGTCAGGAGACCGGCTTTTTCGCCCGAAAACACGCCAAAACGCGGCTAAAAGTCGGTTTAACAGCCCAGTTTCCAGCTTCCAGCTTCCCCCCAACCGATCCATACGCCCGTCCTTAGCCCTTATCGAGTAATCAACAATCCCTCCGGGTCGATCTCCCGCAGGATGCGCCGTTCCTCGGCGGTGGGAGGGGCGCTCACGGTCAATGGTTCAGCCGCGGGGATCGGGAAGCCGCTGTTGGCCTGGACTTCCTCGACGGTCACGCCGGGGTGGACCACCATCAGGTACATCTTGCGCGTCGCGTCGTCGAAGCCGTACACGCCGAGTTGGGTGATGACCCGGTGTGGCCCGCAGTCGGCCGGCAAGCCGGCCCGCTCCCGCGCGCCGGGGCCGGTCAGATAGCCCGGCGTGGTGAGGAAGTCGAGTTGCGCCGCGAACTTGCGGTGATCCTGGCGCATGATGATGATGGTGCGGTGGCAGAAGGAGCCGACGTCATTGGCGCCACCGCTGCCCGGCAGCCGCGCGATCGGTGCGTCGTGTGGGCCGATGACGGTGGTGTTGATGTTGCCGTAGGGGTCGATCTGCGCCGCGCCGAGGAAGCCGAAGTCCAGATAGCCGGCCTGTGCGATCGACATCACATCATGCATACTCGACGCGCTGACCGCTTTGTGGAAGGTGCGCGAATCGCCCACGGAGATCGGCAGGACGGGGACCTGCGGGCCGATGCCGCCGGCCTCGAAAATGATCAGCAGGCCCGGTGCTGTGGTGCGCTGAGCCAGCATGGCGGCGATCATCGGCAGGCCGGTGCCCACGAAGACCGATTTGCGATCCTCCAGCAGCCGCGCAGCCACGCAGGCCAGGAGCTCGGTGGAGGTGTAGTCAGTTTCTGCCATTGCGCGATCCTCCTTGGACCTGACACGGTGACCGGGTGACACGGTGACTGTCCCAAAGGCATGGTTCCCAATCTCGCTGTGGCCGGTCTCCTGACCGAGCCACCGTGGGCGTCCCTTCACCCCTTCACCTTGTCACCATGTCACCATGTCACGGCTACGCGCGCATCTGCTCGACCAGCTTCAAGTGGTGGAGCTTCTTCAGTCCGCCGATCTTCTCCAGGTAGCCGTCGAAGTCCGCCACGTCGAAGACGTATTCTTGCAAGTATTCGGCCGTGCCCTCGACGGTTCGCGAGCGGGTCAGCCACTCGCGGATGTGATCTTCGTCGAAGTAATAGCGGCAGGGCATCTGGCACGGGTGGCTGCCGTAGGGCGCCTCGACCACCGCGTCGACCAGATAGAACGGGATGGCCGTTCGCCACGGCGCATCGCGAATCTGCTCGATGGGGACGATCTCTTCGGTTGTCAGGATCAGCCGGCGTGCGGCGCGGGCCAGCTCGAAATCCTCGATCAGGGTGCCGTCGATCTGGGCGTTGCCGTAGATGTCGCAGCGCGTGACGTGGATCAGCGCCACGTCGGGGTAGCACGCTGGCAGCAGGCAGATCGGTTTGCCGCTCCAGGGATCGGCGACGACCTTGGCCGAGCTGTGCGCCAGGGTAGCGGTGCCCAGCAGGTTGCGGGCGGGCATGAACGGCACGCCCATCATGGCGGCCAGGAAGCGCCACTGGTAGCCGGCGTTGCTGGTCTCGGCGACCACCTGGCACTGGCCCGTCTCGACCGCCCGGCGCGAGGCCGGTGACAGGCCGCGCAGCTCGTGGCCGAAGGCGTAGGCCACCTCGATCCGATCGACGCAACCCGCGGCGATCAGCAGGTCAGCGTCGTGCACCGCGGTCTTGCCGGCCATGATCAGGTTGCGCCGGCCCTGGCGGATGATCTCGTAGATGGCGGCCATACTGACGCGCACGTGACCGAACCCACCGGAGGCGAAGAAAGCGCCGTCGGGAACCAAGCGCGCCACCGCCTCGGCGACCGTCAGGCGCTTGTCGCGCAGGTCACGCGGCTTGTTCTCCAGCACCCATTGCCGGTTCTCGTCCGGGTCGTGCCAGCCGACCAGTTGCCCCTGACCCTCTTGCAAGATTTCCATTGATCGCCTCCGGCAAGTCTCCTCAGGTCGCGTGCAAAAATAACTCCGCACTTTGCTCGGGCCGGTCTCCTGACCGAGCCCGCTTGTGGCTTGTCATTGCGAGGAGGCGTTTTTTGCCGACGAAGCAATCCCCGCGTTTAGTGCCAGGAGATTGCGGCAATCTCGATTGCTTCGCAAAAAACGCTCG
>PHCA01000015.1 GCA_002842085.1 Chloroflexi bacterium HGW-Chloroflexi-1
CGATTTCCACCCTGGCCTCGGTACCCCGGAGGCGCCGCGTTCTCAGTGAAGGCATTATCGTCATCCAAACTGATACACTTCAGGAGGAGGTCTCATGTTCCAAAATACACACCCACGTAGAACCATCAGTTGGTCTCTGCTCCTGCTGGTCGTCCTGGTGCTTTCTTTGGCCATGGTCGGCTCTGCAGGAGCCGAAGGCGCACCGTACAACGATGTGCCCGGCTACCCCAAGTATGGATGCTATGATATCGCGACTGGCGGCATCGGCATGTGGAGTGGGGCTTCTCCCTACCCGCTGAGCGTCGATGTGCCCGGTCCCGTGGTAGATGCGTATCTGGTCTGGATCGGCACCGAGGACGTTGGCGCGCCGAACTCGCCCAACCAGAGCGATCTCACCGTCAACGGCGCCACGGTCCTGGGCACGCTGGTGGACCGCAAGGTGTGGTCCCAGCACATGCCGGAATGGTTTATGTGGCGGGCCGACATTGGCCCGAACGGCGCCAATCTGGTTGGCCAGGGGCTCAACAAGCTCAACATCGCGGGCTGGGCGGCCCTCGCGTCCGGCGGTCGCAACAATGGCGTCAGCGTGGTGGTGGTGTACGAGACCGGCGCCTGCCAACGCCCCAACCAGATCGAGCTGATCGATTCGATGGACTGGTACCATGAGCTCACACCCAACGAGGGCACGTCCGATCCCATCGTCTTCACCTTCCCGCCGGCGCCGGTCGATCGACAAGTGACCGTCTGGTTGCACCACGCCGGCACCGATCACTACAGCTGCCGGCCAGAACGCGTCTGGGCGGCACGGGGCACCGGCGCCCCACCCGACACGATTATCAACTACGACGCCCCCTCCACCGGGATCCACGGCGGCCGTATGGTGGTCGATGGCGCGTTCTGGCCCGATGGCTGCGGGACCACGTCCTACTGGCCAGTGACCGATCTCCTTGGCTGGCGGGACGGCTTCGGCTGGACACCGGACACCGGCGGTTACGTCTCGCGTGAGTGGTCGGTGGTCCGCATCAAGGTCCAGGTGCCGGCCGGCAACACCTGGCTGGCGCTGCAAGGAGAGTCGGTCCTGACGGGGGTGCTAGATCTGGTCGACCCCGGCGACACCTTGACCTACGGCATCGACTACGAGAACTACGGTTACGGCGCGGCTGACAACGTCGTCATCGTCGATACCCTCCCCGAGCGCGCTACTTTCGTCAGCGCCACGGGCGGTGGCGTCTACGATGCCGTCGCCCGAACGGTGACGTGGAATCTCGGCACGCTGGCCATCGGCAGCGCTGGCCAGCTCCAAGTGGTCGTGGATCTCGACCCGGTCTTCCCGGCCGGCACCACCACGCTGACCAACGGGGTCACCATCAGCACCACAACGCCGGGTGAGTTGGACACCTCCGATAACGCGGACACCGACACCACCGACGTCTTCGCGCAGGTCGAGCTGGCCATCGCCAAGGCCGCGGCCCCTGAGCCGGTTGACGCCGGCGCCCCGCTCAACTACACCATCGACTGGACCGTGGGCGGCAACGCCTACGCGCCGGGCGTCACCATCGTGGATACCCTGCCCAACCTGGTCACCTTCGTGGCCGCGTCGGACGGCGGCGTCTACAATCCCGTTGCCCACACGGTCACCTGGACCCTGGGCAACGTGACCCCGGTCAAGAGCGGCTCCTACACCGTGAACGTGGCGGTCAAGAGCCCGCTCTACAACGGCATCACGCTGGACAACACGGTCGTCATCGCCGACACCATCGGCGACAGCGCCACCGATGACGCCACCAGCACCGTCCGCAGCGATCACGTGCTGGACGTGACCAAGCTGGCCGCGCCCGAGCCGGTGGAAGCCGGCGCGAACCTGACCTACACCATCGACTGGGCGGTCACCGGCAACGAACCCTCCCCCGACGCCATGATCGTGGACACGCTGCCCGATCACCTGACCTTCGTCAGCGCCACCGGCGGCGGGGTCTACGACAACGCCACCCGCACGATCACCTGGGACCTGGGCGAGCTGATGACGCCGCAGAGCGGCAGCTTCGAGGTAGTCGTGGCGGTGGACACCCCGATGTATAACGGGACGCAGCTCACCAACGCCGTGCTCTTCTCCGACAGCGATCCGGGCACCGCCGCCGACGGGGCTTCTGTGATCAGCACCGTCCACAGCGACCACGTGCTGCACATCACCAAGACGGACGCCCCGGACCCCGTAGAAAAGGGCGCTGCGTTGACCTACACCATCAGTTGGTCCGTCAGCGGCAATGAACCGGCCGACGCCGTCGTCATCACCGACCCGCTGCCCTTCGGTACCCAGTTTGTCAGCGCATCGGACGGCGGTGTTTACGATCCGGTAACCAAGATGATCACCTGGAACCTGGGCGACAAGGCGCCCGGGGATAGCGGGAGCGTGACCCTGGTCGTCAAGGTCAACAAGGACTTCCTCAACGACCACGACATCGAGAACCAGGCCACCATCGCCGACTACAAACCCGGCAAGGAAAAGCAAGCGACCGCCGTCACCAAGGTCGTGCAGACGCCGGAAAGCTCCATCGGCGACACGGTCTGGTACGACGCCAACAGCAACGGGATCCAGGAGCCGGGCGAGCCGGGGATCGGTGGCGTGGGGTTGATCCTGTACGGCGCCGGCCCGGATGGCGCCTGCGGCACCGCCGATGACGTGGCTTTGGCTAACACGGTGACCGATGGCAACGGCAAGTATCGCTTCAGCGCGGCGCCGGCCGGCGCCTACTGCGTGGACGTAATCAACTCGACCGTACCGGCCGGGCTGACCCTGACCGGTGGCGCGGACCCGCACGGCCCGATCCTCCTGGCCGAGGATGAGAAGTACCGGGACGCCGATTTCGGCTACGGCCCGCAGATCGGCACCGGCGTCATCGGCGATCGGGTCTGGAGTGACGCGAACGGCGATGGCGTCCAGGACCCCGGTGAGGTCGGCATCGGCAACGTGACGCTGAGCCTGCTGATCGCGGGCCCGGATGGCGTTTGCGGCACGGCCGACGACGTCCAGACGGCCACAACGACCACGGCGCCCAATGGCAACTACCTGTTCACTGGCGTTGCCCCCGGCGCCTACTGCGTCCGGGTGACCGACACTCACGGCGTGCTCACCGGGCTGACCCTGACCGGCGGCGCCAACCCCCACGGGCCGATCACCTTGCCGGCTGGCGGCGCCTACCTGACCGCCGACTTCGGCTATAAGGGCACGACGACCTTCATCGGCCAGATCGGCGACCTGGTGTTCTACGACAGCAACCGCAACGGCGTGTACCAGCCCGGCCCGACCGAGCGCGGTATCGCGGGTGTCACGGTGGACCTGGTGACCCCCGGCCCGGATGGCGTCTTCGGCACCGCTGATGACGTGATCGTCGGCACCGCGGTCACCGACGCGAACGGCCACTATCTGTTCAGCGGTCTGCCCGATGGCGCCTACCAGGTGATCGTTACCGACCTGAACGGCCGCCTGAACGGCTACACCCAAACCTATGGCGTGCCGAACACCAACGACAACGGCCAGGCCAGCCCGTACTCGGCCACCATCACCGGCGGCAACGCCGTGCTGACCGCGGACTTCGGCTACGCCGACGGCCACCTGCTGACGGTCGCCAAGACGGACAACATTCCGGCCGGCCAGCCTGTGGAAGCCGGCGCGAACATGATCTACACCATCAGCTACAGCGCCAGTGGCCTCGAGGCCACGCCCAACGCTGTGCTGCGTGATCTGTTGCCGATGCAGGTCGAGTTCGTCTCGGCCAGCAACGGTGGCGCCTACGACCCGGTCACCCGGCTGGTCACCTGGAACCTGGGCAACCTGAACCCCGGCGCCACCGGCTCGGTAACCCTGACCGTCCACGTGAAGAAGCCGCTGCCCAACAACAGCTACATCTTCAACACGGTCGTCATCACCGACGACGCCCAGGTGACGGACGAAGCGACCGATGTCGTCCGCGTGCACGCCGAGCCGATCCTGACCCTCACCAAGGCCAACAACCCGACCGGTGAGGTCAAGCCGGGCGACACCATCAAGTACACGCTGTGCTACGCCAACACCGGCAACGGTAACGCCACCAGCGTCGTGCTCAAGGACATGATCCCGGCGTTCACCACCTACGTGGCTGGCAGCGCTGTCCCCGCCGCGGTCTACGATGCGGCTGGCCGCACGCTGACCTGGAACCTGGGCGCCGTCGGGCCGGACGCGAACGCCTGCGCCACCTTCGACGTCAAGGTTGACATGACCATCCCCGGCGTGACCGAGGTCAACCAGGGCTGGACTGTGCGCAACATCGCGCACCTGGACAGCGTCGAGAAGCCCAGGCTGACAGCGACCACGACCAACCCGCTGAACGCCACGGTCAAGCTGACCCTCACCAAGGCCAACCACCCGACCGGTGAGGTCAAGCCGGGTGAGACCATCACGTACACCCTGTGCTACGCGAACAACGGCACCGCCAACGCGACCGGCGTCGTGCTCTCGGACGTGATCCCGGTCAACACCACCTACGTGGCCGGCAGCGCCAGCGGCAGCGTCGTCTACGACGAAGTCAACCGCAAGCTGACCTGGAACCTGGGCATCGTCGGGCCGGGCGCGAACGCCTGCGTCACCTTCGCCGTCAAGATCAACATGACCATCACCGGTCTGACCGGCCAGGCGACGGCGCTGAGCTTCTCCGAGTGGAACGCGCTGTCGATCGACAACACCGCGACGTTGCGGAGCGACCAGTTGCCGGACAAGACCGCGACGGTCAGCAACCCGCTCAACGCCACAGTCGACCTGGCGATCTACAAGGCGGTCAACAGCCCGATGCTGCACACCGGCGAGACCGTGGTCTTCACGGTCGTCGTCACCAACCGCGGCACGGCCAACGCCAACGACGTGATCATCACCGACGCCATCCATCCCAAGCTGGTGAACGTGACCCTGACGACCACCAAGGGCGCGGCCAGCTACGATGCGGCGACGCGGATGTGGACCGTGAACGTGGGCCTGTTGGCGCCGGGGGAAACGGTCACCGTGGTGATCACCGGCACGGCCTTGCATGTCGAGGCCAGGGATCTGCCGTACCGCATCACCAACACGGCTCAGGTCAGGTTCCTGGAAGGCGCCCCGCGCACCTCCAACGAAGTGATCGTGGACGTGGTCTACTTCTTGCCCGGCGAGATCCCGGAGGCCAGCACCTGGCTGCTCCTGGGCAGCGGTATGCTCGGGTTGGCCGGCTACGCGCAGATGCGTGTGCGGGCCCGTCGCCGCAAGGAAGACTAACGACTGACAGTTAGAAACCCGGCTTCGGGGATTTCGATCTCTCAGAGAAACCGGGTTTCTGACCCACCCAATATGACGCCCCCGGACTTGTGCCGGGGGCGTTGCATTTTGCCTGGTCGACAAGGGGGCACGGTTGCAAACCGGTCCCAGCCAAGTCTTCATCTACCCTGCTGTGGCCGGTCTGCGACCGAGCCACCTTTTTCGGCTCTACTCAGATTTGAGGGGTGAGCTTCCAGTGGACCAGTCCACGTCGCAAGAACACCCAAAAATGGTTCGTTTCGGCACGAAACGGGGACTGTAGTCCCCTTCGAGCATTGTTTACCCCTCAAATCTGAGTAGAGCCCCTTTTTCATCCGCGTGGCGCCCCTCGCTCGGGCCGGTCTCCTGACCGTGCCCGCGCCGGCGGCCTAATTTAGCTGCCCCGGCGAGGCTCCGGTGGCTCGGTCAGGAGACCGGCCACAGCCAGAGGCGGCGAGCCTGGGCACATTCGCGCTGAATTCGTGGATGGCCGCGCGCTACGAGCGCGCCGACGTAAACAGCAGCTTGAAAAGATCCTTCTCCAACGCCACGGTCTCCTCCACCGTGCCGTACACCGGCGCGGTCAGCTTCACCAGCACCAGGCCGTCCTGCGGGTTGCGCGCGTAGCTCGGCCAGAGGTAGAAGTAGAGCACCACGTGCTCGGCGACCCCGCCGGTGGTAAAGGTCTTCTCGGCCACCAATTGCAGCGCGTAGACCTCGCCCTGCGCCAACGGCACGACCTCCGAGTTGGCGTCGGTGCGCCAACCGTCGGTGTCGTAGCAGATCTGTGGGGAATGAAAGCTCTTGGACTTGCGGCTGCCGATCAGGCTCAGCCAAACGAACCGGCCATCGGGTAGCTTGTACTCCCGCTGGACGTACTGCTCCGGCTCGAGCAGGATGAAGACCTCCAGGTTGGTCTGCGGCACGTCGGTCCCGGTCCAATCCCCCAGGGTCAGCGGCACCTGCGCGGCCAGGTCGCTCTCGAGGTTGAAGTCGTAGGGCGACGTCACCGCCCGCTCGCGCCCGGTGCGCTGCCAGTTGTCGATGTCCGCTACGAACTCGTAGCCGCCGGCCCGACTGGCGCCCAGGCGATTGCGCTGGCTGATCAACAGGGCGCCGGCCACGGCGACCACCAGCAACCCGATGACTAGAAGATATCGTCCCTGATCTCGCGACATCCGATCCCCCGGCTGAAGAGCAACAGCAACACCAGCGCGCTCAGAAAGAACACGATGCTGGAGTAGTCGTGGTAATACTTGAAACCCGCATCCGCGCCCCAAACGTGGGCCACGCCGAGCAACGACGCGACCCGCAGCACGTTGCCCAGGGTCGCGATCGGGATGCTGCTCAGCGCCAATAGGGACTTACGCCACCACGTCCCCTGCACCAGAAAGACCACCAGGGCCACCAGGGTCAGCAGGGAGACGATGGAACGCAGACCGCTGCACTGGGCGCCCACCACCAGATGGGCGTTGGGCAGCGTCACCTGCGCGCCATCGACGATGATCGGCACGCCGAGCAGCCGCACGACCCCCGCGGCGATGACGCCGGTGAGCTGGGCCAGCGGCACACTCAGCGGCTCGACAAAAGGCAACGGCGCCATGAACAGGAGGAACAGAAGCGGGAAAGCCAGGAGACGCAACGCGGCCGTCCCCAACAGATACCAGACCAGCCCGGCGATCAGCACGATCATCGCCAGGGCGGCCACGAAATACGCCCGCTCCAGCAACGCGTAGAGGTAAACACCCAGCGCCAACACGGTCGGGAGCAAGCCGACCGTGGTCGCCTTCACCCGCCGGCTATCGGCTGGCCATTTGACCCACAGCCGCCAAGCCACCCCCGCGGAGATCACCGGCACCAGGAAACCGTGGGAGTAGTAATCGTTCCCCAGCCACTCGCTCACCAGCCAGCGTAGGGCCGGATAGAAAAGCGCCAGCAGCAGAACCCCGATCAAGGCTGCGCTGGCGATCACCGCGCGACGATTCATCTTATTCTGTCCCCCCGACCCTGGCAACGGCCACAACGCGACACATCAGCAAATCCGGTTCTCAAGAAACTCGCAGCAGTGTAACAAAAGGCCGGGGGACTGTCAAATAGGAAAGCCCTCAAGGTCCGGGCAGCCAGCCGGGCGCGTAGTCGAAGTTCACTTCGTCGAAGGTCAGCAGGGCCAGCCCGCTGCCGTCCGCCGCTACGCGCAAGATCTCGCTGTGCCCGCTGCCGGGCCGGTAACCGGCGAAGACGATCATCCCGGCCGCGCCAGCCGGCCCCCAGGCCGGGCTGTACGGCCGCAGGCTGCGCGAGACCAGGGGCACGATGCCGCCGCCGTCGGCCGTCATCAGGTAGAGGGTCTGCTCGCCGCGGTTGCCGTCGAAGACGATCCGATCGCCGGTCGGGGACCAGCTCGGACCGGCGTCCCCGTTGGGGTTGACGGTCAGCCGCACCACGCCGCTGCCGTCGGCCTCCATGCGGAAGATCTCGGGGTTCGGACCAAAGCGGTCGGACTGGAAGACGATCTGCCCGGTGGCCCACGACCAGTTGGGGCCCTCGTCGGCCGCGGCATCGAAGGTGAGACGGGTCACGAGCCCATCGGCCAGGCGTACGGTGTAGATCTCCCAGTTGCCGTCCCGGTTCGAGGTGAACGCCAGCTTCGTGCCGTCAGAGGACCAGGCAGGACAGTAGTCGTAACTGGAGCCGAAGGTGAGCTGGCGGAGGTTCCGGCCATCGCGGCTCATCACCCAGAGATGGGTGGCGCCGCCGGGGTCCGTTCGCTCGTAGGCGATCCAGCGTCCATAAAAAGAGCCCACCGGCCTGGTTTCGTAGGCGTCGGCGGTGAAGGTCAGGCGGATCTGCTCCCGTCCGTCGGGCAACATGCGGTAGATCTCGCCATTGCCATCCCGGTTGCTGGCGAACAGGACCAGCGGCGGTGCGGCGTCCTGGATCTCCGTCAGCGCATCGCTCTCACGGCTGGTGACGTAGACGCGGTTCAGGGCGTTGTGCAGGGTGATGCCCTCTTCGGCGCCGGGCGGCACAGGGATGTTGACCACCGGCGCCCAGTCCAGCGTGCGGTAAACCTTCACTTCGTCCCCACAGGCCACGAACAAATGGCCGCTGTTGGGGTTCACTGCCAGCACGAACGGCTCCTTGCCCACACCGATGGCGCCCACCACGCTTCCGCTGATCACGTCAATCACCGTGACCGTGTGGGCCCAGCCGCGGTTGGCGGCGTAGAGCCGCCGGCTGGCCGGGTCGAAGGCCAGGCCATAGGGTTCCTGGATGCCATTGTAAAGACCGATCACAGCGCCGTCGTGCAAGCGGGCAATCTGGTTCGAGCCATGCAGCGACAGGTAGACGTCGCCGGCCTCCGCATCGGCAGCGAAGAGCGACGGTTCGTGGCCGACGTGCAGCGTGTGCAACACGTCCAGGCTCACAGGGTCGAACACGGTCACCGTGTCGTTGCCGAAGTTGGCGACGTAGCCAAAGCTGCCCTGGACGATGACGCCGTCCGGCATGTCTTCGGCCGGAATGCGCCGGACAACCCCCAGTGTGTTGCGGTCCACCACGGCCACGTCATCTGTCTGGCGGTTGGCCACGGCGATCCGGCTGCTCGGGAGAAGTGCGGTGACGCCGTTGGAGCCGGTGCTGGGGCTCAGTTCGGCCTGGGACATCAGGTCCAACGTGAGGGTGCGCACCACGCCCAGGGTGTGTCCTGTATGGTCTACTCCGTGAAAGGCCACGTAGAGCCGATCGCCGGGGCCATCCAGGGCGATGCCGTGCGGATGGCTGCCCGCTGGCAGGCTCAGGGTGCGCAACACGTACGGCGTCGGCCAGACGCCCGGCGTCGCCGTGGGGAGCGCCGTCGGGGTGGAAGTAGGGCTGGGACCGGTGGTGGTCGTCGGTGTAGGGCTCGGGGTTGGCGTACGCGTTCGCGTCGCAGTCGGGCTGGGCGGGACTGGCGGCGTCGGGGTCAAGGTCGGCGCCGGGGGCACGAGATCCAGGTCGTACATGAAGACCCCGAGCGGCGTAGTAACGTAGAGCCGCCGCGGCGCGGCGTCCAACACCAGCAGGTCACTGACCTCCAACCGGTCGAAGGGCTGGCCCGTGATCTTGTACCAGAGCGCCGTGCTCGGGTCCCGCGCGTACAGGCCGCGCACGGCGCCCAGGTAGAGCCGGTGGCCCGGGTCAAGCGGATCTTGCGCCAACGCCAGCAGCCCATAACGGCGGTCCCCCGTCCCCGGATCCACGACGTCCTCCAGCCCCTGCGAGTTGTTCAGCCAGGTCGCGCCGTTGTCGGGGGTATAGAAGAAGCCATAGAGCGCCGGCGCGTAGACGCGACCTGGTAGGAAGCGGTCCAGCGTCGTCTCCCCCAGCCACCCCATCTCCGGCTCTCCCACGTCGGGGTAGGAGAGGGCAAAGGTGTCGCCCCCGTTGCGGCTGACCAACACCGCGCCGCCGCCGCCTTCGCTGATCCCGCCGACCCACACGTCGGTCCAGCTCGGCTCGACCGGCGCGATGTACCTGGCGTCGTAGACCCCGAAGAGCGGGTCCGGCTGGGGGGTGAAGGATGCGCCCATCGCCGGGCTGAGGTAGGGGCCATCGCAGCCGGCCGCGTAGAGCCGGTAGTCGGCCGAGTGGGCGGCCAGCGGCTTCAGGTTGAGGCCGGCCGGCAGTTGATGCCAGTTCGGTCCGCCGTCGGTGGTACGCCACATCGGTACCGGATCGCCGCCCCGGTAGCACGGGTAGCCGTCCCCGGCGTAGAGCACACTCGGGTCGGCGTTCATGATCGTCTGCTCCGGGCGGGCCGTGGCGCCGACGGTCCACCAGTGCTCGCCCGCATCGTCCGAGCGGTAGAGGATGCCGCCGACGTCGGCGTAGATGCGACTCTGCTCCGGCCGGCCGATCACCCGCCGCGCCCAGCCGCCTGGCAGGACCAAAGCGTTGGCCGGCGGGCAGACGCGCAGGAAGACGTCGTCCAGGTAGGTGCGGCTGAAGCTGCCGGCGCCGTTGTTGTAGGTGCCGAACTGGAAGCGGATCGTCTGGCCGGCGTAGCGGCTGGCGTTCAGGGCGATCGGCACGACCCGCCAGGTCGGGTTGTTGGTGCGCTCAACCAGCAGCCAGTCAATCGTGCCGTCCGGTCGGATGGCGATCACGTAGAAGAAATCGCTCGCGAAGACGGTGTCGGCCAGCTCGGCCTCGGTGCGCGGCAAGCTGGCCACGTCGGGCAGCGCGGCCAGGGCCCCGGCCGTGCTGCCGTCGCCGTAGACGTTGTAGCGCCAGAAGCTCAACTCGGCCGAAGCCAGCGCGCCGGGGAAGGTCACGCTCTGCTCGATGGGGGAGTAGCTTTCCACGTTGGTTCCGCCCGCCGCGATGCCGGTGCGCATGCTGTGCGCGCCGGTGTGGACCGGCGAGGTGACGTAGGCTGCCGGCGCCGGATTGGCCCGGATGATCCAGCCGGTGTTCATCTCGAAGCCGGTGTTGATCAGCCCCTCGTAACAGGTCGGGCCGGGGGTCAGCGACGGCGTAGGAGTCACGCTGGGCATAAGGGTCGGTGTGACCGTTCGCGTCGGGGTCGGGGTCGGCGTGACACCGGTCGGCGCGGGGATGGTCAATGGTGTCCAGGTGGCGCCGCCGTCGTCGCTGCGCACTGTCCGGCCGCGGCCGCTCCAGTCATAGAGGGTCACGTAGAGCGCGCCGTCGTGCGGGCTGGCGCCCACCGCCAACGGGATCGGCTGGTAAGCGGGGACGAAGGTGTGCACCGGCTGCCACACCACGTCAGCCAGAACGGGCGTGTACGTGTTGCCGCTGAGGTACAGAGTCCCGTCGGTACTGCCGATGTAGAGCCCGCGCGTGCCCGAGTCCAGGGCCAGGCCTAAGGTCGGCGCGCTGCCGAGTGCCCCAAAGGGCGCGTTTGGGATAGCTTCCCAAATGCCATCGAACGTGCGATAGAGGCTGGCGCCGCCCCGGCTGCCTTGAACCACCACGTACAGCACGTTGTGCGCTTGCGGATCGATCAGGATCGGGCTGGCCGGATAACCACCGGTGATGCCGGTCCCGGCCGCTGACCACGTCAGGCCCGCGTCCCCGCTGCGGGCGACGCTGGTGTGCAGGTCGTTCGTCCCCGTCAGCCCGATCCACAACGTCGCCGCGTCATCCAGGCTCACCGTGACCGGCCCGGTGTTGATCGGATGGCGTTTCTCCCAGTTCGCCCCGCCGTCGGCGCTGCGCCACAACCCGTTCCAGCTCGCCCCCAGATAAAGCTGCTGAGGAGCATTGTAGTTCATGCCGACATACCCGACGTACTGCAACGGCGCCCCGGCGATCTCGGCCGGCAGCGGCGCGGTGGCCCAGGTCGCGCCGCGATCGGCGCTGGTCATCAGATAACCCTGGTTGGTCAGGCCCCACAGTCGTCCCGATTCACCGGGCTCCACCACGAGGGAGCGCAGCCAGCGCTCGTGCAGGAAGTCGGACGTGGCCGTTGGCGAGGGGGTGGGCGTCGGCGTGAAGGTGGGCGTCCAGGTCGCAGTGGCCGTCGGCGTGTGGGACGCGGTCGGGGTCGGCGTGAAGGTGGGCGTACGGGTCGCAGTGGCCGTCGGGGTCAGCGTCGCGGGCGGGGTCAGGGTATGAGAAGCGGTCGCGGTCGGTGTGCGGGTGGCCGTCGGGGTCGCGGTGACCGGCACGGGGGTTGGCGCCAGGTAGCGGTTGCAGATCAGCGGCAGGTAACGCCAGGCTACCACCGGCCGCGGGGTCGGAGTGACGGTCGGCGTGGGCGTGGGGGTCGGCGGCGCAGGCCAGCAGCTCGTCGATGACGCGTCATCCACGTACATGGCCGTGCTGCGGCCGTCGCCGTCGTTGTACACGCCAAAGCGGACCTGGATCGTGCGCCCCGCGTACGGTGTCAGGTCGAAGCTGCGTTCCGCCCAGGTCCGGGCGTTGCTGCGCGTCCACAACAGCGACGTGAGGATGGCGCCCCGGTCGTCCAGCAGCAACAGGTATTGCCGGTCGCCAGCCAGCACGCCGTCCGGCAGCACGCCGTCCGCGACCGCCTGGAGCAGTTCGGGTGAAGGGGCGGTCACACTCCCGGCTGCCACGCCAACTGCCAGCGGGCCCTCGGCCGAGATGGGATACCACCAGAAACGCAGCGTGGCGCTGGCCACACCGCTCGGGATGGTCACAGTCTGGAATCCATCCGAGTAACTGGCCCGCCCGATATCCGGCCCGTCGATCCCGGCGCGCAGGCTGCGCGCGCCTGTGTGGGCGCGTGCGCTGCTGTAGCCGGCCCGGTAGACGGTGTTGGGGAATTGCCAGCCCAGATCCAGCTCAAAACCGCCGTTGATCAGGCGTTCCTCGCAGCGGTCGCTGTAGTGCCAGACGCCGGCCCAGGTGGCCATGTGGGTCGTCAGTCCGCTGGTGGGGTTGGCGGTGACGGTCAGCTCGGTGGGGTTCGGGTTGCCGGGCGCCGGGCCGATCTCCACCCAGTAGTTGCCCCCATCCAGGGCGCGGTAGAGGCTGTGGCTGTTGCCCGTGACGAATTGCCCGCTGAGCGCGGTGAACAGCGCCCGGTCGGCGGCGTAGGCGGGGGAGACAGCCAGCGCCAGCGGGAACGGCTCGTAGGTTCCCGGCAAGCCGGTGGTGGCAAAGCTCCAGATAACACCGCGGTCGGTGGTGCGCAGGACGCCGCTCTCCGGCGTGCCGTCCCCCGGCCCTTCGATCGCCCGATAGGTGTGCCAGACCGTGCCGTCGGCGGCGTAGTTGGGCGAGACGGCCAGCCCGTAGGAGGGGCCGTAGGTGTTCAGCGCCTGCCAGGTCGCGCCGCCGTCGGTACTGCGCCGAGCGCGGCCGAAGCCGGTGGCGAACAGCGTGCGGTCGGACCCGTAGGCTGGCGACGGCTTCAGGTCGAAGATGGAGAATCCATCGCCGGGCGCGCCGACCGGATAGCTGGTCCAGGTGGCGCCGCCGTCGGTGGACTTGCGCAACTGGTCGTCCTGACCGACGAAGACCGTGCGGTCTACCGGATAGGCGGGGGAGAGCGCCAGCGCGCCGCCGATCCCCCACCAGACGGTCCAGGTCTGGCCGCGGTCGGTGGATTTGAAGAGCGCCTGGTGGGGGGAGCCCCGATCCAGGTAGGTGGTGAACAGTGTGCCGTCGGTGGCGTAGCCGGCCGACAGGCGCACCTGGCGGAAGGTGTAGTCCAAATCCATCGGCTGGCCGGCCAGTTTCAGTTGCCAGCTCGCGCCGCGGTCGGTGCTGCGATAGACGCCGTGATCGGTGGCGGCGAAGAGGGTGCCGTCGACGGTGTAGGCCGGGGAGGTGGCCACCCCTTCGGCGCGCAGAGGGTGCGGGCCGGGCAGCCAGGCCCAGGGGACCAGGTTGTCGTCCGGCGTGCCCAGCAGGCCGCTGTGCGTGCCGGCCATCAGCGCGTGGCAATTGCCCCAAACCGGGCAGGGCGCGACGGCCCGGAACGGCGTCTCCGGCGTGTCGGAGTAGCGTTCCCAGCCGCGGCCGAAGGACATCGACACGAAAAGCCCGCTCTGCGCCGCGGCATAGACGTTGTCGCCGGCCGTCGCCAGGCGGTTGACCATACCGGAGATATTCGGCGTGACCGGGTCTGCCGTGTAACCGCCGTCGGCCGGCACCAGGCGCATGACACCGTCGCCGGTGGCCAGCAGCAGCACATCCTCATAAGTCTCCAGGATGTCGTTGACCAGGAGGCCCGTCACCAGATATGCCGTCGCCCAGGACAGCCCGCCGTCGGTGGAGCGCATCACGTCGGTCGTGCCGACGATTTCGGCGTTCGCGGCGAACAGGGTGCGGTTGGCGGCGAAGTCCCTGGAAAACGCGGCCGCGGTGATCTTCGCGTTCAGCACTCGCGCCCAACTGTTGCCGCGGTCGGTCGAGCGGTAGAGGGCGCCGTTGCGCACGGCCGTCAGGATCGTCCCGTCCGCGCTGAAGTCCGGCGAGAGGCGCACGAAGCCCATGTCGTCTACGGTCTGGTCGCTGCTTGCGCCCCGCGCAGCGGGGTTGCCCGGCCCCGGCAGCCCGGCCGACAGCCGCTCCCAGGTGCTGCCGCGGTCGGTGCTGCGCAGCAGGCCGGCCTCGGTCGCGGCGTAGGCGGTATTGTCAGTCGCGAAGCCAGGGGAGATGGCCAGATCGAAGACGGCCAGGGCGGTGGGCCAGGGCGGATCGCTGGTTACCACGGCCCAGGAGGCGCCGGCGTCGGTCGTGCGAGCGATGCCGTAGCCGCTGTAGAGGCCGGAATAGGCCCCCAGGCGCCAGCCGCCGGCCAGCGCCAGGCCATCGGAAGCAAAGGCAGGAGAAAGGGCCAGCGCCTGCACATCTCCGCCGTAGGGGCCGCCGGAACGCCAGGTCCCGTTCATGCTGGCAGACGTCGCGGGCCCGGCCAGGGCCTCGGGCTGCCGTGCGAGCGATGACGTGGCCGCACTGCCGGCTGCCGCCCCCCAAGACATCAACACCGCACAAAGCAACACCGCCACAACGGCCCAAATCGGAGTTCTACTTGTCATGGTCGGACCCCCTTTTCTGGTCGCGCGCCAACCACTCAATCTGCACGTTGGCTGCATATAACGAAGACGTCGGGGGGGCACAAACGACGCGCCGCGCCGGACGCCATACGGTCCCAGCGCCCATTTGCGAAGTGGATACAAAACGGCCACCCTTGCGGGTGGCCGGATGAGGGTGTGGCGGTTTCCGATCGCTGAAACGCTACCGTCCTACGATCGTCATGGGCAGGAAAACGCGCTTCGGCTCGGTGACTGGAGTGTCGCTCCGGTAGATGGGCGATTCGTTGCCAGCCAGATCTCGGAAACGGGCGTAGACTACCGGCGTGCTGCTGTTCCCCTGTCCGCCGGCCGGCAGCGCCAGCTTGATGACGGTGGCATACGATTGCCAGATCAGGTCGTCAGGATTGAGGGTCACCACCATCGCCGAGACGTCGCTGAAACTATCCCACGCTTCGACGCTGACCAATACCGACAGTCCGTTGTTCGCGGTCACCTTGACCAGGCCCACCGGCGGGATGGGGTCGTAGACGATGCTGGCTGCGGTCACGGCGCTGACCGCCCCGCTCACATCCCGATAGCGCACATACACCCATTGCTCCCCCATCAGTTGATCGTCCAGGGTCCACTTGACCTGCGGCTGGATCGGCACGGACTGCGTGGTGACGAAATCGGCATCCTTGCTGACCTCGAGCTTACGAGCGGTTGCCGGAAGCTTGATCGCCAGCATCACGACCGGTTGGTTGGTGAACGGCTGCCCGTCGTCGATGGTCACCTGGGGAGTCGGAGGGACATTGACCGGGGTCGCGGTGGGCTGGGGCATCCGACTGGCCGGTCAGGAGGATTTCGTCGCTGCTCACCAACTCCTGCCCGTAGACATTGTGCAGCTTCACATAAACCGTGCGGACGCCATTGCCCGGCAACAGCGACCAGGATTTGGCGCTGGCGAACGGTACCCAGGCCGCGTCGGCGAAATCGGCCCGGTTGGAAACCCGCATCTGATCTGCCCAATCCCAGCCGTGGATGGCCAGCGTCACGTTCTGGGCATCTGTGTTCGGCGCCTCCAGATTGATGATCACCGGGTAGACGTTGTAGCGCGCGCCGAAGTCCTGGGTCCAGTAGTCAAAGTACGGGCCGCCCAGGCTGCCATCGGGCAGGCGCACATTGGGCTGGTCAGTGGGTTGGTAAACGTAGCCAACGCCGATCTCGCGCAGGCTGGGGTTCAGGATGTTGTTGCGATGCCCGTCGCTGTTCATCCAGGCCGCGACGACCGCTGCGGCCGTGCTGAAGCCGGCGGCAATGTTCTCGGCGCCACCGGTCCAGTTGACGTAATTGTTGTCAACAAAACGGTTGGCCAGTGTGCCGCCGTCGGAGCTGGTGTGGCTGAAGAAATCGTATTCGGCCATATCCTGGCTATGGCCCAGCGCCGCGGCGGTCAGGCTGACATCGACCTTGAGCGGCATCAACCCCCGGCTGACCCGCTCCTGATTGGTGAGATAGACCGCCTGGGTCGCGATTTCGGCCGGGGTCCCGCTTTCGCCAGCCGCATGTGAAACCGGCGATCCCACTACAGCCAGCGCGTCCGCCGGCCACGGTTGAGCGGCGGCTGGCTGAAAGCTGACCACCGCGGCGCCGGGGGTCACGGGCGCGGCCAGGGCGGCCGGCGTCCCGTTGATCAGCGCCAGGCCCAGGGCCAGGCAGGCGATCACCCAGGATATTTGCCGCAGTCTATGTGGTATCGGCACGGTTTGCATGAGCCTCCTCCGGTCGTTTGCCCGTATCTTCTCAATCATCCGGGGTGGCTGTGGCCGGTCTCCTGACCGAGCCACCGTGGCTCGGTCAGGAGACCGGCCACAGCGAGCGGGCGTGGACACCTCACGATCCGGATCACATTTTTCGATTAAATTGTAAGGTCCGGACGCCGGAAACGCAATGGTACTTTGTTCCTGGGGGCTTTGGAAAGGACTGGTATCTTAGTCCTGAGAGGGGTATGGAGAAGAAGGGGTATCCGGATGGTTCGCAAATATGCGCGGTCCCCGGCGCTTGCGAGAGGCCGGGAACCGCGCGTCTGGCATAGAGGGTGACCGGTGTGACCGGTGGGCCAGACCTATCGGCCCGACCACGGCAGGTAGTTTTTATACACAAGAACACCCGCCCGGTAGCCGCCGTCGAGGGTCCAGTAGTAACAGAAGGGACCGCCGAGTTGACCACCGCCCAGATCGACGTTGGCCAGATCGTTGGGGTCGTAGACGTAGCCCACGCCGATTTCCCGCAACGTCGGCTGAAGCATGACCGCCAGGTGGCTGGGGTTTTGCGCCCACTGAGATACGATCTCATGCGCATTGGTGTGGCCACCGGCCAGGTTCTCTCCGATAGCAGTTGGGTTGTAGCCGGCCTGCAGGACCCGTTGACGCGGCGTTGAACCATCACTGCCAATGTGGCTGAAATAGTCGTTCTGCGACATGTCCTGGCTGTGCGCCAGGGCCGTATTCTCCAAGAGCTGGTTGTGGACCGCCTTTGGCAGCCCCTGCGCGACCCGGAACGCGTTCACGGCGTCGAACAGCGCCTGGGCCTGGCTCTGTGTCGTGGTTCCGGGGGGCGGCGTCGGACACGCTGCCGGGACCAATGGGGAAAACGCAGACGCCCCAACCTCGAGAGCGCCAGCGGCTGGAATCGTTGTCACGGGAACCAACGACCATAGCAGCGCCAGAACGAGCAACGTCAAAAACCGTCGATCCACCTTGCCCCTCATTTTCCATCTGATTTGGGTGTATCAAAGCTCAGTTGCAGGCTATCGCTGGCTCGGTCGCAGACCGGCCAGAGCATTCGGATCTACCACGGCACTTCAGGGTGCAGGAAGAGCGCGTCGCCACCGGTGATCGCCCGGCCGCTGCTGTTGCAGACAACCTGCGTCGCCAGCGTCCCGTCGAAATACTCGATCCCGACCGTGCCCGGGATGGGGTTCGCCACCGTCAGATACTGGAGTAGCAGCCGGCCATCACGCTGAATCACCAATTGGAAGGTGTGCGGCTGGTCGCCGGCAGTTCGCCGCATCTGGTACCAGGTGATCACATAGCGGTCATCGTCCGGCTGGTGCGCGTAGACCTGCCCGCCCAGGTTGGGATCCCAGTCCTGCCAGAGGGCGTAGATCGCGTTGTTGGGGGTGGCGGCAGTGGGCAAGCAACCACTCTGGTTGTATCTGGCCGCGGCATCCGGTGCGCCGAAAAACGCCAGCCCGTTGTCCGAGGCCCAGATCGCGGTATAGGTCCGGTCGTAAAAACGGAACGGGAACGGCAGCAGCAGTTGGCGCGCGCTGTCATTTCCCAGGTTGAGCGGCTGGCCGCTGTCCAACGAGTCGATCCAGGCCACGCGTGTGTTTTGATTGGCGATCCAGGGCAGGAACGTCTGGCGCACCGTGTTCATGATCTGAAGCCGCACGGGGATCGTGAAGCCACCGACCTGGGGGTAGAGGGATTGCACCTGCACCGCCCCGGTATAGACGCCCGGGGACAATGTTGTCGGGCCGGCCCGCAGCGTCAGCGTGTCGGGGCTGGTGAAGTTCGTGGAACCACTGCTCGGGTTGACAGTGAGCCACTGGGTCTCCTGAGTCACCGTCGCCTGCCACCACACCGCCTGATCGCTGGGGTTGACCAGGTTCAGGCGGATGCTTTGTTGCATGACCGGCCCGCCCAACGTGAAGGACTGCACGCTGGTGATCGGCGTCAGGGAAGGCGGATAGGCCCAACGCACGGCCTTCGCCACGTGCAACCGGCCATAGCCGAAGTAGTCGTTGCGGCCGGTTGGGTAGGGATCGGGGCCGATCTTGTCCGCGGTGTTCTTGAGGATGTCGGCCACCTGGGTGTAGGTCGCTGCAGGGGTCAGCGTCCAGACCAACGCCGCGGCCGCGGACACCAGCGGCGTCGCCATAGACGTGCCGTACTCGAAGTCGTAACCGCCGGGCACGGTGCTCCAGATCTGATCTGACGAGACGCCACCCGGCGCGGCCAGTTGGACGTAGGACTTGTAGCCGGAGTAGCTCGCCCAGTTGTCGTAGTGATCGCTGGCCGCCACGGCCAACACGCCGCTGTAGGCCGCCGGATAGTAGTCCGGGTTGGTCTGGTCGTTACACTGCCAGCCGCCCTGGGCGCAGTTGCCGACAGCCGCGACCACCAGGGCATTGCGCGCAAGGGCGTAATTCACCGCCTGCTGCAGCCGGCTGCTCGAGGAAAACCCGCCCAGGCTCAGGTTGATCACCTGAGCGTTGCTGTCGGCGGCACGCTCGATCGCGTTGGCGATGTTGTCATACGTGCCGATCCCGCTGGAGTCCAACACCTTCAGCGGCAAGAGCTTGACGGTGGACGCCAGGCCCGCTACGCCGATGGCGTTGTTCGCCGCGGCCGCCAGGATGCCCGCCACGTGGGTGCCGTGGCCGCAATCATCCGAGGGGTCGTTGTCCGAGTTGACGTAGTCCCGACCAGGTAACAGCCGGTTGGCAAACTCGGGATGGGTGCGGTCGATGCCCGAGTCGATCACCGCGACGACGAAGGAATAGCTCCCCGTCGTCACGTCCCAAGCTGCGGGCGCGCCGACCCGGCGCATATTCCATTGGTCGCCGATGAACGGGTCGTTGGGATAGCCGGACACCCCCTCCGCCGCCTGACTACGCGCCTGCGGCGCCGGCCCGGCGGTGGCGTCGCGCTCCTGGGGATAGAACACCTGAACGATGTAGTTGGGCTCGGCATAGGTCACCCACGGCAGCGCCGCGAGGCGGCGAATTTCGGCCGCCTCCTGCCCGACCGGCGCCGCCAACCGGGCCGCGCCATACGCGGGATGGGCGTC
>PHCA01000305.1 GCA_002842085.1 Chloroflexi bacterium HGW-Chloroflexi-1
ACCTGCGGCTTGATACGATCCTGAATGCTCAACCCCAGACGGTTCAGCACCACCTCGCCAGCTTCTTTCACAGCAGACTGGCTGGTGGAGTGCACCTCAAACATACCGAATTCCCGTTCCACAATCTGAGCGCCGGGTCGGGCTTCGGTCGCCTTGACAGCGATGTCCACCACGCGGAACACCTCGTTACCCGGCGCCATCTCCACGTATAAGGCAGCCATCCCCTCAGTCGGCAGATCACCCTGGGTCACAGAGCCAATGAAGGCAGCGTACTGAGCCTGCATCCGGTCGAGATAACAATAACAGCGCAGTGAAAAATCGTCAGATGCCATAATCCACTATTTCTTTTCTGCACGACCGCCGAAGCCACCCTTGGAGCGCTGCGGCAGGATCATCTCGATCTCGGCATGCGGGCGGGGGATGACATGTACCGAAGCCAGTTCACCCACGCGTTTGGCAGCAGCGGCACCGGCATCGGTGGCAGCCTTCACCGCACCCACATCACCGCGCACCATCACGGTCACAAAACCACCGCCGATATATTCAGAACCGATCAGTTCCACATTGGCAGCCTTTACCATCGCATCTGCGGCCTCAATCGCGCCGACCAGACCTTTGGTCTCAACCATTCCTAAAGCAATTAATGAAGTATCCAAAGCGATAATCCTTTCTACTCACTGAATTATAAATTTACAAATCGCTCCGGTCTAAAAGACCTGAGTGATGACTTACCGTCTTAAAATCTCCTGCAGCATCCGCTCAATGGCAGCTTCGACGACTGAAGCTTGCGGCGGGATCTTGCGTTCCACCGGCTGCAGCGCTTCGAGCGGCGGCTGGTACAACTCATACGCCAGGCGTTTAACATTGATCAAATGCCGGGCGGTGATATTGTCACCCGTGATCGCGCCACCCACACCACCCGAACCGAGCGTGAAAGAAGCATCCAGCCCGGTGGTCAAACCGACAGCACCCAGCGTCCCCATCGTGTTCACCAGAATACGGAACACCGGTTTCTCCAACCCGAAGGCCAGAATGACACGCTCATCCTGGGCGTAGATAATCTGGGTGTGACCCTTGCCGCCGGTCTCAATCAGGCTGATGGAAGTCTCACAACCCTTCTCCCAGCCATCCACCTCATACCATGCCAGGACAGTGGTCAGCTTCTCGTGCGAGAGCGGTTCCTCTCGACCAACTTTCGTCAGAGGCGTGACCAGAATACGTGTCTCGGGGGGAATGTCAAAACCGGCATAAGCAGCCACATACGGCGCGGGTTTGCCCACCACCGCGGTATTCATAGCACCATTGGGCAGAAAGACCGTCTTGCGCAGCAGGTTGGTCTGGTGGGCGTCACAAAAGAAAGCACCCTCGGCATGCATCAAAGCAGCCAGTTGCGCCGCGATCGGGCGGTCGGCGACCACAGCCTGTTCGGTGGCACAGATGGTTGAGCAATCAAAGGCTTTACTGGCGACGATGTAGCGGGCAGCTTTGGCAATATCCGCGGTACGATCGACATACACCGGCACATTCCCCGGGCCGACGCCATAGGCTGGTTTCCCGGTGGAATGCGCAGCGCGTACCATCGGGGTGCCGCCAGTCGCCAGAATCAGAGCCGTGCGCTTGTGGGTCATGAGTGCCTGGGTGCCTTCCAGACTGATGTGCTGCATGCACGCGATCAGACCCTTCGGAGCACCGGCTTTTTCCGCTGCTTCGGCCATCACTTTAGCCGCTTCATAGGTACAGCGGGCTGCGGAGGGATGCGGCGCGAAAACAATCGCATCGCGGGCTTTGACCGCAATGAGTGCTTTATACAGGGTAGTGGAGGTCGGGTTGGTGGAAGGGATCAGGGCAGCAATCACCCCGATCGGCCAGGCAATCTCGGTGACCTTCTTATCCGGATCGTGATGGATCACACCCACTGTCTTTTCCGCGCGGATGCTATCCCAAACCAGCTTGGAGCCGGCGATATTCTTGAGTTTCTTGTGTAAAGGATGACCATACCCAGTCTCATCATGCGCCAGCAGACCCAGACGTTCAGCAGCCTGCACACCAGCCTCAGCCATGGCTTCACAGACACGATCGACATCTGCCTGGGTGGCATGGCTCCAGCTTTGCCAGGCTGCATAAGCGTTGCTTACCAGCTCGCGAGCTTCCTGAATTGAGGTGAGATCATTATCCAT
>PHCA01000306.1 GCA_002842085.1 Chloroflexi bacterium HGW-Chloroflexi-1
GGCGAGGAAACCGGTACGGGTCGCTCGTTCCAGGGCGACCGACCCAATGCTGCGCATTCTCGACGCCCACAGTCACCCAGACCTCGGGAAACAGTTCCAGCGGCGGAAATTCGTAGTATCCATTGGCATTGGTGGTTGTCTCAACGAAGGCCACACGCCCGACATCGGAGAGATACACCTTCGCGTTGGCGGCAGGCTTCGTTTGCGAGCCATCCCGGTAGCTGATGAAGCCATAGATTTGTGAGGTGACCGACAAGGGCCGGAATTCTGACGTGGATTGCACAGGGTTGTCTGTCGCTCTTGCCGGGATGGTTGAGACCGCGTCGGCGGCAGGGGATACATCCCCCGACTGGGCGACAACTGTGGGCACCCAAGCCGAATCGGCGACTATCATCAGCACCAGGGCCAAAAAAAGGTGAGCGAAAACGCTGCCAATTGGCAGACGCACAGGTCTGATAGCCATGCTGTCCTCCATGAGTGGTGCATATGCCGGCGAGCCAGGTGTGATCCCGCGGGCTCGGCTGATCGCGCTGAGCGGTATTCCTTGGGCATACCCCACCACTTCGCCAGCGTGGGACATTCGCTATTGCACGATTGACGATCTGTTACTCGGCTCTGTCAGGCCGATACACGCTGAGACGGAGGATCTCCTTGTGCAGAAGCACCGAACCACCAGGTCTGTTCTCGGAAGTATAGGCGATTATCGCCCCCTCTCCCGTTGTAGTTGGCTTAAGTCTCACTCGAATCACGATCTGGTCATTTTTGACCAGCATGCCCTCCCAGCTCATTGGGGTGTGGAAAACCGAACCAAGAATCTTACGTTCTGAACTTGGCTGCCATGAAAACGTTTTCTGGCGCGGATTCTCTCGCTCGACAACAGCCAGGCCGGCTACGGGAAGAACGAAGCCTATCTCGACGTGGTTAATGTCAGCAGTCGGTGTGATCTCGTAGATGAGGTCTGTTTCCTGACCCCATTCGAGTGGTCTGGTGAGATAGGCATGCGCAATGATCTGCTCGGTACCGGGTGGCACGGGAAGTCCACCCACGCCGACGTTGTTGGCGACCCAGTTGTTCTTCGGCGGCTCTTCGCCGGCCCAGCCCTCAGCGCCATCCACCACGAAGTACAACCAGGCCGCCTTGGGGTAGGGGAAAGGAGAACCAGGATTTGGGTTGAAGGTTGCATATGCCTTCATGGAGTAATAGCCGTTGACCGCGACCCGCACCTGGAAGGAAATCTGCTTAGCCTCATCTTTACCCACATCGCCTTGCCAGGTCAACGCGCCGCCCACCAACTCCAACTCGGCCGGCAGTGTGACTGTGATCGCCATGTTGGGCGCTGCGATCTGCGGCTTTAGCATGAGGGTGACCGTCAACGGGCATCCCAACGCCGGCTTATCGGCAAGCGTCAGACGCATCTCCATGGGCGTCACTGCCTTGCCCATGGATTCGGGCACGGCCGCTGTTGCCTTGACGGCATCAGTTGACTTGGCGGGCGCCGGCTGAATCACAGGGTTCACGACACAGCCGGCCGCCAGCAAGAGTACCGCCAGCGTCAATAACCCGGCCATGACCACGGACGTGGTTCGCATACTGTACGACATGGAGCACCTCCCTTTTCTGTAGAAACAACTTCGCTGGTCAAACGATCAAGTCTGCCGCTCGGGCCGGTCAACCTGCGCCGAGCGGACGGGACGCCGCGCGCAGTCTGCACGCGGATGTGGGGGACAACTGACTTACCTATGGCGAAACATATCACAAGTCGCCTCTGCTGTCAATGGGTTTGAGAACATTCTTTGATGTAGCAGCCACGTTCCAGGCGCAAGCCCACCAGCCAGCGCCGCCGGCCTCCCCGCGCAACGGCTTCACTGGCGCAGCAGGATCAAATGACTGAGAAACGCCTGTTTGCAAGGCATGTTGGCCTGAACGTATCGATATCGATTGTGCGCTGGCATTCCCGCCCAACAAAGTGGAGAATGCAGCCAGGAAGAGAGAGGAGAGCCAGATAGCGAGAGTCTTCTTGAGATTCATTTTTTCCTCCGGGTCATGATTTTATCCGAAAGCAGCCGGGTAAGGATCATCTGCCATTCTCAGGGGGCTATGCGGCTTTTTGGGATGGTTCCTCGGTCCGTGATGCTTGAGGGAGTTATTTGCGGATACTCAGCATC
>PHCA01000307.1 GCA_002842085.1 Chloroflexi bacterium HGW-Chloroflexi-1
CTCAGCGCCGAGACTGTCAGCGATCTTGACCCCGCCCTGAATGTCTTGGGCCTCAGCGTCGCCCTGCAGGCTGCGTCATCCGTCTTACCGACCGTGCAGGCTTGCCGTCTTGGGGCCGGGGAGCTGTTCCTGGCGTTTTGGCAGCAGCAACGGGCGCATCTGGGGTGCGCACTCAACCAATCGGCTCAGAGCGACGCCGCCACCGAGCGCTTCGAGCGCGGCCGCATGATCTGGCGCAAAAACAACGACATGATCTACGTGTTGTATGACGATGGCGACTGGGCGGCATACCTCGATATCTCCGTCGATGGCGCGGCTGAACCGGAGGGCTTTCAGCCGCCGGATGGCCTCTACACGCCCCTGCGTGGCTTCGGGGCCACCTGGCGCAGCCAACTGGGCGGGACCGCGGCACGCATCGGCTGGGCGACCGAGGAGGAGTATGCGCTGCTGATCCAGTTCCAGGACTTCGAGCAAGGGCTGATGCTGGAGATGGATGGCAGGGTTCACCTGTTGGAAGATGACGGTGGGATCTGGCTGGCGCCGTGAGGATGTGGATTGTCACCCTGAGCGGGTCGACGGCACAGCTTCAGCGACAGAACAACGCCAACGAAGGGTCTCGTTGGCCGCACGAGATCCTTTGCTGGGATTGCGTTGACACTGGCTTTGAGTGGTCAACCCGCTCAGGATGATAGGGCAGCGAAGGGCTGTCAGGGGTTGTAATGACGGTACAAGAGGGCGCGCTGCTGGGTGGGCGCTACCGGCTCCAGGAGTCGGTGGGCCGCGGGGGGATGGCCGACGTCTTCCTGGCGTTCGACGAGGAGCGCCAGGCGCCGGTCGCGATCAAGGTGCTGCACGCGGAGATGGCGGCCGACGCCGACTTCGTGCGCCGGTTCCGTAGCGAGGCGGAGGCGCTGGAGCGGCTGGATCATCCCCACATCGTGCGTTTCTACGCCTTCGCACAAACCGCTGGGATCGTTTTCATCGTGATGGACTACGTCGCGGGCGTGACGTTGCGCGACCACCTGGCGGCGCAGCGCAAGCCGTTCGACCTGGCCGAGATCTCCGGCATCCTGCATGATCTGAGCGGTGCGCTGTATTACGCCCACCTGAAGGGGATCATCCATCACGACCTGAAGCCGAGCAACGTCATTCTGAGGCCCGATGGCCGGGCCGTGCTGACCGACTTCGGCATCGCCCACGCGTTGGGAAGCGCCGCGTCGACGACGGTGACCATGGGCACGCCCGCGTACATGAGCCCGGAGCAGATCCGCGGCGATGCGCCGGATGCCCGGTCGGACATTTACAGCCTGGGCGTGTTGCTTTACGAGATGGCTGCCGGGCGGCTGCCCTTCACCGGCACAGAGGCGGGGCTGACCGAGGCGAACACGACCGATCGGCTCCACGAGGCACACCTGTGGCTGCCCGCGGCCGATCCGCGCATCGTGAACCCCCGGCTCTCCGCAGAGGTGAGCGCGGTGCTGTTGCGGACACTGGCGAAGCGGCCCGGGGAGCGTTGGCCGGATATGTTGAGCCTGCGCCTGGCGTGGGACGCGGCCGTCGGTCCATTGGCCGGCGCGGAACGCAAGACCGGCAAAGTCCCGCCAGTCACCGCCAAGCGCGGTACCGGTAAAACCCCGGCGACCTCGGCCGAGCGCAAGACGGATAAGCTGCCATTCGTAGCGGCAGTGGCAGCGGCCCCGCCTGTGCCAGCTCGCCATCGCCAGGGCGCCCTGATCTGGCTGCTGGGGGCAGGTCTCGTCCTGGCCCTGGGCGCGGTGGCCTTCATCGTGATGACGTTGACCCAGGGCAGCGCGGCGTCTTCAGGGGTGCAGCCCGCCCCGGCCCCGCCAGTGGCGCAGACTGCCGCGACCTCCGTGCCGGTCGACACCGCGGCGCCGGCCGGGCCCACGCCAACGGGTGGCGGGGTGGTGGTGGTGACCGCGGCGCCCGCGCTGGTCGACACCGCGACGCCGGCTGGGACCACACCAACCGGCGGTGGGCTGGTGATGGCGACTGCGGCGCCCGGCGCCCCGGGCAGCCAGGCCTCGACCGAGCCGGCCGGCGCCGCGAGCGCAGAGGTGAGCGGGACCGGCGCCGCGCCGACCGGCCAGGCGGGCGGACCGACCCTGGCGCCCACCCGCACGGTGGAGCCGACGCGCACCCC
>PHCA01000308.1:0-2883 GCA_002842085.1 Chloroflexi bacterium HGW-Chloroflexi-1
TACGCGTTATGCGCCCGGACACTCGTCGAGCGCTGGAATCAAGTCCGGGCCATTTCCATGCGGCCGGTGGGGCTGCCGATGGATCGCACGGAGGCAACGAGGATCTTTGCTCCCCTGGCGCTGTGGATGCACGAAGAGAAACGCGGCGGCACTGTCCGAGGAGAGGAGTTGGAACGCAAGCTAAAGGAACAACTGGTGGTTGCCAGAGGGCTGCCGGAGGAGAGCGCAGCTGCGGCGGCCCGGACTTTCCTGGAGATGGAACGGAACCAGGTTGGCCTGCTGGTGGAACGGGGGGTAAACGCCTACGGCTTCTCGCACCTGACCTTCCAGGAGTACTTTGCTGCCCGGGCGCTTGCTATGGGACGGGACAAGCTCGTGGACAAACTGCGGGAGCATCTGCACGACCCCCGCTGGCGCGAGGTGATCCTGCTCACCGCCGGACAGATCGGCATCCGGCAGACCGAGGAGGAGACGGTCACTGCCCTCGTCCAGGCCATCGCTGACAGCCGCAGCCCGCTGGAAGAGAACCTGCATCGCGACCTGCTGCTGGCCGGCCGCTGCCTGGCCGACGACGTGGGGGTCAGCTATCGGGAACGAGCAGAGTTGCTGGATCGGTTGCTGGGCCTGTGGCACACGGCCACCTTCGACCGGCTGCGCCGGGAGGTCACCGATATCCTGGCCGCCATGCAGGGCACAGCCTGTGAATCCCAGGTGGTGACGGCGCTGCTGGCCGATCTGAATGCCGAAGACCCCGAGCTGCGCGAGATTGTGGCCGATGCCCTGGGGAAGATGGGGAAGACCTCAGAACCGGTCCTGGACAGGTTGACAGTGACCTTGAGGACTGACAAGAGGCCTCGAGTGCGGGCTCATGCTGCCCTGGCCCTGAGTCGCCTGAACGTAGCGCCTGAACGGGTGGCCCGGACCTTGAACGACGTGCTGAGACATGACTCAGAGCGGGAAGTGCGGTTGCACGCTGCCGAGGCGCTGGCCTACATTGGCCAGGAGAACGACCAGGCGATAGACCTGTTGTTGAGCGCCCTGGAAGACGCGGACGGCAACGTGCGGGGCCACGCCGCCGCGGCGCTCACCAGCCTTGAGCCGCAAGAGCGGCTCATCGACGCCCTGCTCGGAGTGCTGCATGACAGCCGGTTGGATGTGCGCACCAATGCCGCTGACATCCTGGGCCGGCTGGGGCAACGGTCCGGGAGAGTGATCGAGGGCTTGATCGAGGTGCTACAGGACCCTCGAGAAGATGCACGCATCAGCGCGGCCATGGCCCTGGGTCAGGTGGGCGATACATCAGAGCGAGTGGTGTGGGCGCTGATCGAGCGCCTGGCCGACGACAGCCGCGTCGTGCGCAAGAACGCGGCGGCTGCCCTGGGCAGACTGGCCACTCGCGCGGCCAGTGTGATCGCGGCCTTGGAAACAGCGCTACACGACGAGCAGACGAGTATCGGTGCAGCCGATGCCCTGGGGCAAGCTGGCAAGACCGACCTGAGCATTGCTGCCATAACCGAGCGGCAACTGCAGGCTGTCGACTGGCGCGATCGCATCCGGGCGGTGGAGGCGCTGGTCAGTGTTGATCGAGAAGGTGTTATCAGTGACAAAGTGGTGGAAACGCTGGCCGATGTTCTGGAAGAGGAACGCCGCATGGGCTGGGAGGTGCTGGCGGGCACGGCCATCACCCTGGGCGAAGTGGCCAGGCGCAGTGATGCAGCCTTGAGCATGGTGGTCAAGCTGTTGGACAGCGAAAGCTGGGTGGTACGCACGGCCGCTGCCGAGGCCTTAGGTCGGGCCGAGAAGTCTCCACCGGAAGTCATCGAAAAACTGATCGATAGGCTTCGCAATGACTCAGACGACCATGTGCGGGGGAATGCAGCTACAGCCTTGGGCGCCCTGGGTGTTTCGGACGATAAGATAGACATGCTGGTCGCTGCATTGGACGACACGCAGGGCTACGTGCGCGTTGCCGCTGCTGAGGCGGTCAGCAAGCTGGGCATCCGAAACAGGAAAATCGTGGATGAATTGATCAAGTTGCTGGACGACGGCTACTATAGCTTCTACCACAACAAGACGGTGCGGGATGCCGCCTTCGACGCCTTGTGGGTGTTGGCGCCCCACAGCGCCGCAGAACAGATTCAATAGCNNNATTTACCACGCTGTCGAAGTGCCCCGGAACGGTAGCCGGCTGATCCTGGAGGTGCAGCAGCAACTGGGCAACAACGAAGTCCGCTGCCTGGCCATGGACACCACCGATGGCCTGCAACGGGGGATCCCGGCCATCGCCACCGGCGCGCCGATCAAGGTACCGGTCGGGCCATCCACCCTGGGCCGGGTGTTCAATGCCCTGGGCGAGCCGGTGGACGACCGGGGCAAGGTCGTGACCAAGGAGTACTATCCCATCCACCGACCGGCGCCGCCCTTCGAAGAGCTGGTCACCCAACCGGACCTCCTGGAGACCGGCGTCAAGGTGATTGACCTGATCGCCCCCTTCACGCGCGGGGGCAAGACCGGCGTCTTCGGCGGCGCCGGGGTGGGCAAGACCGTCATCATCCAGGAGCTGATCCGCACCTTCGCCACGGTACACCAGGGCTACTCGGTCTTTGCCGGCGTCGGGGAACGCTCGCGCGAGGGCAACGACCTGTGGTACGAGATGCGCGAGTCGGGCGTCATTGATAAGGTGGCCATGGTCTTCGGCCAGATGAACGAGCCGCCGGGGGTGCGCTTCCGCGTGGCGCTCACCGGGCTGACCATGGCCGAGTACTTCCGCGACCAGGGTCGCGACGTCCTGCTCTTCATTGACAACATCTACCGCTTCGTGATGGCCGGCATGGAGGTCTCGGCGCTGATGGGGCGCATGCCCAGCGCGGTGGGCTACCAGCC
>PHCA01000308.1:2890-3981 GCA_002842085.1 Chloroflexi bacterium HGW-Chloroflexi-1
GTGGACCCGTTGGCCTCGACCTCGCGCATCCTCGACCCGAACGTGGTGGGCGAGGAGCACTACAACACGGCCCGCGAGGTGCAGCGGGTGCTCCAGCGTTACAGGGATCTCTCCGACATCATCGCCATCCTGGGTGTCGAGGAGCTCAGCGAGGAGGACAAGCTGACCGTCGCGCGGGCGCGCAAGATCCAGAAGTTCCTGTCGCAGCCGATGTTCGTGGCGGAAGTGTTCACCGGCCGGCCGGGCAAGTACGTGCCGATCAAGGAAACGGTGCGCAGCTTCCGTGAGGTCCTGGATGGCGAGCACGACGAGATCCCCGAACAGGCCTTCTACATGCAGGGTGGGATTGACGATGTGCTGGAGACCGCGGCGAAGATGCGGCGAGAGTAGGCCCATAACCGGTTCCTGTGATATACTGAGGTTGGGAGTACGACCCAATGTGGATCGAAGACTTGATCTGGGATGATTACAACACTGAGCACATCGCCTGGCATCAGGTCGAGCGACGCGAGGTGGAAGAAGCAGTGTGGGGAGACGTCTGGTTCAAGAAGGGACCAGGTAAGAAAAGGTATTATGCCTACAGCCAAACGAGAGAAGGCCGTTACCTGTTCGTAGTGTTGGATCGAGAGTACGACAACTATTTCTACGTCGTCACAGCTCGCGATATGGACGACAACGACAAGCGGTTGTATCGAAGGGGCCGGAGAAGATAGAATGGCTAAGTTACCTGAGATGACCAGAGAGGAAGAGGCTGAATTCTGGAAAACCCATAGTGCGGCTGACTACTGGGACGACATGGAGGAGGTTGACCTGAGAGTCCATCCCCGCGTCAAAAGCCCGCGCGACCTCAGCCGACGGTGTCTCGTCTGCGATGACGTGCTGCTTTTCCGCTACAGAGATCGCGATGCGGCCGACGGCCGGGTCACGTTCCATCACCTGATGGAATTCTATTGCCGGCAAGGACATGGAGTCTGGCTGGCCACCGAGGTGGCGAAGGAAGTGCGGGCCGTCGAGGCCGTGCTGGCGTTGCGCGAGGAGCCGGTCTGGCAATTGGCGGAGATGCCGGAGCTTGAACCGGTCGCGGCTTGAGG
>PHCA01000309.1 GCA_002842085.1 Chloroflexi bacterium HGW-Chloroflexi-1
TAGTAACCTGGCGCCAGCGTCACGGAGATCCCGCCACGATGGCGAAGTCGAACTCGCCCACGCGCGTGGATGTGGCCGTTTGACCCACACAGTCAGTGGTCTGGATCACGTAGTAGTGGTTGGTGTTGACGTTGCCCAGGGCAACAGTGCTATCCGCGTTGCCGGGTGTGTCGAAGGCCGGTTGGGCGACGTCGGCAAGCTTGCTGCCACCACTGGGGGTGAAGTAGGGCGCGTCGTCCCGGTGCACCTCGTAGTTGGTCGCACCGCACACCGGCATCCAACTTAGCGTCACTTCATCCACGGCGCTGCGGACGATGGATGCGGTGTTCGCAGCCGGGGCGCTGAGCTCGGCCTGTTCCAGCAGCACCACCCCCCAGTTGCTGTTCACCGTTACGGTGACTGAACCGCCAGAGACGGTGTAGGCGCCACCGTTGAGCGCATCCAGGAGCACGGCGCCGTCGGACAGGTTGTAGGGCGCGGCCGCGAGACCGCTGAAGGTAGCGTCGTGGGCGCTGCCATCACGATTGAGCGCGATCAGCGCGGTCCGGCTGCCATCGGTGCGGGCGAATCCGTAGACTTTGTTCGCGTCGTCGATGATCAGGCCATGTTGCACGTCACCATCCTGCAAGGCGGGGTAGTTCTGGCGGATGCAGGCCATCTTGCGCACGTGCGGGAGCAGGTCGGCCGTGTCAGCGGAGTAGCTGCTGCCGCCGGCGTCGGACCAGGGGAAGGGCGCCCGATTGTAGGGGTCGTCCTCCCACTTGCCGTTTGACCAGACCCCGTCGTGGCTCAGGCCGACCTCGTCGCCGTAGTAGAGAGTCGGCGCGCCGGTGTATGTGAAGGCGAAGAGCCACCATTCCTTCATGCGTTGCACGGCCGCACTGTCGCTATCGACGTTGATCTTCCGGAGCAGGAAGCGCAAGCGGTTGGTGTCGTGGGAGCCAGCCAGGTTCATCATGGCTTTCCAGGCCATGGGCGGGTAGTCCTCCTGGATCGAGCGCAGGCGGGCGTTGAACTCGGACGGGCTGATGGCGCTGATGGCGCCGCTGGCGCTGGCGCTGTTGCTGTCGTTGTCCTCGAAAGTGACCCCGCCGGTGCAGCCGTCGCCAGCGCAGCCGGTGAAGAGCCAGCTCAGCATCGTGGAGCGGAAGCGATAGTTCATGACGCTGTCCCACTCGTTGCCCAGCAGGAAAGCGGAAGCATCGCCCCACACCTCACCGAGCATCAGGGTATCGCTCTTGACGTTGCGCACGGCGGTGCGGAAGCCTTCCCAGTAGTCGTTGCTGGGATCATCGGTGAGGCCGGGATCTATCTCGTCTCCCACGTCGAAGCGCCAGCCGCTGGCGCCCTCGTTGATCCAGTACGGGCCGACGGAGCTCAGCCCATCGTCCCAGATCAGATCGCGCACCGCGGCCGAGTTAGCCTGGAGCTTGGGCAGGGAACCGTAGCCCCACCAGGCCGAGTAAGTCTCGGTCCAGGCGCCAGCCGGGTCGTCGGTGTCGTCGGCGTCACAGCGATCGGCCGGGTCGTTGCCGGGGGAGCCCAGGCTATCGGGGATGTAGTACCAGTCTCGGTAGGCGGAGTTCGGGCTCTCGCACGCGCCACTGTTGTCGTCGCTGCCTATGCCACCGGGGCTGGTCAAATTCCCGGACGCGTCGTAGCGCGCGTAGCGGTCAAAGTAGGCGCTATCGGACGAGGTGTGGTTGAACACGCCGTCCAGGATGATCTCGATGCCGTGCGCGTCCGCCGCGGCCACCAGCGCGTCAAAGTCCGCCCTGGTTCCGAAGTCCGGATCGATGGTCAGGTAGTCGGCCGTGTCGTACTTGTGGTTGGATGGGGACCGGAAGATCGGATTGAGATAGAGCACCGTCACGCCCAGCCCCTCGAAATAGCCGGCGTCGATCTTCTCGGTGATGCCCTGCAAGTCGCCGCCGTAGAAGTTGCTGCTGTACCTGGCGGCGCAGGCCGGCGAATAGGTGCTCCGCGGGTCGCAAATCGTATAATTCCAATCGGCCTGGCCCGAACGGACGAGCGCGCCCCCGGCCTCATCGTAGAAGAAGCGACCGGCGGGCGGGTTGTTGGTCGGATCGCCGTCGCGGAAGCGGTCGGGGAAGATCTGGTAGACAGTGGCCTGCTGCATCCAGCCGTCGCTCATCACGCCGTAACCGCCGCCGTAGAACTTGACGTCGTCGTCCACGTAGAAATCCTGGTCCGCGGTGCAGGCGCCGTCGCCGATATCGTTCAGATCGAAGAAATAGTAGAGGATCGTGGGCTGGGCGCCCACGGCGACGTCGGCGTACCACCAGTCGTAGGTGGTGGGATCGGTGTCGTAGGTTTCATCCCACGCCATCGCATGGTAGGTGGCCGTGTTCGTGCGATCATCCCAAACGCGCACGCGCGCGCTGGTGATGTCGGATTGGGCCACGCGCAACCGCAGCCTGACCGTGTTGCCGGGCGTGGTGGGACCGACGATCGACCGATAGTCGGAGTCGAAGGTGTCGTGCAGGACCTCGTTCCACCAGATGTTGCAGTCAGCGGCGGCCGCGGGCGCGGCTGGGTTGGCGGCTGCCGGACCAGCCACCCCGACCAGCGCAGCCAGCAAGGCTATCACGAGCAACAGTCGAGTTTTCATCATTGTATTCTGCCTCGTTATGCACATACTCATTCCAGATCTCGTCTTCCTGGCTATCCCACAGTCCTGCAAAGACAGCCTCCGTGGCGCTCTGAAGTTGACTGTGCAATTCCCTCTCATCATCTTGTTCCGGAATGACGACCCACCGACAGCCATAATCCGGGGGGGCTGTGGCCGGTCTCCTGACCGTGCCACGGTGGCTCGGTCAGGAGACCGGCCACAGCGAGCGATTCCCCGAAAAATTGAGAAGATACGCTCGCTGTGACCGATCTCTCGGCCGCGTCACAATCTATTCTAGCACTCCCCACGCTCACCCGCAACCGAGTCTTCATTCCGTAGTCGGACTGCGGAAGGCGGTGACGCACGCGGCGTGCTCCGGCGTTGCCAGACCCTCCTGGAGCGTGGCCAGGACCGCGGCCAGGTCGCCGGCCCAGAGCGCGGGGCCGTTCAGCCACAGCCCCGGGAACCGCTCGCTGCGCAGGATGCCCGCGGCATCGGCCGGCAGCGCCGCGTAGGCCCCTTCTCGCAGAACAAACCAGGTCGCTTCCTGTTCGTAGACTTGCAGCGCCAGGTATTCGGGCACGCCGCTGCGCTGGTAGACACGCCGTTTGACGTGCAGGTCGTAGGCCGCGCTGCTCGCCGCCACCTCCACCACCAGATCGGGCGGGCCGGCCAGGTAATCGTCGGGGGTAATGCGCGAGGGTCCGCCAGACTTCAGGCGC
>PHCA01000310.1 GCA_002842085.1 Chloroflexi bacterium HGW-Chloroflexi-1
GGTCGCCGGGGCCGAGGTGATGGAGATCCTGCGCCGGCTGCACGCGGAACAGGGCCTGACGGTGGTGATGGTGACGCACGACGAAGCCATCGGCGCGCACGCCCAGCGGGTGATCCGGCTGCGGGACGGCCGGATCGTTGGCGATGCCAGTCGCGCTGCTTGATTTAGGACCGGGACGCGGACGACGCGGAGAACGCGGATGAAAGTCTGAGTCTGTCCGCGTCGTCCGCGTCCATCCGCGTTCCGGTCTCAGTCGCTATGGTATTGAGGTACAAAGAATGATTGCAACAATCGCAGACCTGTTGGAAAACGTCCGCACCGCGTTGGAGGCGCTGACCTCCAACAAACTGCGCTCGACCCTCACCATGCTGGGGGTCATCATCGGTGTGGCGTCCGTGGTGGCGCTGCTCTCCGTCGGGCAGGGCGCGCAGGCGTCCATCACCAGCCAGATCAGCAGCATCGGCACCAACCTGCTCAGCGTCAGCCCCGGCTCGACGTCGCAGCACGGCGTGCGCGGCAGCTCGGGCAGCCTGGCGAATTTGACGCTGGCGGATGCCGAGGCGCTGGCCGCGCCGGGCCAGGCGCCGGCCGCGGCGGTGGTCGTGCCCGAATATGACGCCGGCGGGCAGGTCATCGCCAACGGGGTCAACGCCAACGTCATGGTGGTGGGCACGACGCCCGCTTACATGAAGGTGAACAACCTCAAGCTGGCGCAGGGCGGTTTCTTGTCGCAGGATGACCTGGACAACCGGACGCTGGTCGCGGTGATCGGCTCGCAGGTGGCGGAAGACCTGTTCGGCACGGCCAACCCGGTCGGCCAGCAGATCAAGTTCGCGCCGGCCCAAGGCGTCAAGGTGACGCTCATCGTGACCGGCGTGCTGGACTCGGCATCGGGGCCGGCGAGAGCGACGACTTCCGCGTGTTGAACCAGGCCTCCCTGCTGGAGATGGCGAACTCTGTGACCGGCATCTTGACCATCTTCCTGGGCGCGATCGCGGGCATCTCGCTGCTGGTGGGCGGCATCGGGATCATGAACATCATGCTGGTCTCGGTGAAGGAGCGCACGCGGGAGATCGGCCTGCGCAAGGCGCTGGGCGCGCGGCGGGCCGACGTGCTGTTCCAGTTCTTGCTGGAAGCCATCGCGCTCAGCCTGCTGGGCGGGGTCATCGGCATCGGGGTGGGCGTGGGGCTGGCGAAGCTCGTGTCGCTGAGCGGCACGCTGACCGCGGTGGTCACGACCAGCTCGATAGCCCTGGCCGTCGGCTTCTCGGCTGGGATCGGGCTGTTCTTCGGCATCTACCCGGCGAACCAGGCCGCGCGGCTCAATCCGATCGAGGCGTTGCGGTACGAGTAGCGTAGCGGGGCGGGACTGGAGGGCCCGAGGGGAGGCAACCAGAGGCAGTTGAGGGACAACACTACCCACACTGCGTTCAGGGCAAGCTCTGAGCGAAGCCGAAGGGGTCTCGTCGTGGCAAGGAGATTGTTCGCTGGATTCACGCCGTTGCGGAAGACGTCGGGCATCTGCTATAGTGAGTCAGATAAAGATTCGTAGGGGCAGTGCCTTGCGCCTGCCCTGGGCGACCGCAAGGGATCGCCCCTACCACGAAACATTATCTGAACTCCGACTGGGCGACGATGACGTTTTTAGACTTTGCCATCACGGTTACTCCCGATGTAAAGGATCAGTGCAAGCCTGGGTAGTGAGTCTGGGTCCAACTTCGCGCCTGGACCGCGAACTCCCTGGCTTCTCGTAGCAGGTCTGCCGCCTCGGTGACCGAGATCGAGCCGGCGCCCACGTAATCGGTGATGTTGCGCTTGCGTCGGCAATCATCGAAGTAGTCAGCCAGCGGTACGATGTCAAGCCCCATGGCCTCCTTCAAGAACTCGAACACAGTGGAGTGATGCCCGACGCTCTGTGCGCGGTAGCCTTCGGTGTACATGACCGCCGTCGCAGCCTGCAAAGCGGCATTGTACGCAGTGGCGAAGCGCCGGTCGGCCGATAGGGCCGTGATAGAAGCGTCGGCCAGGTCGCGCTCCACCACCCGAAAAAGACTGGCGATCTCCTGCCGGTTCGTGCGGTGGGGGCGGATGCGACCTTCACGCAACAAGCGTTCGTAGGACATTTTCATCTCCTACCAGGAAGATCTTGGGGCTGGCCAACACGTTTTGGAGAAATCCATCTCCCCCCTGCGCCTTGGCCCGAAACTCTGCCGGACTAAATAAGCTATAATTGATCTCACGGTGCGCGAGCTTCACCGCCTCTTGCAACGCCGTGTGGAGCGCCCGGCTGGAGAGGTCGCCGACGACAAAGAGATCAATATCGCTCGTCGCGCCTTCCTGGTTCGCAGCATACGAGCCGTAAACAAAAGCCAACGCAATGTTCTCGGCCACCTTCAGAGCGTCTCCGACCAGCGCCGTCATGCCGACGGTTTTCAGGAAGATGCTCCGTAGTTCCGGATACAGGAAGAAGTCGCGGTTGACCTGGAAGTGCATCTGATTGCCCCTGGGAAAGCGGGTGAGTAGCCCCAGGGTTTGTAGCCGTTCAACCTCGCGCTGGACGGCATAGATGCGCGTCCCGGTCAGGACGCTGATCTGCCGCTGGTAGAAACTCGTTTGCGGATTAAGCAAGAGCAGGGCCAACACCTTGACCCTGGCAGCAGAAGAGAAGATTAACTCCAGCATAACACACCTCACCTGACCAAAATCCTTATACGATTGTACACAGAATTTGGTCGGGCGTCAACTCACGGCCGACAAGGAAACAGGGAAACACCCGGTCACTTCAACTTGAGGCGACCTCGATTTGACAGATGTCACCATTCAGGCTATGCCCAATCGTACACCGATGGCACGTTTGCCGACCGCATGTTTCTGCTGAGCAGCGACCTGCTGGTCAAAGGCTCACACAGCTATCTCAACCTTGACCTTGACCTCGACCCTGAATGGTGGCCGGAGTACGGGATCCCGATCGGCAGCTACGTCGGCGGCATTCCGGCCGACGTGAGCGCGCTGTACGACAGCACCACGGGGGTCTATCGCCGGAGTTACACCAACGGCCAAGTCCTGGTCAACCCCGGCCCGGCCGCGCGCACGGTGAACCTGGGCGGCGCCTACTATCGGGCCGATCCGGTCGGCGGCGGGTTTGTGCCGCCCAGTGGAGACATCAGCGGATGGCGGGTGGACTACACAGCCGTGACGAGCGTGACGTTGGGGGCAGGGCGGGGGGCAATTCTGTTGAACAGCCGGCCATGAGTCCGGACCTGACAGGTTTCGGAAACCTGTCAGGCCTGGACCCGGCTTGACCTGATCTGGCTTCAGGGGGTATAATCATCTTGGCCAACATCTTGGCCAAGAAAGAGGTGTGACAGTGAGGATTCTCTCGGTCAGTGAAGCCAAGCGGCAGATCAAGAGTGTAGTAGAGCAGGTCGGCCAGGGTGACCAGGTTTACTATATCACGCGATACAGCCGGCCCAGGGCGGTGATGCTGAGCGTTGATCACTACGAGGCGTTGCTGCAGCGCATGAGGCAGCTTGAAAGCGAGTTGGCCCAATCCGGGGGGCGCAAATACTCTTAGTTACCTCACTTCGTTGCTTGCCGTATTGAAGAAGACAGAAC
>PHCA01000016.1:0-975 GCA_002842085.1 Chloroflexi bacterium HGW-Chloroflexi-1
CCCTCAAGCCAGCGCGCCAGGATTCGCGACACGGCCCGCATCATCCTCTCCAACCCCGACATGCTGCACGTGGGCATCCTGCCGCAACACCCGCGCTGGGCCGCGTTCTTCGCCGGGCTGCGCGTCGTGGTGATCGACGAGATGCACGTCTACCGCGGTGTGTTCGGCTCCCACGTAGCCAACGTGCTGCGCCGGCTGCGCCGCATCTGCCGGTTCTACGGCAGCGCCCCCCAGTTCATCCTGGCCTCGGCCACCATCGCCAACCCGGGCGAGCTGGCGGCCCGGTTGGTCGAGGCGCCGGTGACCGTGATCGGCCCGGAGCAGGACGGCGCGCCGGCCGGCGCGCGCCACGTCCTGTTCTACAACCCGCCGCTGGTGGACCCGGCCCTGGGCATCCGGCGGAGCAGCAGCCTGGAGGCCGCGGACCTGGCCGCGCACCTGCTGCGCCACGACGTGCAAACGATCCTCTTCGCCCGCGCCCGCCTGACGGCCGAGTTGATGCTGACGGATTTGAGGGAGAGGGTGGGGGCAGGGGGCAGGAGACAGGAGGCAGGGGGCAAAGGGCAGGAGGCAGGGGGCAGGGGGCAGGAGACAGGAGACAGGGGGCAGGAGGCAAGGGGCAAGGGGCAGGAGGCAGGGGGCAAAGGGCAGATAATAGCAAACCACAAATACCCAATACCCAATACCCAATACCCACTACCCACTACCCAATCCATCCGCGGTTACCGCGGCGGCTATCTGCCCGCGGAGCGCCGGGCGATCGAGGCCGGGCTGCGCGACGGGAGCGTGCGCGGGGTGGTGGCCACGAACGCGCTGGAGCTGGGCGTCGATATCGGGCAGTTGGACGCGGCCGTGCTGGCCGGCTATCCGGGCACGATCGCCAGCGCGTGGCAGCAGATGGGCCGGGCGGGCCGGCGCCAGGGCAGCGCGGTCGCGGTGCTGGTGGCGGCCGCGGACGCGCTGGACCAGTACATC
>PHCA01000016.1:1020-7456 GCA_002842085.1 Chloroflexi bacterium HGW-Chloroflexi-1
GCCGCTGCTACTGGGCCGGCGCGGGCACCCCGGCGACCGCCATCAGCCTGCGCAGCGCCGCGGCCGATCGGGTCGTGATCCAGGCCAGCCAGGGGGACGAGTCGCCCCAGGTGATCGGCGAGCTGGATCGCTTCAGCGTGCCGTTGCTGCTCTACGAGGGCGCGGTCTACATCCACGAGGGCGCCACCTACCTGGTCGACCAGTTGGACTGGGCAGGCGGCATCGCCCACGTGCGGCCCGTCGACGTGGACTTCTACACCCGGCCCAGCATCGGCGAAGAAGTCGTGCGCTTGCGGGTCGCGGATGTGGGATCATCGGATAATCAATCCGAAATCCGAAATCCGAAATCCGAAATCCATTGGGGCGATGTGCGCGTGATCAGCCGGGCCACCGGCTACAAGATGCTGCGCCGCGGGACCAACGAAGTGCTGGGCTTCGGCCCGATCGACCTGCCCGAACAGACGTTGGAAACCCAGGCGTGCTGGCTTACCTTCGGCCAGGCGCTGATCGACGAGCTGCGCGCGGCCGGGCAGTGGTTCTCGGACCCGAACGACTACGGGCCGGAGTGGGCGACCCAGCGGGATGCCGCCCGCGCCCGCGCCGGCTACCGCTGCCAGAACTGCGGCGCGCCGGAACCTGTGGGGGGTAGCTCCAACGGAGTTACAGTCCCAGAAACCGCAAATCGCAAACCTGTCCTGAGGCCAGTCGAAGGGTCGGCAATCGGCAATCAGCACCACGTCCACCACAAGATCCCGTTCCGCGCGTTCCTGGCCGACCCGAGCCTGCGCCCCGGCCTGCCCGCTGACCAGGCGTGGCGCGCCGCCAACCAGTTGGGCAACCTGGTGACCCTCTGTCCGGCGTGCCACCGCCGCGCCGAAGCCACCGTGCGGGTCAGCTCGGGGCTGGGGGGCGTGGCGACGCCGGCCGGGGTCGGCTACGCGGCCCAGATGTGGGCCGCCATGCCCGAGATGTTGCGGGCCGCGTATGACCTGGTGACCGGCTGCCCGTGCGAGCGCGGCTGTCCGGGCTGCGTCGGCCCCGTGCTGGAGCATGCGTACGCGCTGGATACGAAGGCGCTGGCCAGGGATCTGCTGGCGAAGTGCTTGGCGCACGAGGCCCAGTAAAGAAACGACGAACGCGAAGTAAGCGTTCAGAAACTGGCAACCCATCTTTGAACGCGACCAAACCGCAAGGGTGTGGCAGCTCACACCACGGCCCTTCGCGCCTTCGTGCTCTTCGCGCTTCGCGATCTTCGCGGCTCTTCGCGCCTTCGTGATCCTCGCGCTTCGCGATCTTCGCGCTTCGTGCGCTTCGCGGCCCCTCGCGCCTTCGTGATCCAAACACCCGCGTGACTCCAGTCACTGTTTGCGAACGGTCGGAGGCGTGTTATAATGCGAGCGTGTCTGGGTTCTGAGGTAATGGGGAGAGGGTATCCTCTCAGTTTTTCGGGGTATGCTGTGGCCGGTCTGTGACCGAGCCACGGGTGGCTCGGTCACAGACCGGCCACAGCGACCCGGGATTATTGAAAGAATACCACCAGCCGTCTCAGAAGTGCTGTATGCGCGTTAGTGTTCCCGACACGGCCAAACATCGCGCTTGCCGGGGCGCACGAGAAAGGCAACTATTTAGCCCAGCAGAGCGGTCATTCAGCAAAGCCGCATCCTTCGACTCCAACCGGCACACGACGCCGGTTTCCGCTCAGGATGCTTACTGGGACTGAATGGCTGAATAGTTACAGAGAAAGGCAAACTCAATGAGTGACAACCTTCGTATCGAGCAGGTCACGGATCGAAAAGACCGGCTGGCGTTCGTCAAATTTCCTTTCACCCTCTACCGCGACGACCCCAACTGGGTACCGCCGCTGATCGAGGAGCGCCTCGATTTCTTCGACCCGAAGAAGAACCCCTTCTACGAGCACGCTCGCTACCAGCTCTTTCTGGCGCGGCGGGCCGGCGAGCTGGTCGGCACGGTCGGCGCGGTCGTCGACGACAACCATAACGCGGTCCACAACGAACGGATGGGCGCCTTCGGCTTCTTCGAGGCGATCGATGACCAGGCGGTCGCGGACGCGCTCCTGGCCGCGGCCGAGGCGTGGACCCGCGGCCAGGGCATGACGATCATGCGCGGGCCGCTGAATTTCTCCACCAACCAGGAGATCGGCGCCCTGATCGACGGGTTCGACGAACCGCCGATGGTGATGATGACCTACAACCCGCGCTACTACCCCGCCTTGATCGAAGGTCACGGCTACGGCAAGGTCATGGACGTATTCGCCTACATTGCAGATCTGACCCGGGGGCTGGAGGCTGCGCCGGAGAAGCTGTTCCGCGTCGCCGAGAAGGCCGCGCAGCGCCAGGGCATCCGCGTACGCAAGGTCGACATGCGCCACTTCGACCGTGAGGTCCAACTGGTCAAGCAGGTCTACAATCGCGCCTGGGAGCGCAACTGGGGTTTCGTGCCGATGACCGATGCCGAGATCGACCACCTGGCCAGCGGGCTAAAAGCGGTGCTCGACCCGAACTTGATCCTCATCGCCGAGCTCGAAGATGGTACGCCGGTCGGCGTTTCCATGGGCCTCCCCGACCTGCACCAGGCGCTGCGCTGGTCCGGGGGCGGTCACATGTGGCCCTTCGGCCTGCTCAAGTTCCTCTGGCACAAACGCAAGGTCGACCAGCTCCGCCTGATGATCATGGGGTTGGTCGAGGAGCACCGCGGCCGGGGCGCCGACGCGATCTTCTACCTCCGGACCGCGCAAGAGGCGCTGGCGCGCGGCTACAAACGCCTGGAAGGCTCATGGATCCTGGAGAACAACACCATGATGACCCAGATCATCGAGCGGCTGGGGATGACGCGGTATAAGACGTATCGGATTTATGAGAAGACGTTGTAAGCTTTTTTGGTAGATTGGTAGATTGGTAGATTGGTAGATTGGTCATTGATCGCCCTGTCACCCTGTGTAGTCTCAGACTACCACTGGCTTGCTTAAAAGGCGTGTTGACCATGACAAAATTTTCCGTGGCCCTTGGCCGTGGGATGCCTTTGCAGCAGAGGAAAACTGCCTTCTGGCCCTCACTTTGGCCCCATTTAGCCAGGAGACGGCCCGTTGCAGCCGCTGGCGCGGGATGTAGAGCACGAGAAATTTTGTCATGCCCTTGTCGCCAAAATGCGGTTTCAGTGGTAGTCTGATCCTATGAAAGTGAACGCGCCATGTTCAGCCCACCGTGGCTCGGTCAGGAGACCGGCCACAGCCACCCCGGATTATTGAGAGGATACGTTTCCTGGTGTCTTGGGACGCGCCGGCCTCGATGGACTATTGACTCGAGATGAGATTCGGCGTCTGTTGCGCCGATGTCAAGAGCAAGGCACGCACTACAGCAATCAATTGATTGAGCATGTGGCGCAGACGTACGGAAGGTGAGCATCGATGGAAAAGAAAAGCATAACTGCCCATGAACCGCAAGCTGCGTTATTGTCAGCCAAGGACGTAGATGCGGACGTGGTGTCCTTGTCAGAGGCGCTGATCGAGGAACAGGCCAGAAGTATCGCTCGCAACGTTCTCTTGCGGTCCGACGTTCGCCAGACCCTGCAGACGCTGGTGGATAGCGGTGTATGCCAAAGTCAGGAGGAGGCTATTGCGCGGGGAATTCGGACACTCGCTGTAGCCGTGTCTCCTGCCTGGGAGGCAACCGCTGCCTGGTATACTGGAAACGGGTGAGATTTGGACTTTTTCGAATAATACGTGCCAGCTGCTATGCCGCCATATGTGGGGATGAAGCCGGCAAATCGCCTCAAACTGCCACATATGGGGGTTCTCGCCGAATCTGAAAAAGTCCAACACCTACCCGTGCGGAGTATAGTCGGTCAACTCTCATTTGATGGGTGATTGTAGGGGCGAACCCTTCGACAGGCTCAGGGCAGGCTCCTCTGTGGTCGCCCACGCGGGCAGGCACGGAGGCGCTGCCCCTACCCATCAATTCATCCTTGACAGACTACTGATTCTGAAGTGAGGATTTAGCGTGAAAGTACTGGTCACAGGCGGCGCCGGGTTCGTCGGGTCGCAACTGGTCGCCGCATTGATCGCCCGCGGTGACGCGGTCCGGGTGTTGCGGCGGGCCAATTCCAGCCTGATCGCGTTGGACGGCCGGCCGGTGGAACACGCCATCGGCGACATCCTGGACGTCGACGCGGTCGTTCGGGCGGTGGCGGGCTGTGATCTGGTCTTCCACGTCGCGGCGCTGTCATCCTACTGGCGGGCACGGCGGGAGCAGGTCTATCGAGTCAACGTCGAGGGTACCCGCATCGTGCTGGACGCCTGCGTGCGCGCCGGCGTCCCGCGCGTAGTCCACACCTCATCGGTCGCGGCGATCGGGATCGCGCAGAACGGAGGGCCAGCCAACGAGGATATTCCTTTCGACCCGGTCAGCGCCTCGTTCGCCTATGCCGACAGCAAGCACCGGGCCGAGGCCGAGGTGTACCGGGCCATCGACCGCGGCCTTGACGCGGTGATCGTCAACCCGGCCGCGGTGATCGGGGCGGGCGACCACCACCTGATCTCGAGCAGCGCCGTCATCGCATTCGCCCGCCGCACGGCGCCAGCCGTGCCGGCCGGCGGCATGTGCGTCGCGGACGTGGCCGCGGTGGCGCAGGGACATCTGGCCGCCGCCGAGCGTGGCCGCGTGGGCGAGCGCTACATCCTGGGCGGCGAAAACCTGACCCACCGCCAGCTCGCCGAGATCATCGTCGGCCTGGCCGGCCGGCCCATCCCACGCTTCACAATCCCGCGCTGGGTGCTCGGCCCGGCCGCGGTGGCCGTAGACGCGTTCAACCGGGTCAGCCACCGCCCGCCGGTGGTCAGCGGCGAGCAGATCCGCCTGAGCGGGATCGATTTCTTCTTCGATTCGAGCAAGGCCGTGCGCGAGCTGGGCTATCCGCTGCTGCCCGCCGCGGCCGCAATCGAGCAGGCCTTTGTCTGGTATCGAGAACACGGCTATCTGGCGTGATGCGGCGTGATGTATCTTCTCAGTTTTTCGGGGTATGCTGTGGCGCTGAGGCTGTGGCCGGTCTGTGACCGAGCCACCGTGGCTCGGTCACAGACCAGCCACAGCCCCGGATTATCGAGAAGATACGTTCGTAGCTTGTTGTCATCATCATTACTCTTTTCACACGCACCACGCAATTCGCAATTCGCAATTCGCAATACGCAATTCGCAATACGCAAAGGAGAACTATCTCTTGGACATTTTTCAGAAGTGCCACGACTACACAATTGCCAAAGAGGCAATCGCTGCGGGCGTTTACCCGTACTTCATCCCGTTGACCGAAAACGAAGGCGCCGAAGCGGTCTGCCGGGGTCACCGGCTGATCATGTGCGGGTCCAACAACTATCTCGGGCTGACGACCCATCCCAAGGTACGCCAGGCCGCGTTGGACGCCATCCAGCACTACGGCACCAGTTGCACCGGGTCGCGGTTCCTCAACGGCACGCTGGAGATGCACGAGCAACTGGAGCACGAGCTGGCCGAGTGGGTGGGCAAGGAGGCCGCGCTGGTCTTCTCGACCGGGATGCAGGTCAACCTGGGCGCGATCAGCGCGCTGGTAACGCGCGGCGACATCGTGATCCTGGACAAGGAAGATCACGCCAGCATCATGGACGGCGCCCGGCTGAGCTGGGGCGAGACCAGGCGCTACGCGCACAACGACATGGCCGAGCTGGAGCGGCTGCTGGCCAAACTGCCCGAGGACCGGGGCAAGCTGGTCGTGGTCGATGGCCTGTTCAGCATGGAAGGGGACATCGCGCCGCTGCCCGAGATCGTGCCGCTGTGCAAGCAATACGGCGCCCGCCTGATGGTCGACGACGCGCACGCGATGGGCGTACTGGGCGGCGGCCGCGGCACGGCCGCGCATTTCGGCGTGACCGACCAGGTGGACCTGATCATGTCCACGTTCAGCAAGTCCTTCGCGTCGCTGGGCGGCTTCATCGCCGGCGACGAGCCGGTCATTCATTACGTCAAGCACCACGCCCGATCGATGATTTTTAGCGCCAGCATCCCGCCGGCCAACGCCGCGGCCGCACTGGCCGCGCTGCACGTCATGCAGGAAGAACCCGAGCGCATCCAGCGCCTGACCGAGATCGCCGACTACATGCGCAAAGGGTATCAGCAACTGGGCTTCGACACAGGCGCTTCGACCACGCCGGTGATCCCGATCATCATCGGCGACCTCGACCGGACGATCATGACCTGGAAGCTGCTCTTCGACGCCGGCGTATTCGTCAACCCGGTGCTGGCGCCAGCCGTGCAGCCGGGCCACGAGCTGCTGCGCACCAGTTACATGGCCACGCACACCGACGCACAACTGAACCGGGTGCTGGAGATCTTCGAGAAGGTAGGTAAGCAAGTCGGGCTGATTCAGGCCGTTCCGGAAAAATAGATGTCCC